>JAFGFO010000300.1 GCA_016931085.1 Thermoflexales bacterium
AGCTGGGCAAGCGCTGCCCGCAGTGCGGCTGGCTGGACGAAGAGCTGGCCATCGAGTGCTTTCGCTGCGGCCACCGCTACAACGTCGACCTGCGCCTGCAGTCGGCCATCGAGGCGCTGCCCGGCGTCCGCCTGCTGCCGCGCGTCTTTGAGGGCGAGCAGGACCTGGCCGCCTTTTTGCGCGGGCGCCAGCCCAGCCCCCCGGCCGTGTTCCGCCTGCGCCAACAGGCCGAGGCCCTGCGCCTGTCGCGCGGCTTTGGCGAGCTGATCTGCCTGGACGACATCGCCGTCGAGCACTACGAACACCAGCTCGAAACGGCCAGCCGCGTGCTGCGTGACATGCGCGGGCGGGTGCTGCTGGCCGACGAGGTGGGGCTGGGCAAGACGGTCGAGGCCGGCATCGTGATGAAAGAGCTGGTCGAGCGCGGCCTGGCCCAGACGATCCTGATCCTCACGCCGGCCTCGCTCACCGAGCAGTGGCGCGAAGAGATGGCGGCCAAGTTCCGCGAAAAATTTGACGTGGTGCGCGCAGATCACGATTGGGACGGCCTGGAGAGTGCTCAGAGCGGGCGCTGGATCGTCTCGCTGGACCTGGCCAAGCGCCAGCCGCACGCGGGGCGAATACTGGGGCGGGAGTACGACCTGCTGATCGTGGACGAGGCGCACAAGCTCAAGAACCGCGCCACCCAGGTGTGGCGCTTTGTCAACCAGATCCGCAAGCGCTACGTGCTGATGCTGACGGCCACGCCGGTCCAAAACGACCTGCTGGAATTGTACAGCCTGATCACCATCCTCCAGCCGGGCCAGTTGGGCACGGTGCGCGCTTTCAAACGGCAGTTTTTGAAATGGGGCGACGCGCGCCAGCCGCGCAACGAGCGCGCCCTGCGCCGCCTGCTGAGCGACGTGATGATCCGCAACCGGCGCAGCTCGGTGGGCATCCGCTTCCCCGCCCGCCGGGCGGCCATTTATCATCTCGAGCTGACTCCGCCGGAAATGGAGCTGTACCGCCAGGTGACCGATTATATCCGCCACAGCTTCCAGCAGGAGCACGGGCGCAAATACCTGCGCCTGGTGCTGCTCACGCTCCAACGCGAGCTGTGCTCCAGCCCCCAGGCGGTGGCCGCCACCCTCGAGCGCGTCATCGCCGACACCCATCACACCGACGCGGCCCGCGCCCGCTTGCAGGGCTACCTCGAGCTGGCCCGCTCGATCCAGACGCCGCGCAAGCTGCTGGCCGTGCGCGAGGTGCTGGAGCGCCTGGGCGGCAAGCTCATCGTCTTTACCGATTACCGCCGGACGCTGGACAGGGTCGTCGACCAGTTGAACTTGTGGGGTTACCCGGCGGTGGGCTTTCACGGCGGCCTGGACATTTACCAAAAAGAGGACGCCATCCGCGCCTTCAAGGGCGATTACCAGGTCATGGTCAGCACCGAGTCCGGCGCTGAGGGGCACAACTTGCAGTTTTGCCACCAGTTGGTCAACTATGACCTGCCGTGGAACCCCATGCGCGTCGAGCAGCGCATCGGGCGACTGCATCGCCTGGGCCAGGAGCACGACGTGACGATCGTCAACTTGTCCAGCCTGGCCACCATCGAGGCCCGTATCCTGGACTTGCTCGCGCGCAAGATTCGCCTGTTCGAGCTGGTCGTGGGCGAATTGGACATGATCCTGGGCGACCTGGATCAGCGCAAGTCGTTTGAAGACCTGTTGCGCGAAGCGTGGGAGGGCAGCCGGGACGAGGGCGAGCTGGAAAAGCGCTTCCGAGACATCGCCGAGCTGCTCGAGCGCGCCCGGCGGAATTACGCCGACATCCGGCGCACCAGCGACGCGCTGAACGATTTGATGGAGTAACTGATCAGGTCACAGACATGCACAGAGAAGATAGAGCTTCACAGAGATAATATGGCTTTTGCCTTCTCTGTGTGTCTCTGTGCCTCTCTGTGAGGCTCTGTGTAATAAAAATGTATTCGAGTAGCTACGAAATATGAAAGGAAGAAGGCTATGCTCAAGTTAGGGATACCCAAAGGGAGTTTGCAAGACTCGACCGTGCGCCTGTTCGCCAGGGCCGGGTACAAGATCGGCGTGTCGCCGCGCAGCTACACGCCCAGCATCGACGACCCCGAGATCGAGTGCCTGATGTTCCGCGCCCAGGAAATCGCCCGCTACGTGGAGCGCGGCGTGCTGGACGTGGGGCTGACCGGCAAGGACTGGATCGTCGAAAGCGAAGCCGACGTGGTCGAGGTCGAGGACCTGGTCTACAGCAAGGCCACTTCCAGCGCCTATCGCTGGGTCGTGGCGGTGCCGGAGGATTCGGCCATGCAGAGCGTCAAGGACCTGGAGGGCAAGCGCATCGCCACCGAGCTGGTGCAGGCCACCAGGCGCTACCTGGAGCGGCACGGCGTATCGGCCGAGGTGGAATATTCCTGGGGCGCTACCGAGGTCAAGGTGCCTCACCTGGTTGACGCCATCGTCGAGGGGACCGAGACGGGCGCTTCGCTGCGGGCGCATCACCTGCGCATCATCGACACGGTGGTGGAATCGACCACCAAGCTGATCGCCAACCACCAGGCCTGGGCCGATGCCTGGAAGCGCGACAAGATCGAGATGCTGGCCATGCTGCTCAAGGGGGCGCTGCAGGCCGAAGGCAAAGCCGGCCTCAAGATGAATGTGCCCAGGGCCAGGTTGGAGGAGGTCTCGCGCCAACTGCCGGCCCTGCAGACGCCGACCATTTCCAACCTGGTCGATCCGAACTGGGTGGCCATCGAGGTCATCATCGACGAGGAGCTCGCCCGTGACCTCATCGCCCGGCTCAAAAAGGCCGGCGCCGAGGGGATCGTCGAATACCCGCTGAACAAGGTGATCTACTGATTTGGGTGTGACCAATCCTGGTTGAGACGTAGGGGCAACCCCCTGTGGTTGCCCTTGGGGGCAGGCACTTAATCTTTCCTGCGTTTTTAGACGCTTTCTAGACGCCTGGTGTGTATAATTGAGGTCATGTAAAACGTGAACCTATAATTGAAGTCAAGAAAAGGAGTTGACCATGAAGAGGCTAGTCCGCACCTTACCCATCGTCTTGGCCTTGGCCGGCCTGGCTGCCCTGCTGGGCAGCCAGGCCGCAAGCCGCCCCGCCTTGGCCGACGCGCCCTGGAACGGGGGCGTGCGCGTCAACGACACGTCCGCGCCGGCACCGGGGACCGTCTCTCGAACCTTTCCCTCCCTGGCCGCTTCTCCCGTGACCAGCGACGTCTATGCCGTGTGGGTGGACGATCGCAGCGGCTATGACAGCGTCTATTTTGCCACCTCGGCCGACGGCGGGCGGACTTGGGGGCCTTCGCGGCGGGTGAGTAACGCTGGCGCGACTGCCTCGGCGCCCGACATCGCCTACGATCCGGCTGGCCCTATCCACGTCGTGTGGTACAACGGCTTCGATATCTATTATGCCCGCTCCACCGACGATGGGCGGAGCTGGATCGAACCGCTTGTCGTCGACTCAGGTTACAACTTGGGCAGCCCGGCCATCGCCGTGCTTACCGACACGGTCTGTATCGCCTGGAGCGACGGACGCCTCAGCCCGGCCCCCGGCATCTATGCCGACTGCTCTTTCGACGGCGGTCATACCTGGGGTACAGATGCGCGCGTCAGCGACGACACGGCCGGCCTTCTCAGCCACTACCATCCCGATATCGCCATCAGCAGCTCCGGCCGCCTCCACGTCGCCTGGGACGAGGTGCGCGTCGACGCCCCAGATATCTATTATGCTTATTCGGATGATGGCTCTACCTGGAGCGCCAACGCCAGGCTGAACCGTGACCTGGTACGCGCCTATCCCCAAGAATCCCCCGCGCTCGCCGTCGACCGCAACTCGGTATACGCGGTTTGGAAAGATGGACGCTCCGGGTCGGCGGAGGTCTATTTCAACCATTCGACCGACGCTGGCCTCGCCTGGCAAGCAGCCGACCAGGTGGTGAACGACGCCGGGGCCGTTTCCGACGAGCCGGCGCTGGCGGTGAGCGGCGATGGGATGGCCTGGGCGACCTGGCGCGTCATATCGGGCACGCAATCCATTCTCTACGCCGACAAGCGCGACACCAGTTGGGGAAGAGACGGGATCGTCGTCGCCAGCAGCGCGCTCAAGCAGCACCTGGCATTGGCGGCCGGTGGCGACCAACTCTACACGGCCTGGTCGGACTCGTCCGATATTGCTCTCTCCTACCGGGAAGGCGCTTGGAGCGCGCCCATCCAGGTGAATGACGAGGGCGTGGCTATCCAAACGATGCCCGTCTTGGCCACCGGCAGCACAGGCAACCTGTACGCCGTCTGGAGTGACAATCGCGTCACAAACACGGCCTTGTACGTTGCCCGCTCGACGGACGGCGGCCAGAGCTGGAGTGCGAATACCCAGGTGGGCGGCAGCCTTGGCGCCATCTGGCCAGCGCTGGCCGTTCAGGACGCCATCACGCTGCACGTCGCCTGGCGCTTGACTGAGGGGGCCGTCTGGCAAGCCTGGTATAACTCTTCGCCCGATGGCGGGCAGAGCTGGGAAACCGCTCGACTCATCGCTGGCAACCAAGCCGATGGCAATGGCGAGACCCCCAACAGCCCTGCCCTGGCTGTCTATAGCGGCACCGTTTATGCCGCCTGGCCATCGCAAGGCCAGCTTGTCCTGGCCCAGTCCGGCGACGGGGGTGGCAACTGGGTTACGTCCACACTCCCCTTTACCCCAACAGTTCGCGGCCGCCCCACGTTGGCGGCCGACCCGGCCGGCCGGCTGCACCTGGCCTGGGAATATCATCATCAGGATGGCCATGGCGATGATGTTTGTTACGCGCGTTCGGGGGATGGCGGCGCTGTGTGGGAGGATCTGGCTTGCTTTAGCGATCCATCGAGCGCAATTCTGTATCAGCAGCCTCAACTGGCCGTCGAGCCGCTCGGCTCGTGCGTGCACCTGGTGTGGACCAGGGCTGTCGGAGAACAAAGGCGTTCGAGTACGGCGGTTCTGCCCGCCCACGTGTACTATAGCGTCTCGAACGACAGCGGCGCTTCGTGGGGCGGGGGCAGGCAGTTGGATACTGGCTACCGGGCTGACTCGCCGGTCCTGGCGGCCGTCGACGACGGGGTGGTGTACGCCGCCTGGAGAAACGAGCGCGTGGAAGAGGACGTGGCGATTTACTGGGCGCGCACGGCCGACGGCGGCGCGAGCTGGCAGTACCCGGCCCGCGTGGATAGCGGCTTTGGCATCCATTACCCGGCGTTGGCCGCCAACTACGCCTTTTCGAACACAGCCGTGTGGGCCGGCTGGCAAGACAGTCGGGGAAACTCGGACGTGTACGTAGCCTCCCTGATGGCTGAGTGCCCTGTACCACTTGACAGCGTGAGCATCTCTGGCGATTCGACGGTGGCTGCCAACCAGGCGCTGACCTTGACCGGCGCCGTCAGCCCCACCAACGCCACCGGGCCGCTTGGCCACTATTGGGACGAGCCGAACAACCCGCCGCAAGATGGCCAGTCGGCCAGTTTCACCTGGGCCTACGGAGGCCATTATACGGTCACCTATCGCGTCGCTGCTTGCAGTGGCGTGTTGGCGGCACAGCATGCCGTGACCGTCCCCTGCCCGTACGCGCTGACAGACCTCTCTATCTCGGGGGCGAAGCGCGTGATGGTGGGCGAATATATGGACTTTTCGGCTGTCGTCACGCCGGCTATGTCGGATGTGACGCTGGCCTGGCAAACCGATGCGCCGGGCGATGGCCACTCGGTGGGCAAGTTAGCATGGCGTTATACCTTCAGCACGGTCGGCCAGTACACGATCACGGCTACGGCCTACAGTTGCGGCTCCGCCGAGTGGGGCGCCGTGAGCGGCACGCACCAAATCGAGGTGTACGACGACGTGCCACCGCGTTTCTTGGGGGGGATATCCCCCTACGGCTGGGTGACACAAACCTTGCCGGGATCGGGATACATCGTCCCCTTTACCGCCACCGTGTGGGATTCTGAAAGCGGCCTGGACGTTGGCTCGGCCCAGGCGTCTTTTTCTGAGGACGGCGGCGCCAGTTGGAACGCCTGGGAGCCTGTCTCGTGCACCGGCAGCTCCGGGATGCTCGATTCGCAGACGATTACCGGCCAGAACGCCTTCAGACACGACTCAGGCGCGGCGCATCTCAACCGGCTCCGCCTTCGCCTCGCCGATGTGGCTGGCAATATGGTCACGGGCACCTTCAACATAGACCTTGACACGACCCCGCCTACCAACCCTAGTTCCATCGTCGTCGACCGGCCCGTCCGGACCTGGAGCAACGATTATTGGCCGGACGTCACCTGGGTAGGCGCCGGCGATGGGACTTACCCCAACGAGTTGCGCTATGCCTACGCCTGGACCCGCTATCCGACCACGACGATACCCGGAGATATATCTTGCTGGTGGTACGCGGATGACAGCCCCAGCTCCACCGGGATGTTGAACTGCGAAGCCTCGGCGAGCGCCAGCGGCCAGAATTTCCATCTTCACACGCGCGTCCAAGACGCCGCCGGTTGGTGGGCGGCCGGCCAGGCGCCCAGTGTTGGCCCTTATTGGCTGGATATGACTCATCCGTCCGCTGATGTCGATTTTATTTCCAGCCCGCCCACCAACGAGTGCATCAACGACAACACCGTCACGCTTGCTTGGAACCGGCCGGCGGACGAGCACAGTGGCGTCAATGCCTACGCGTATCGCTGGACCACCGTAGGCCAGGACCCTTTGTTCAGCCCTGACATGACGACGACGGCCAGCGTGGTTACTGTAACCGGCCCCGCGCTGTCTGATTACTTTGTCTACTCTTTCACCCTGCGCAGCCGCGACGTGGCCGGCAACTGGAGCGGCGTGGATGCCATCGGGCCGTTCCTGATCGACGCTCACCCGCCGTCCACGCCCACCATCGACTCTACCTACCCCCACGAGACCGGCGTGTGGTCGGCCGACAACACCGTCGAGGTGAGATGGACGAGCGCCTATACCGGCCAGTGCGGGACGAATGCCCATTCGTTCGTGTGGAATACCGCACCGGGGACTGTTCCCGATACGAACCCAGAGCTGCTTGGCGCGGGCATCTACACCCGCACGACCAGCGCGGAGCTGGCGGACGGGGAGCACTATTTCCACGTGCGCAGTCGCGACGCGGCCGGCAATTGGAGCGGCTCGGCGCACGTTGGGCCGTTCCGGATCGACACCACGCCGCCACCGCCGCCGGTCATCAATTCGAGCGACCCCGTCACGTCCGCGTGGACGAGCGACAACACCGTCTATGTCTACGTGCGCGCTGCCCCGGACGACGGCGGCAGCCTGGCTCGCGATTACTCGTACGCCTGGAACAGCGTGCCTGTCACAGACGTCGATACCACCGTCGATACCACCGCGGCACCCGGCGCGGATCTCATGCTGTTCAGGTCACTGCCCGATGGGCCGAACTATCTTCACATACGGGTGGGCGACGAGGTCGGCCACTGGAGCGGCACGACTCACTATGGACCCTTTCTGATTGATGCCACACCGCCGCCGCCGCCGGTCATCGCTTACAGCGACCCGGTGAGCAAAGTGTGGACGAGCGATAATGTGATCGACGTGTATTGGGACCTGCCTCCCGCGGCTGCCCGCGTCGTGTTCTGGTCGTATGAGTGGAGCACCGATGAGGCCACCGATCCGGATACGACGGCCGATTCGCCCACGCTGGCTACTCCCACTCAGTTCAAAGCCACCAGCCCGGCGCTGCTGAACGGCAGCAATCACTATTTCCACATCCGCGCGCAAGACCTGGCCGGCAACTGGGGCGAAACGACTCACTATGGCCCATTCCTGGTGGATAACACGCCGCCGCTGTTGATCGCCTACAACGAAAGCGGCGCGCCGGGCAGCGACGCGCTGCTCCTGGGCCTGGTGTTCCCCCCCAATGTGGATGCCACGCTTTACTTTGTCGAAGGGGGCAACTATCAGTCCCTGGGCACCATCAGAACCTCGATCGATGGGACCTTCCAGGCGTTGGCGACCGTGCCCCTGAATGCGCTCCAGGGCCCGCATCGTTTCAGAGCCACAGCCGGGGCCAAGGTTGCCGAAGTCGCGTTCAACGTGACGCGGGGTATGGTGATGAGCGTGCAGCCTTCCCCACTGCAGTTGTGGTATGCCGGGACAAGGCCACTCGAGGTCACGCTGAATGACCTGAATCCGAATGGCGACGTGGTCATCGAAACGGACTGGGGCACGTTCAAGGGGCCGTTCTCGCTCGACGACCAAACGTCGCTGATCACAGACGTCCAGGTTTCGCTTCACGACGCCATTTCCGGCACGCACACGCTCACGGCCACCACGCGCATCGCGGGCGTGGTCGTCCAGCGCGCCGCCGCCACCTATATCGCCCATCACCCGCAGCCGCCCGAGTTCCCCGAGCCTTCGTATATTGAGCTGGATGTCAATCGCGGCCAACGCGGCACGCTGATCAACGTCAGCGGCCTCAACAGGTGGAAAGCGGAGCTTGAGTGCGGGTCTTCGTGGCGCGAGATGGTCCAACCTCTTTTTTACAATCCTGACGAAGCGTGCGTCTTTGTGGAGTACGACCTGCAATGGCTCACGGGTGACAATGCCTCAACGATACCCGAGTGGAACGCAGACAATAGCTTTGATATGGATGCGTTTGGCTTTTTCACGGGCCAGGTGCGTGTCTACGACGGATGGGAAAACCCCGAGCCCGATGGCCCGCAGTGGGATGTGAGCAAGGAAATGCCCTGGGGAGAGTACAGTGTGTGCCTGTTCGCTCACATGTGGACCATGGTGGGAGACGTCTCAGACTGGTGGCTGGACGTTCCGATCAACTGCGTTCCCTTTACGGTGGAGCCACCTGATACAGCGTTTACGGCCCAGTATGCGTTCAAGGATCAAGAGACCGATCAATACATCGCGCTGAGCGATACCCCGCGGATGATCGTCAGCGGCGAGCGGGTCGACTATGTCAACAACTCGCCCGTAGCGGAGCGCGAGACTTTTGCCCCCACGGCTGAAAACACCCCCGCCGCCGTCAGCCTGCCGGAAGGGAATTACCAGTACACGGCCTTTGCCTGCCGCTATGAGCCCGCGACCAACGAGGTGTATATGCGCGGGCGGGGCGAGGCGGGGTTGAAGACGATCGAATTAAAGCCCACGGACCTCACCGGGCCGGGTGTGCTTGGGGTCAGCGCCAACACGACTACCTTCCTGGGCAACGATTATGCCGACAAGATCGGCCCCTTCCTGTCGTTCGTCAACCCGAATAATGGCACGCTGCTGGCCGGCGCGCCGGCGGCCCAGGTCACGTTCGACATCGAGGTCCCGCTCCCTGGCGAAGCCAGCGTGACCCAGATCTCTGTGACGGTTGCCGGCGAGGCAAAGACCACCTTCGCCATAAGCAATGGACACGCCAGCATCTCGTGGGATATGAGCACGCTCCCCGCCGGCGAGGTCAAGATGTACGTGCAGGCTTACGGCCATTACGAGGGCGCCGCCGAGTGCGGTTCAGGCGATGCCTGGGGGCCGCCCCACGAAATGACGATCCTCATGGCGGCGGCTCCGCCCTGGCTGTACAACGATGCCTGGGTAGAGGTGGAGCCGGCCGAGCTGAGCTACAACAGCTCGGGCGATTACGAGCTGCACGGGCGCCTCAAGGGCAGCATCGAAAAGTACGATAACACGGACCTCGGTATGCTGGGCGTGATGAACAACGGCGTCAGGGCTGAAGTGGCTGTGACCCACACCTTCGACGTTCTTTCAGGCATCTGGACGGCCGATGCGGATGTCTTTGGCGGGGCCGATCTCATGTGCTATACGGTCCTGGGCCAGCAAATGGGCGGCTGTGGAGAGTCCTATTCGCTCCACTTTACGGCCATACCGGATCCATCCGGAGGGCCGGTGGATTCGATTGCCGTCCCCTCGTTCCCCAGTGGGTACTCGAAGGGAGTCGAAGAACTCCTCACGGCCGAGGTTGGCCCGATCGAGGTCTATAACGGCCTGCTGGCCACGTATCTGGGCGTTGTGAACGTGCACCTGAGCATCAACTTTGGCGCTGAGGCGGCCCTGGACATCACGCCGGCCTTGGCCGGCGACCTGACGCCCGACATCACCTTGACGCCCAGCGCCACCATCAACGGCACCGTCAGCCTGTGGGTAGACGTCCTGGGCGGGATAGCCTCGGCCGGCGTAGACGCCATCCCCAGCCTGACCCTCTCGATGCCGATCAACATCAGGCCGCCGGAGGTCACGGTGGAAGGCCCGAATGTGTGTTTCCGCTTGAGCGGGCGGGTGTGGGTGAAGGCGCTCTTTTGGTCGGACTCGTTCGGGCCGTTCACCCTGATGGAGCTGGGCGATTGTACCATGGCGGAGCTGCAGGCGCAGGCGCTGGCGACACCGCCTTCGACGCTGCCGGCGCCCGCGCTGGCGACGGATGGCTACGGTCACGTCCTGGGAGCATGGGTGCACGACGTGAGCAACGACCCGCTCAAAAGCCAGGGCGTCCTGTACTCGGTTTACTTTGACGGCGCCAACTGGGGCGAGCAGGTTGAGGCGGCCGGCAGTCCCTCTCTCCTCGTCACCGACCCGGCGATCGCGTTTGCCGGGAACACCAAAGCCGTGGCCGTCTTTGCGGCCAACGCCCTCGATACCACGCAGGCTGAGACGTGGAACGACGTCGTCGAGCAGCTCTCCACCCAGGCCATCGCTTACACGGTATGGAACGGGAGCACCTGGAGCGCGCCGGCCACTTTGGCCAGCGGCGAGGGGGAGGGGTTGGGGCGCGTGGCGCTGGCCGGCGACCCGGCCCACGGCCGCGCGCTGGCTGCCTGGGTCCACGACCAGTCTCCCACGTCCAGCATCTCGCGCCCGTGGTGGTTCATCGAATACAGTTGGTTCGACGCGGCCACCAATACCTGGTCGCCCCCGAAAGCTTTGAGCAACCCGGGATGGGGCGAGCCGTTAGGGGGCGAGACGGACGCCGAAGTGAGCCTGGCCTTTCGCAGCGACGGTTTTGCCAAGGCCGTGTGGGTGCGGCAGAGCGGAGTCTTTTTTACGCCCCCTGGCGACAGCCCGTTCAACAACAATTATTATCGCACCTTGGTCGTTGCCACCTGGAATCCGAACACGGATGTGTGGACGATCGACGAGCCTCTCTGGGACCTGCCCAGGGGCGCCCTCATGCCCTCGATCGCTTTCGACGACCAGGACCGGCCCGTGTTGGCTTACGCGCTTTACCTGAAAGACCGCGATGGCGCGACGGACACCGGCCTGGGCAACAACAACTACCTGGGCTATGCCATCCGGACCAGCAGCAGCACGTGGCTGACGGACACCGTCCCCGGCGTGCGCGGCGTCGAGCAGCCCCGCCTCGTGATGCTGCCGGAAGACCAGGCCGCTATCGTCTACCGGGGCTTTGGCGAGCCAGGCACAGACGAGGCCAACGGCGTGGCGATGGTGACCGTGGTTGACTTGTTAGCCACTGGGAGCCAGGCCACGCTGCCCGGGGCGCTCACGGGCGGCAATAGCTGGATGCACGCTGCCGTCGCGCTCAAGCCCAAGCACTCGAGCTCGGGGTTGGGTGGGCAGGCAACGCTTATGACGCTGGGCACCTATAACCTGGGCGGGCCGCCGGCCCAGGCGCGCGCGGCGGGCGCCAGCATGCAGAACGTCAGCATGCAAGGCGACCAGGTTTTCGCCACGAACGTTCCGGTCCTGCCCGACCTGTCCGTGTCGGCCCAGGACATCGTCGTGACGCAGACGCTGCCGCTGTCCGGGACGCTCGTGCCGATCAGCGTGACGGTGCGCAACCGGGGGCTGGCGCGCACGCACCAACTGGTCGTCGTGCGCGTGATCCAGGATGAAAATGGGCTGGCAGAACAAGAGATTATGAGCGCCACGATCCCGGCTGGCCTGATGTTCAACGGGACCTACCAACTGGCCGGCACGTGGCGTGCGCTGTCGGGCTACCACGAGCTGGCCGTGCGCGTCAGCCCACCTATCACCGACGACGTGGACGGCGGCAACAACGAAGCGACGCTGGCCGTCGGCGTGCCCGCCACGCCCGCTGACCTTGCCGGCTCGTTCGATGCTCTCCACAAGAGTGTCGGTATCTCGTGGTTGCCGGTGAGTGGGCCGGCGATGAGTCACTACCAGGTGTATCGAGCCGAGGGCGCGGGTGAGCTGGTCCGGCTGGCCACGGCGAGCACGCGCTGGTTCCGGGACGAGGGTGTGCAGGTGGGCACGACGTACACCTATGCCGTCAGTGCAGTCAGCGATGCGAGGGTTGAATCGCCCAAGAGCGCCCCCGTCAGCCTGACGATAGCGTGGAACACAGTCTATCTGCCGGTGGTGATGCGCTGAGTGGATCTACATCCGTAGGGGCGCAGCATGCTGCGCCCCTACGGGCACGGCACTTTCAAAGCGTAGCGGTTTCTTCCGGATCGAATACAGACATACCCTCGCTCTTGGCGGCGCGCACCAGGCGCTTGTCAGAGGCCCAGAGCGTCAAGTCATCTTTTCTTTCGTGAAGAACCTGGCGCAGGTCGAGCGCGGAGCGCAAGATGATGGCGTCCGCGGCATTGAGGTTATGCCTGGTGATCAACTCAACAGCCGAGAGCAGTAACCCGTCGTTGACCGGCGTGGCTGAAAATTCCTCTCGGTCAATCACTTCGGCTTCGAACTCGACCATGGCTTGTTCAAATACAGACTGATCCAGCCGGCCATCGTTTCGCTTACGCACCAGGATGGAAACGATTTCAAGAATGCTCAGCAAGGAACATGTCATCCGGCTCAAGGGAACACGGCGGAATGCTTCATTGACCAGCGGTGTTCCAGTCTCCGAGGAATATCGCTTGATCAAAGCGCTGGCATCGAAATACAGCCACTCCATTGTCCTATTCCTCGCGTGCTTCGATGATGCCGCGGCTCAACTCGTTAGGAGACAGGTCCAGCTGGCTCATCCTTTGTTGGAGCGCCTGGGCACCTATTGGCGCGCCTTGGATAGACAAGGCCGCAAACAATGCCTTCACCTGGCGTTTCTGTTCTTGCTTGTCTGCCCATGGATAGGCGATATCGGGACTGGGAATAATCACATAGACCTTGGCATGCTCGGTCAAGCGAATATCGCTTTTCAATCGAATCTGGCCGTGCTCTACGATGCCTTCATAGGTCATTACGGTCATTTTGCCCTCCTCTGCAAATTGCCTCTGACGTTGGGCGCTCGTAATGCTATTATATCACGGCTTTTGTTTCATCACCAAACCTGCAACCGGGAGCGTTACGCACATGGGACAAGCCGGCGCGCATAATTTGAGCGTGTCCCGTCGATTATATTCACTGGATTTGAGCCTTTAGGCG
>JAFGFO010000301.1 GCA_016931085.1 Thermoflexales bacterium
GGCTCGATCCAGAACCGCGAAGCCTTTCGGCCCCACGTTGTAGCCGCCTTGAAAGGCGTGGCCGCGCTCGACGAGCAAACGGCCAAGGCCGGCCAGCCGGCCGAGGAGCGTTACCTGGCCAGTTATCCTTTTCACCCCGACCTGACCGAGATCTTTTATACCAAGTGGACCAACCTGGAAGGCTTTCAGCGCACGCGCGGGGTGCTGCGCACCTTTGCCCTGGCCCTGCGCGACGCGGAAAAGTGGGACACCTGCCCGCTGGTCGGCGTCAACGCCTTCCTGGGCGCGCCGGAGGGGGCCAGTGGCATCTCGGAAGCGGCGCGCGAGCTGACCAACATTGCCGAAACGGAAGAGTACGAGGGCAAGCGGCAAGAGTGGTCGGCCATTTTGCTGGGCGAGCTGGAAAAGGCGCGGGCGATCCAGCACGACTATCCGGGCCTGGCTCACCGCGAGCTCGAACAGGCCGTCATGGCCACCTTTTTGCACTCGCAGCCCATCGGCCATCATGCGCTCACGCGCGAGCTGCTGCTGCTGTTGGGGCACACCCGCTCCGATAGGATCGAGTTGGAAAAGGCCCTGCGACGTTGGACGGAGCTCTCGTGGTTCCTGGACGAGGACGTGATGGAGACGGGGGGAGGTACAGAGGAGAGCCTGCCTGCTGCATGGCGGCTGGGTTCGCGTCCCAACCTGACCCAGATGCACGACGACGCCTGCAAATATCGCGTCCCGCCAGAGCTGGTGCAGGCTCGCTTGATCGAAGAAATCCAGGGGCTTAAAAGCCTCACGCTGGGCGCCAAAGGACCTGGCGCGCGCGTGCACGTGCTGCCCCAGTCGCCCGACCAGATCGCCGACGATGGCGATTTCCACTATGTCATCCTGCCGCCCGAGGCCGCCTGCGACGCGGGCAAGCCGGCTGATTTGGCGCAGCGATTCCTGGACGAAACGACTGGCCCCGACAAGCCGCGTGTGTATCGCAACGCCCTGGTCCTGGCTGCCCCCTCGTCGGTTGGCCTGGAGCAAGTGCGGCAGAGCATCGTCAATTACCTGGCCTGGGAAGAAGTGCGGGCACAACTCCAGCCGCAGCACCTGGACAAGAGCGACCCGCTGCGTTGGGGCATGCTGATCGCCAGGCTGGACGCGACCAGGAAGGCTATCCCCAGCGCGATTCGCCAGGCTTATAGCATCGTGGTGACTGTTTCCGAGGCGAATGCGGTTGAGGCATTCAAGGTCACCGTGGGCAGCGATTCGCTCTTTACCACCATCAAGAACGACCCGCGCGCCCGCATCCAGGAGACGGCCATCAGTGCCGAGGCGCTGTTGCCTGGCGGCCCTTACGAGTTGTGGCGGGGGGATGAGACGGCGCGTTGGCTCAAGGACCTGGTGGGCGCCTTTGCTCAGCATCCCCACCTGCCCAAGATGCTCAATGCCCAAGCCATCCTGGACACCTTGATCCACGGCTGTGTGGATGGCCTGTTTGTGTTCCGCCTCAAGCGCCCCGACGGCTCTGTCCGTACTTTTTGGCGCTGTCGGCCCGAAGAGGCCGTCTTGAAGGAACCGGCCCTGGAGGTCGTGTTGCCTGAAGCTGCCGTGCTCACATCTTTGTCTCCATCGCTGCTGGCCCCAGGCGTGCTGCCGGAGCTGTGGCAGGCTGCGGGCATCACCGTGCAAGCCGTATACGGCTATTTTGCCGGCGGCAACGTGGTGCAAGTGCAGAAAGGTGGCTACCAGGAACCGCTGTCCATCCCGTCCGCGCCGGCCGAGGTGGTGAACGCGGCGATCGAGGAGGCGGTGACGAACGGCCAGTTGTGGCTGCTGTCTGGCCCGGCGAGTATCTGGAGTGAGAGCATCCCGGCCGGGCTGCTGTCGCCGGATGCGCGGTTGTTACCGCCGCCCAAGCCGGTGGCGCTCGGCGAGCTTTTGCCTCCCAGCTTGCCGGAAGCGTGGCAAGCAGAGACGACGACAGCGTTGGCGATCGACGCGGCGCTTTCCAAGCGGGCCGGGGAGAACCTGCCGTGGCGGTTGGTGCGAAACGCGATTGAGGCGGCCTTGAAGGCCAATTATCTTGAGCGCACGCTCGATTCTGGCCCGTGGCCGTGCGAGTATCCCGGCGCGCAGAACGTCAAGCTGCGAGCGCCTGGTGAGGCGCCGCCGCCGCTCAAGCCGTCCAAGCCTGGTGTGCGACTTGGGGAGGCCGAACTCAAGACTAACGAGCTGCAGGACCTGGGGGATGCCATGGAAGAGTTGGGCAAGGCGGCCGCCGGTTACGATCTCAGGCTGCACGTGCGGGTCGAGTTGAGCGGCGATCCGCCTGAGGCGGTGGTGGACAAGGTCAACGAGGTGCTGGGAGAGGTTTCGGAGGCGTTGAGGGTCAAATGAAAATGTCAGCTTGGCAAACCACCGAAAGAGGTGAGGAGCCAGGTGAACAAAGCGTTGGGTAAGGAGGTATGAGAATGGCACTTGAAGAAAAGCTTGTCCAGGGTATTCGAGAGATTCATACCGAGTTGTCAGAACAAGACCGCTTGCTTTCCAAGGCTCAGTTAACGGGCTTTTACGAGACATTTCGGAAACGTTTTGGTCCCGACTCGCTCAGTAA
>JAFGFO010000302.1 GCA_016931085.1 Thermoflexales bacterium
ACGGGAGTATCGCTAATCGCAACCACCATATGTGGTGGCAAATTTGGCCAAAAACCCGCAAAATGGGCATTTAGTCTAAACTCCAACCTTACACAAGCCACAATTAAATTAGTATAATTAGTACGTGGCTTATTCTACCACCATGCGCGCGTCGCGTCAACCGGGGTCCGCGGGCGCTGTAGGATCTCGTAAAGTATCCGTATCGGCGCCGTTGTATACTGAGTGCCACCTTTGTCAAGATGTGGTAAAATGAGTATGTATCGAGCAGAAGAGTTGAGTTGAGCCTATGCCAATTGCATTGTGCAACAACCGTGCTGTCGGTGTATAAGCTGCCCGTGATCCTCGATCCAGGCGAAATCGAGGTGCTAGCCTTGGCGCAAACGCTACAAGACCCATTGGTCCTGCTAGCCGACGAAGTCGCCAGGGATGAGGCTCGCCGCCTCAAGCTGCGCTTGCGGGGCACGTTGGGTGTTCTGGTACAGTGCCGTGAACAACAGACGGCACTGGCTGAGGCTGGTAGCAAATTGCCTGTAATCTAATAGATAAAGGAGATATCTGATGCTACTCAAACACTTTTTCATTGGCAAAATCGCTCACAGTTCTTACATCCTCGCCGGCAAGAATGGCTGCGCCGTGATTGATCCCCAGCGGGATGTGGATGGCTACATCACCGAGGCCCGCGCCCTGGGAGTGGATATCACCCACATCCTTCAAACCCACCTGCATGCCGATTTCATTTCGGGGCACATGGATCTGGCCAAGAAAACCGGCGCAAAAATTTATGTGGCGAAATCGGCGCAGTGCACCTTCGACCACGTTGCCTTGTCTGAAGGCGATGCCATCGAATTGGAGGACATGGTTCTCACGGTGATGGAAACACCCGGGCACACCCCGGAACATCTCAGCTATGTCGTGAGCGACACATCCCGCTCGGATAGCCCGGTCGCGGTGTTCGTGGGTGATACGCTTTTTGTCGGGGACGTGGGACGGCCTGACCTGTTCCCGGACATGGCAGAGGAGCTGGCGGGAAAACTCTACCACAGCTTGCACGATAAATTGCTCAAGCTGCCGGATTATGTTCAAGTCTATCCTGCGCATGGCGCGGGCTCATTGTGCGGTCGTGCGATGGGCGCCAAGTGGGACACCACTATCGGTTATGAGCGCCATTTCAACGCTGCCCTGCAAATCAAGGACAAGGCCGCGTTTATCAAATCGCTCACCGAGGGCATGCCTCCAGCGCCAGATCATTTCAGCCGCTGCAGCGATATCAATCGCCATGGACCGGCTCGGCTCGCCGCTCTCCCCATCATGGAAGAATTAAGCCCGGCTCGATTTAATGAACGCACCGGCGATGCCAATGGTGTGGTGCTGGACACCCGCAGCTATCACGCCTTTGCCGGCCAGCACATCCCCGGCGCCTGGCATCTCGATCTCAACGGCAACTTTCCGACTTTTGCCGGCTGGGTTTTGCCGACGGATAAAGATATCCTGCTGGTGGCGGACGATTACAAGAAAGCGCTGGAAGCCAATAGCTGGGCTCGCCGGGTTGGAATGGATCGAATCGTGGGTTACCTGGATGGCGGCATGGTCGCCTGGGCCGTAGCAGGGCTCAAGACCACGCGTATCGAGCTGATATCCGCCGAAGACTTGCACGATATGATCGCCGGCCACGCCGATTTCGTGCTGCTGGACGTCCGCGCCCCGCTGGAATATGAAGACAACCATATCCAAGGCGCTGCCAATATCCCCGTGGCCGAGCTGCGCACCCGCCACGTCGAGCTGGACAAGGCTAAAACGACCGTCCTCATTTGCAGCTCGGGCAATCGTTCCAGCCTGGGCGCCAGCATTCTCAAGCAGCATGGATTCCAGGAGGTCCGCAATGTCGCTGGCGGCATGTCGGGCTACAGTGCGGCCGGCTATTCCCGCGAGTGCCGGGCTTGCGTCAATCCGCACGGCTCCAGGTTCTTTACGAACTTTAGCGCGGTCAAAAAGCATTGGGATGCAGGATAAAAAAAGGAGGGCGTGATGGACTTTTTAACGCAAGTGCGCTGGTCGCCTTATGCGGCAGGGATTGGCATCGGCATCTTGAGCTGGTTCACCTTCCTCATCTCGAAAAAGCCGCTGGCCTGTTCGACGACCTTTGCCAGGCTGAGCGGCATGATTGAAAGGCGGTTTCGGGGCGACGAGGTGGCGTCGAAAGCTTATTACCAGAAGGTGAGACTCGTCGTGGACTGGCAAATGATGCTGGTGGTGGGTATCGTCATTGGCGCGTTGGTGTCAGCGCTGTTGTCGGGCGATTTCCAATGGCTGTGGGTGCCTTCGATCTGGGCCGGCGCATTTGGCAGCGACCCGCTGCTAAGAGCCGGCATCGCGCTGCTGGGCGGCATCGTCATCGGTTTTGGCGCTCGCTGGGCGGATGGCTGCACCAGCGGTCATGGCATCAGCGGCACGCTGCAACTGGCCGTTTCAAGCTGGATCTCGGCCATCTGTTTCTTCATCGGCGGGATCCTGACGGCGCACGTGATTTTCAAGCTCATCGGCTAGAGGGGGCACCATGCCAACCAAGAATTCGGAAACAAAACGACAAGACACATCTGACCTGCTGTGGGGCCTGGCGTTCGGCATCGTGTTCGGTTTTCTGCTCCAGAAAGGCGGCGTGACAAAATATGACGTGATCATCGGGCAACTGCTGCTGACCGATTTCACCGTTGTCAAGGTCATGCTGTCCGCTGTTCTAAGCGGAATGATCGGGGTTTACGCGTTGAAATCGTTGGGATGGGTGCAGCTCGATCCCAAATCAGGCTCGGCCGGCATGAACATCATTGGCGGGCTGATTTTTGGGCTTGGCTTTGCCGTTTTGGGCTATTGTCCCGGCACCATTGCTGGCGCTATCGGAAATGGCGGCCTGGATGCGGCGCTCGGAGGGTTGGCGGGGATTTTAATCGGCGCCGGTCTCTTTGCCGCGCTGTATCCCCGCCTCAACCAGGGCATTTTGAAAAAAGGCGATTTTGGCAATCTGACCTTGCCACAGATGCTCGAGGTCAATGACTGGGTGGTCGTCATCCCGGTGGCCGGGCTGATTTTTCTGCTGCTGTACTGGCTGGAGCGAGCGGGCCTGTAGATTCAAGCTAGAAGTTGAGTCACGGATCAACCATGACCCAAGACATCCTGCTCGTATTGCTGATTCTCGCCGGCGCAATTGTCCTGTTCATCAGCGAAGTCATTCGCATGGACCTGACCACCCTGATCGTGCTGGTCGCGCTGTTTTTTTTCGGGCTGGTCGATCTGGCGCAGGCGCTATCTGGCTTTAGCAACCCGGCCGTCATCGCTGTTGGAGCGATGTTCATTCTCTCGGCCGGCTTGACCCGCGCGGGAGTCTCAAGCATCATTGGAAAACAAATTTTACGGCTAGCCCGGCAAGGTGAAGGGCGCCTGGTCGCAGTGCTCATAACAGTCACAGCGCTTTTATCTTCGTTCATGAACAACGCCGCCGTCGCCGCCATGTTCCTGCCCATCACGCTCGAGATCTCGCGCCGTACCAAGCAAGCCCCTTCTCGACTTCTCCTGCCAATGGCTTACGGCTCACTACTTGGAGGTCTGATACTCTTGATTGGCACCTCCAGCAACCTGGTCGTGCGTGATGTGATGCGCGAGGCGGGCTACACGCCGCTGGGCATCTTCGATTTTACCCCAGGCGGGCTGGTCATCTTGTTCCTGAGCGTGCTGTATATGGCGCTGATTGGACGGCGCTTCCTGCCGGTGCGCCAGTCGCCACAAGCGCTCTACGCCGCTGATAACGTGAAGGACGATTCCAGCCACAGCCAGTATGGCTTGGAGGAGCGGCTGGCAACCCTGATCCTGCCCGAAGATAGCCCGCTGGCGGGGACAACGCTGGTGGAAAGCCGCATTGGGCGCGCGCTCGGCTTGAACATTCTAAGCATCCAACGTAAGAATGGGCGCCGCATACCCGTCGAGCCAAACGCCGTGCTGGAATCCGGAGACCGCCTGCTGGTGCTCGGACGTTTGGAGCGCATTGATGAGATCAGCCAGAAGCCGATGTTTCACGTCGAAAGCAAGCACCTGGCGCTCGAGCATTTGTTTACGGAAGGTGTGGGCCTGGCCGTGTTCGAAGTCGTCCCGGAATCCCCCTTTGCCGGCAAGACACTGGCCGAACTGAACTTTCGCCAACAGTATGACGTAAACGTCCTGGCCATCCGCCAGGGAGAAATCGTCAGGCGCACTAACCTCCAAGACCTCCCCCTGAACACCGGAGATGTACTCTTAATCCAGGGCGCCGTTGAACACATCGAGTCATTCAAGACCCAGCCCGGCTATCACGGCCTGACCATCCAAGACGCTTTGGGCTATCATCTTGAGGAACGCTTGCTCTCTATCCGCATTCCTGTCGACTCGCCACTGATAGGGCATACCCTGACCGAGAGCCGGCTGGGCGCGGCTTATGGACTGGCCGCACTCATGATTTTCCGCGGCAAGCAAGACGTGTTTATTCCCCAATCCGACCTGCTCCTGCAAGCAGATGACCTGTTAGTGGTTGGCGGACGCCCGCTGGATATCGACGTGCTCAAAGGTTTACAAGGCTTGCACGTTGATCGCCAGACCCAGGCAGACCTGACTGCGCTGGAAAGCGGCCCGGTTCAGATCGTGGAAGTGATGCTCTCGCCTCAGTCTGACCTGGCCGGGAAAACCCTGCGCGGCCTGCGTTTCCGCGAGAAATATGGCGTTTCTGTCCTGGCGATCTGGCGTGGGGTACGGTCTTATCGCAGCGACCTGGGCAATTTTCCCTTGCAACGTGGCGATGCCCTGTTATGCTATGGCGAGCAGGAAAAGTTGAGGAACCTGGCACGCGAGCGAGATTTTGTCGTCCTGAAAATGGACTTGCAGGAAAAACCCCGCTTGAAAAAAGCCCCGCTGGCCGGGTTGATCATGGCGGCTGTCATTCTTGCCGCCATGATCTTTGGGCTGCCGATCTCGATGGCGGCCATCGCAGGCTGCGTGTTGATGGTTATCAGCGGCGTCTTGAGCATGGACGAAGCCTACCAGGGCATTGACTGGCGCTCCATCTTTGTCATTGCCGCCATGCTGCCGCTGGGAATCGCCATGCAGCAGACCGGCGCCGCCGCCTTGCTGGGGGGACTGGTCTCCAAGTCGCTGGGCGCTTATGGCAGTTCAGTTGTATTGGCAGGCTTGATGGTTTTGACCACCCTCGTGACACAATTTATGCCCAGTGCGGCGGTGGCCGTGATCATGACCCCCATCGCGCTGACCGCGGCCCAAGACCTGGGCATTGCCCCTCAGGCCTATGTCATGGGTATTGCCTATGCCATGGCCGCTTCGTTCCTCAGCCCGGTAGCACATCCGGCCAACCTTTTGGTTATGAGTCCTGGCGGCTATCGTTTTAGTGATTACATCCGGCACGGCTTGCCGGTCACGTTGATTGTTGTCGCCGTCAGCGTTCTATTACTGCCGTTGTTGTTTCCGTATTGATGTTTTTTCAGAACTAACACGTTAGTACACAAGGAATCGGAAACTTTCGTCTCCTTGCGACAAATGTCTTGACAAACTAGAAATAATGTGCTATACTGAGACGGGAAATAGAACAAAGGTTCTTACGCGATCCAGTCGAGCACATTATGAGCGAACTTGCGCAACACATCAATACCTGCGGCCGGCTCACCATCCTGCTGGGACAGCGCCAGGCCGCCACTGGCAAGCGGCTGTCACTGCGCCGTCTGGCTCAGGCCGCCGGCGTCCCCAAGGACCTGGTCTACCGCATCGATGCTGGCCAGGCGCGTTACGTTGACCTGGACGCGCTGGCGCGCCTGTGCCGCGTGCTCGATTGCCAGTTGGACGATATCCTGGCCTGGAATAACGGTGATGGCAATGGTCAATCCAACGAGTGACACCCGCAATCCCTTTGACATTCTCCCGGCCAATCTGTTCAATCTGTTCAGCACGCAGGGGTATGGCAATCTGAGCCGTCACTACATGGCCATCTTGCTGCGCGTGTACGCGCTGGCCGAATTCAACCGCTTTGGCCTGACGCGCGAGATGGTCATTGCCGAAATCGTGGACTATCTGGCAAGCGATGGCGTGGCGGAAGCCGTTGCGGCGGCGGTGGATGAAGAGGAGGATCTGGCCGAGTTGGCCGGGCGCTCTGGCTGGCAGGATTACGCCGGCTACCTGCTGCGCCGCCTGGCGGATAGCGGCTGGATCGAGCGCGAGCAGCAGGCCGATTACAGCGAGTACATCATCTTGCCGGATTACGCCTTTACCCTGTTGGAAGCCATTCGCTCCGTCCAGGAGCAAAAGCCGCGCGAGTACCACGGCCAGTTGTACACGGCGCACCAATTGATCAGCCACGAAGGCGAAAACTTTTCGCCGGCCCTGGCGCTGACCCAGGCCTACCAGAACGTGCGGCAGGTGGTGCGCGGGCTAAACGAGCTCAACCACAACATCCGCCGCTACATTGAGCGCGCCGCGCGCGAGCGCGAGGTGGCCGATCTGCTGCGCCTGCAGTACGACGATTACGCCACGGTGCTGGGGCCGGCCTACCACGCGTTCAAGACCTCCGATCACATCTCGCGTTACCGGCGTGACATCGTCGGCAAGCTCCAGGCCTGGCAGTCCGACGAGCAGTGGCTGGAGCGCGCCGCCGACGAATTGGCGCTGCAGGCGCGCATCTCGCCGGGGCAGGCCGCCAACGAGATCGGCCACTCGATTCGCTTCATCATCCAGCAATTAGAGAGCCTCGATCCACTGCTGGACGAGATCGACCGCCGCCACGCACAATACCTGCGCACCTCGCTGCGGCAGATTCGCTGCCAGCTCGTCTCGGCCGAGGGCGGCTTTAAGGACAGGTTGAGCACGTTGGCGCGGCGACTGGCTGAGCTCCAGGCTGAGGGGCAGGCCAGCCTGCCTGACGATGCGCCTGGCTTGCAGTTGGCGACCGTCCGCTTGCCCGACGCCAACAGTTTTTATACCATGCCGCAGCGCCGCGCGCCTTTCGAGCCGGAAGCCATCCACTCACCAGCTCTCAACCCGCTGGATTTGGCCACGCTGCGAGCCGTCACGCTGCAAGAGATCAATCAAAGTCTCACGCCGGAGAAAATCAAGCGCTTCGTCGGCACTTTTTTCAACGGCCATCGCCGCATCCACGTCCAGGATTTGCCGCCGGAGGCTTTGAGCGACGTGCCCCGGCTGATCTACACGATTGCCTACAGCCACCATCCCGATGTGGACTATGGACTCGAGCTGGCGCCGGGCGAGCCGGTGGAGATCGGTCCGTACAAGGTCGAGCCGTTCGAATTGGTGAAGATGTGATGTCCCTCGACGGCTCGACCGAGTTAGCCGAAGTCAATCTTGGGATGATATAAAACGTAAAACGTGAAACGTAATAGGAGCCCCAATGAATTTTGAGACTGATACCATTCTAGAGGCATCCGCCCTCCCGGAGAGGGCTCGCCGCGATGTGCCGCGCGTGGTGAATCGTCTGTTGGGCCAGACCTTCCTGTACCAGGACGTGGAAGCCGACAAGGACGACTACTATTTCGTCCACCGCCACCGCCAGGCTTTCGAAACGCTGCTGGGGCTGGCCGGGTTCAAGTTACTGCACGAAGATTATCACCGCATTTTCCAGGCGATCTCTGATTTCAGCTACTGCCGGGTGCACTATCGCCTGAACGAGACGTTGATGATCGTCGTCCTGCGCAAGCTGTACGAGGAACAGGTGGAGCACCTCAACCTGGCGGCCGACCCGGTCGTGACAGTGAGTGAACTGCGCGAAGAATACCGCACCATCACCGGCAAGGAACGCGATCTGGGCATCGTCGAGTACGAAGCGATCCTGCGCCGGCTGCGTGGCCTGGGGCTGATCGAGACGGTCGACGGGCGCACGATCGACGTGCGCGACGGCGAAACACGTCTGCGCTTGCGCGGCTCGGTGCGCATGATCTTGCCCGTGCAGACGGCCAACGAGATGGAGGCGTGGCTGCGCAAGTACCGGGTGGCCGTGGCAGACGAGGGTGTGGAGGACGAAGGATAAACCATGAAACAACTGACTCGTATCCGCTTGATCAACTGGCATTTATTCGAAAACACGACCGTCACCTGCAGCGGTACGACCTACCTGATTGGCATCAACGGCGCAGGCAAGTCGACCATCCTCGACGCGGTTCAGTTTGCCCTGGTTGGCGCCCAGCGTGAGGTGCGCTTTAACCAGGCCGCCCTGGCCGGCGGCAAGCGCACGCTGGCCAGTTACGTGCGCGGCGAGCTGGGCACCGAGGGGCAGCGCTACCTGCGCGACGACGCGACGGGCGTGGTGGCGCTCGAATTCCGCAACGCCGATGGCTCGTATTTCGTCCACGGGGCCGTGATCGACGCCTACGCCGACGGGCGCAGCCCGGACGTGATGTACTTTATCGTCAACGCCGCCTCTCTCAACGACGCGTGGTTCTTTCAAAGCGGTGGCCAGCTCTTTGACAGCCGCGCCTTCAAGCGACACATGGATCACTTTGCTCTCCCCCCCGCCGCGCGCGCTCAAACCTTTGGCCGCCTGGAGGATTATCGCTTTCACCTGCTCAATCGCCTGGGCCAGCTCAAGGATACCTTCCCGGCCAAGATCGTCAAGGGGCTGGCCTTTACGCCCCTGATCAACATCCGTGAATTCGTTCACAACTATTTGCTGGACGAGAACCTGGTCGACGTGAAAACGCTGCAGGATCAGCTCGAAACGCTGCGTCACTTTGAAGCCCTGGCCGCCAACGTGCGCGAGCGGATCGAGGCGTTGGGGCGCATCGAGGAGCTTGACCAGGAGCGCGTCGCCAACCGCCGCCGCCGCCTGACCAATGGCTACATCCAGCGCCGCGCGCAGGGTGACGCGCAGGCCGCGCAGCTCAAGCGCTCCCGGCTGGAGTTGGACGAGACGCGCCTGGAGCTGGGCCGGGCTGGGCTGCGGCGCGACATCATGGACGAGGAGCTCAAGCGCGCCCGGCAAGCGCAGCTTGACGCGCAGGTGGCGCTGCAGGCTGACGCCACCGCCGTGCGTGAACGAGAACTGCGCGACAAGCTCGATGCACTCGAGCCCCTGGTCAAGGCGCTGCGCGATCGCGAAGCGCGCGTGGCCGGCACACTGGCCCGCGAGATAGGCGATGCTCGAGCACTGCGCCAATGCCTGGTCGAGGATGGCCTGCCCGTCCCACCTGCCCTGGACGAGTTCATCCATACCCCCACCCCCTCCCCTGTTACTACGGTGACTGAAGGAAGGGGTTGGGGTGAGGCCTTTCTCCCCTCGCCCCCCATTCGCTCCGCGAACGACGGGAGAGGGGATGGGGGTGAGGGTCTTTCCCGCTTGCAAGCCGAGCTGGAAAGCCTGGGCCAGAGCTATGCCGGGCAGAGCGCGCTGCTGAACGAGCAGGCGCGCCGCCTGCGTGAGGAGGCCGAGCAGGTGCAGCGCGAAATCAGCCAACTGCGCACGGGGGATCGCGAGACCAGCTACGAGGCCGAAGCGCCCGAGGCCGTTCGCCTGCGCCGCCTGCTGCGGGCCGAGCTGGGGCTGGGAGCGGACGAGCTGCCTTTCTTGTGCACCGTCCTGGACGTCCCCGACGAGTCGTGGCAAGATGCCGTCGAAGGCGTGCTGGGGCGCAACCGCTTTTGCCTGCTCGTGCCGCCGCAGCATTATGACGCTGCTATGCAGTTGTACCACCAACGCCGCCACAAGGACAAGCTGCACGGCGTTGGCCTGCCGGACATCGAGCGCATCTTGAGCCACTCAGACCTGACAGGTTGCGGACGCCCGGCGTCCGACAGAAAGCTGTCAGGTCTAGCCAACGAAGTTCACACCCCGCACGAGGGCGCGCGCGCCTTTGTCGACCTGCTGCTGGGCAACGTCGTCAAGTGCGATACGTTGGAGGAGCTGCGCCAACACCGCACCGCCGTCACGCGCGATGGTTTCTTGCGCCGCAGTTACACCACGGCTCACATGAACCCGCACGTCTACCGTCACTGGTTCGTAGGCTCGCGGGCCGTGCCGCGCCAGATCGAGCAGCGCGAGGCCCGGCTGGAAGAGATTCGCGTCGAGCTGCTGGCTCGGCAAGACAAGGCGTTGGCGCTGCACCGGCGATTGGCGCTGACACGAGACAAGGCGCGCGTGTATTTTGACCTGGAGCGTGACCTGGCGGAGCTGAGCGCTCTCCCCACCCAGGCCGCGCAATTGGAGCTGCTGCGAGACGAGCTGGCGCGGCTCGACGTGCGTTGCGTCGAGGCGCTGCGGGGCCAGGTCGAGGCTTGTCGTGGCCAGGCCGAGCAGTTGCAGGCTGACCTGTCCCAGTTGGACAAGCACATCGGCGGGCTGGAAATGCGCGCGGCGACCCTGGCCGAGCAGACCATCCCGGCGTTGGAGCGCGAGGCTGACGGGGCGGCGCAAAGCGCGCTCGAATTCCTGCGAGCAGAGCAAGCCGAGGACGCGCTTGACGAGGCCAACAAAGAGTACGAGCGCCGCCGCGAGCGCCAGCCTTTGGACGTCGTGCTGCAGAACGCCGTGCGCTACGAGGGTGACCACCAAACAGCCGAGACGCGCAGCCGTGACCGCTTGCGAGAGGCCAAGCAGGCCTACAGCTTGAGATACGATTTTGGCTACGACGAGGACGAGGACGCGGCGCGTTATCTCGGCGAGCGCGACCGCTACGTGCAGTCCGAGCTGCCGCAGTACGAGGAGCGCATCGCCGCCCAGGCTGCCCAGGCTGAGCAAGAGCTGGTGGAGAACTTTATCCACCGCCTGCGCGAGCAAATCCAGGATGCCCGCCAGCAGTTGGGCTATCTCAACACCACCCTGGCCGGCCTGCGCTTTGGCGGCGAGCGTTTCGAGTTCATCACTCACCCGGAGTCAACGCTTCGCCCGGTCTACGACATGGTCATGGACAGCCAGAACATCCTGGGGGAGACACTGCTCGAGTCCGACTTTCGCCAAAGGCACCAACAGGGTTGGGATTTGCTGTTCCAGCGTCTCACCGCTGGCCAGGCCGAAGAGGCGGCGGTGGAATTACACCAGTTGCAAGATTATCGCAACTATTTGCAGTACGACATCCGCATCCACTATCCCAGCGGCGACCATGCTCTTCTCAGCCAGATCAGCACCAAGAAATCCGGCGGCGAGACGACCACGCCGTTTTACGTGGCCATGGCGGCCTCGTTTGCCCAGGCCTATCGCCTGAACCAGCCGCGCGCCTCCGACACCGTCCGCCTGGCGCTCTTTGATGAGGCCTTCAGTAAAATGGACGGATCCCGGACAGCTAGCGCTCTCAAGTTCATGGTCGACACCCAGTTGCAGGTGCTGCTGGCCACTCCGCCCGATAAGGCCGCCGGCCTGCTGCCTTACGTAGACTCGGTGCGCACCGTCGTGCGCAAGAACAATCACTCGTTCGTGATCGAGATCGACAAGGCTGAGGTGATGCGAGAATTGGAGGCGAGGCAGTAGTGGCTTTCCTCCTCTCCCCAGATGTGAGCGCTATCCTCAACGCGCTGCTGGACATCTATGAGCGGCGTGGGCTGCCCTCACCCTCACCAGCGCATGCTATTAAGAAACGGTGCGCCATTCGCTGCGACGTGCAGGCAATGGCGCTGCCCGGCTACCACAGCCAGGCCGACCCCCTGCCGCGCCAGGTGGCCAACGAGCAGTTGGCCCAATTGGAGCAGCAAGGCCACCTGAAACTGGCCTGGCTGCCAGGACAAGAGCACCACTTGCTGGCCAGCGTTTCGCTTGTGCTCGATGCAGAGCGTGCCGAGGCGCTGTTCGCCTGGCTGGAGCGCACGCCCGCCTCTGCCCAACGCGCCCGCTTGCGCGACCTGCTGCTGGGCGAGCGCTTCCGCTTTGTGGAGACCGGCGGCTGGCGGCTGGCGGCCGTGCAGCACAGCCTGGCGCAGCTCAGGGCCGGCAAGTCGCCCGCGCCGTTCAGCCTGACCGATGAAGAGTTCGACCGTGACCTGCTGGCGGCGATGGCCGCCTTGGATGAGGTGAACGAGGAAACCCCCTATCGTGTCTTTAGCGTGCGCACCTTCAACGACAGCAAGCGCTTCGAGCACCTGAGAGGCGCGCTGGTCGTGCTGGCCCGCCGGCACCAGGCAGAGTGGGCCGAGCTGGCAGCCGACGAGATCCTGCGCGAGTTGGGGCTGGTAGCCAACCCAGGCCACCTTTACCTGTACGGCCCGTGGCGGCTGGTTGACGAAACGGGAATAGTGCTTTCACTGGACGAGTTTTACCCCTCCGTCGGCCTGCCGGCGGCGCAGGCGAGCCGCCTGGCGCGCGTGGAGGTAGACGCCTCGCGTGTGGTGTGCGTGGAGAATCCGACCGCCTTTTACGAGCTGGTGCGTCACGAAGGCGACGGTCTGGCCGCGCTCTGCCTGTGGGGCAATCCCTCGCCGGCCTGCCGCTATCTGCTGGTCTGCCTGACCCAGGCGCTGCCGCCTGACGTGCCTTTACAAGTGTGGGCTGACCTGGATTACGGCGGGCTGCGCATCCTGGCCCACCTGCGCCACAAGGTCAGCCCTCGCTTCGAGCCGTACCGCATGGACGTCCCCACCTTCGAGGCGCACGCCGCTTGGGCCAGGCCACTGGCGCGCGGTGACGCCCGCAATCTGCGCCGGCTGGCCGCTCACCCGCTGCTGGCCGATGTGAGCCCGCTGATCGAGCATATGCTGGCGCGCGGCCTCAAGCTGGAGCAGGAAGCGGTGACGCTGCTTCAAAAATAAACCACGAAGGGCACGAACGCTTCGCGCACGAAAGGCACGAATGTAGGGGCAACCCCCTGTGGTTGCCCAGGAGGGCAGGCACGGGGGCCTGCCCCTACATGTTCTCTACTCTGGCTCACGGCTCCTCCTTCACCTCGGTCAATACCCCATCGGCCAGGTTAAACACGTGCCGGCCCGGATAGGCGGCCACCACGGCGCGGTTGGCCTCCTCCCCCTCATCCAACGCGAACACTAGATCCCCATCCAGCGACAGCTCGTTCGTCCAGGCCAGCTCGCTGTAATCGCCCCAATGGCGGATACGGACGAAAACCAGGGCATTGTGGAGGCCCTGTTGAGCGATCTGGCGGCGCGGCTGGCGCGTGATGCCGTGCAGGCCGCGCCACACGGCAAAGCGCGCCGGCAAGACCCCCAGCACGTCGACGGCAACCACTACAGCTAGCGCAACGGCCATCAACGCGCGCGCCTTGGTGTGCCCGGCGAGTAGATGCCACAACTTGAGCAGGCCGCGCGCAGCCAGCAGCCACAGCAAGGGCATGGCTTCATAGTAGTAGCGAGGCCCAAAGAGGGGGGCACCGTGCGACCAATAGGCTATCTGGGCCAGGACGAGCGCGCCAAATGGCGCCAGCAGCGCCCACTCGACGCGGCGGCGCGGAGGCAGAATCAGCCCCAGCAGCAAGGGCAGCCAACTGAGGCGCGGCCAGCCCAGCAGTTCCGTCAGCGTCACCCACAAGTCGAGCCGGGCATTCATCAGGGCGACGCGGAGGGTGTGCCCGCCGGGATAAAGGCCGCCCCCCCAGCCCATGCGATCGTAAGGCCAGACCAGCGTGTACAGCTCTGTCCTGTACTGTCCGGTCAAGGCGTGGTTGTACACCAGCAGGAGCGCGGCAAAGGCCGCAGCGATGAGCCCCATCACAGCATACGCGCCGGCGGCTGCCGGCCGCCGGCCGCGGGCGATCTGCCAGGCGGCCCACAGTCCAAACGGCGCCGCGTAGGCCAGCGCGGTATACGGGCGCGTCAGGACCGCCCAGCCCAAGGCCAGCCCCCCGATGATTGAAACGTGAAACTTGAAACTTGAAACGTGAAACGTGAAACGTGATATTTGGACCACCGCCCACGTAAAGACCAGCAAGCACAGCGCGCACAGCGCGTGGGGCAGCAGCGTCGCCGACAGTCCCAGGAACATGGGAGACAGCAGCCCAAGTAGGGCGGCCGACACACCATGAACTGGCGGGCCGGTCTCGGCGTCGAACAACTCACGCCCCAGGACGTACAGCACCAGCAGCGTCAACGCGCCGGCGAGCGGGTTGATCAGCCAGGACGCGCCGGCCTTGAGGCCCAGCGCCAGAACGGCCGCCAGGCCGGGAGGATACTTGGAGAAACGCCGCCCGTCCAGGTCAATGGCGAACGGGACCAGGAAGGAAGCCGGTTGCGGGGGAGAAGGAACCCACAGTCGTCCAGAGGCGAACACCTGCGCCTGGAAGTACTGGGCAAACTCGTCTTCGAGATGGGGCATGGCCTCCAGGACGCCCCACGTGACGGACAGGCTGGCTGCCACCGCCAGGACAAAAATGAGACCTGGCATCAGGCCCGGGATTTGCTGCAGCTTGCTTGCTCGCACGGCTTACTTTGAAAGTGGCCAGAGCCACAGCGATCAGAGATTCTAAGAATCTTCTCTGTGTCCTCTGTGCCTCTGTGGCAAAAATTCTATTTGACCTCGACCTCCAAGCCCAGCGGGAGCATCTCGAACCACGAATTGCCGCGCTTGAAGGGCAGCGGAGCCCCATCTTCGAAGTAAAAGCTGAGCATGTCCGAAGGCTGGGCCCGCATCCAGTAGCCGGCAAAGGCCTGCCCGTCGCGGAAAATCTGCGCCTTGCCGCCAGGCTGCTTGGGATCGACATTCCAGATCTGGATCTGGCGTGAAAAGTGGCCGGCGGCATTGCAGGCCGACTCAAAGCCAACGTTGTCTTCCTTGATGTGACAGTCGATGATGTGCGGCGCCCAGACCAGGACGATATTCGCGTATGCCAGTTGCTGACCCATCGCTGCATCCGCATGCGCCACGCCGCTCATCGAGCGCAGGTATTTACCCGCTGCGGCATCATAGCTCCATTCCACCGGCTCGGCCCAGTCGCCGGCAACGGCCGGGATAGCCAGGCGGGCGGCGGGCTGACCAGGCTGAAGCGGCTCGTCGGAAAAGGCCAGCCCGCGCAAATCCTGCCGCGTGTTATCCACGCCGTGCGCCTCGGCCCAACGCCATATCAGGGCCGGCTTGGCGAACAAGGTGTGTTCGAACGGTTTATTGCCCTGGGGAATGCGGATGAAGGGGTCGCCGCTTTCCGGCACGCCAAAGTCAGGCGAGACGATGCGGTCGAAAAAGTTGGAATTTCTGAACATCTGCTTCAATCCCCCGCTCGAGCCGGAGTAGGCAAACAGGGCCTTGTACATCTGGGGGATCTCCATGTCCAGGTATCTCCCGCTCCGCACCGAGCCGGCCAACTCGGGCGTCTGGCCATAAAACACAGCCGTAAAGCGTGTCACACCGCCCTCGGCCGGGTGTTCGAACACCAGGTCAGCCTGGTTTAGCCCGTGCTGGGGGCGAACGAGCGGCGGGAAATTCGAGACCTTGACGGCCAGCGGACGGCGCTCGAGCACGGCCGGGTCGGCCACCTTTTCACCGGTGAGCGGGTTGACGTCGGGCGGGAACTCGAGCTGAAGGCGTGTGTCAGGCGTGGCTGACGGGACGGCGCTGGGAGTGGCGGCGGCGACTAGGGGCGTTGGAGTGAGCTGGATTGGCCCTGTCGTGGCCGTCGGCAACGTCGCGGGAAGCTGGGCCGGCTCGCCGCGCGGCGTGCGTGTGGCTGTCGCCGTCGGCTGCGGCGGGTTCTGGCAAGCCGGCAGCGTGTAGGCCAACACGACGAGCAGTCCGACGAGCGGCGCCAGCCAGCGGAGCGGTTGTTTGAGCGTGCGAATTGTCATCGTTAATCTCGCTGTTGCTGATGAATTTGAAGAGATGAGCAAAAGCTCACAATCAACGACAAAAACGGCCGCATCGCAAGGCTCAAGCTGAAACCCTGCGACCGTAAACCTGAAACTATTGTTGAGATAGTATACTCCATCGTGGGATAAATGCAAGAGCCAGTCGCCAAGCAAAATCCCCGCCTTGACGATTTGACGATTCATGGGCTTTGTGTTATTATTAGCCTTCGGTTGTCCCTGTCCTATACTAGACGGGGGATCGACCTGAAACAATTGGAATACGTTATTTGAGGGAGAGGGAGTATTAGCGCAAAAGGGCATCGAGTCAACGAGGCCATCCGAGTCAAGCAAGTGCGGCTGATCGGGGCGGACGGGGCACATCTCGGCCTGGTTCCGGTCCAAGAGGCAATACGCGCTGCCTACGAGAGAGAACTGGATCTGGTTGAGGTATCGCCATCGGCCGATCCGCCAGTCTGCCGCATTATGGACTATGGCAAGTTTCTGTACGAGCAGGCCAAAAAAGAGCGCGAGGCCAAAAAAGCTCAAAAGCAGATCGAGGTCAAAGAAGTCCGCTTGCGCCCCAAGACCGACGGGCACCACGTGGGGTTCAAGGTGCGCGATGCGGAGCGCTGGCTGCAACAAGGGATGAAGGTCAAGGTGCGGGTACGCTTTCGAGGCCGAGAGATCACTTACCCGGAGTTGGCGCGCGACCAACTGCTCGAAATTGCCCAGGAGTTGTCCGAGGTGGCCATCGTCGAACAGCAGCCCAATATGGAGGGCCGCACGATGCTGATGGTGTTAGCACCTGTGCCCAAGAAGAAATCTAGTTCGAAGAAGGAAACAAGCAATGCCGAAAATCAAGACTCACAAAGCAACGTCTAAACGCTTTCGCCTGACTGGACGTGGCAAGCTCATGCGCACCAAGCAGGGCAAAAGCCACCTGCGCCGCCAAAAATCCCGGCGAGTAAAGACCATGTTTTCTGACATGCACGAGGTCACAGCGCAGGGGACTATCAAGCGCGTCCAAAAGCTGGCGCCCTACCTGAGCGCAAAGTAGGGCTAACCCCCTGTGGTTAGCCATATCATTGAGAGAGGATAGATATGCCACGAACTAAAGGCGGAACTTCCATCCGCCGTCGACACAACAAGGTTCTCAAGCTGACAAAAGGGCAGCACGGCTCGCGCCGCCGCCTGTGGCGAAAGGGGCATGAGGCCATGCTCCATTCGTTGTACTATGCTTATCGTGACCGCCGCCAGCGCAAAGGCGACTTTCGCCGGCTGTGGATCGCGCGCATCAATGCCGCCGCTCGCCTGAACGGGCTCTCGTACAGTTGCTTTATGGCTGGCTTGAACAAGGCCGGTGTCAGCCTCGACCGCAAGGTGTTGGCCGACATGGCCGTAAACGACAGCACGACGTTCGCAAAATTGGCCGAGCTAGCCAAGCAAGCGTGATAACCAGCACGACTAACGAACGAGTCAAGCTCGTCCGCGCCCTTTCTCAGCGCAAGACCCGCAAGCGAGAAGGGCGCTTTGTTATTGAAGGGGTGCGCCTGGCCGAAGAGGCTTACCAGGCTCGCATGCACCCCGATTTTGTGTTTTACACGGACGACCTGAGCCCACGCGGGCGCAGGCTGGTCGAGCGCTGGCACGGCAGCGGCGTGGCCTGCCTGGAGGTGACGCCGGGCATCATGAGGACCTGCGCCGAAACCGACACGCCCCAGGGATTGCTGGTGGTGCTGCCGTTTGCCGAGATCCCACTCCCGCGTTGCCCTGAACTGTGCATCATCGTCGATCGCATGCAAGACCCGGGTAACCTGGGCAGCCTGCTGCGCACGAGCGCAGCCGCCGGTGCGGACGCAGCGCTGCTGGCTCCAGACACGGTCGACGCCTACAACCCCAAAGTGGTCCGCGCCGGAATGGGTGCCCACTTTCGCTTCGCCATCCGCTCCATGACCTGGCAAGCGATCGAGGAGCGCCTGGCCGGCGGGGTGCAGGTATGGCTGGCCGATGCCAACGGCGAGCTGCCCTACACACAGGTGGATTGGACCGTCCCCTCGGCTTTGATCGTCGGCAGTGAAGCGGAGGGCGCCAGCCCTGATGCCCAACACTTGGCCGCCGGACGGGTCAGGATCCCCCTTCAAAACCGGGTCGAGTCCCTCAACGCCGCAGCCGCCGCGGCGGTGATCCTCTTCAAGGCAGCCGAACAACGCGGTTTTCAGATCGAGAGATGAAGGGCTATCGGAATAGATGAAGGGCTATCGCAGTAGCCTGTTTTTTCAACGCCTGGACTGGGCCGCGATCGCACTGGGCCTGGCCGTCCTGGCGATTAACCTGCGCACTTTGGCCCCCTCTCTGCTTTGGTCAGACGAAGGCGAGTTCCAGTTTCAAATTGCCGTCCTGGGTGTCCCGCACCAGACCGGTTACCCACTGTACGTCTTGCTGGGCAAATTGTGGACATGGCTTGTGCCTGTTGGGACTATCGCCTATCGCGTCAACCTGTTATCAGCCGTTTTTGGCGCGGCGACAGCCATCCTGGTCTACATGGCCATCAAGCGCGTGACCGGCCAGCGAGCGGCAGCCCTGGTGGGGGCCGCCACGTTGGCCGTTTCGGCGGCCTTTTGGCAGCAATCATCCATCGCTGGCGTGCGCACTTTTCATACCGCTTTTGTCGCGCTGATCACGCTGCTTTCTATAGGCACGCTGCAAGGCTGGGCATCGCTTGAAGCGCTGGCTTTAGCCGTGGGCCTGAGCTTTGCCCATCATCGCATGACGCTGCTCTTGTTGCCCGGCCTGGCCTGGGTGACTGGACAATTCTTGCTCGCCCAGGCTGGCCAGCCGGCGCGCCTGGCCCTGGCTGGGCGACTGGCAAGGGCCTCGATCCTCGTCCTGCTCCCCCAGTTCTTTTACCTCTACGTGTGGCTGGGCCAAGAGTGGGCTTCGCTCGAGCACTTTTTGCAATTTACGCTGGCAACCAACGAGCTGCCCATCGTGCTGGCCAAGTCACACGCCGAGCTCACAAAACAGTTCGTGACCCAGGTGTTCCCCTCGCTGTGGCGAGCCTTCACGCCGCCCGGTTTGCTGATCGCGCTGCTTGGCCTGGCAGCCCTAGCGCTGCCGGCTCGCGAGGAGAAAGGCTGGCGTCACTCTCTCGGCCTATACCTGGCCGTCGGGATCGTGATCAACGTCGTCTTTGCAGGCATTCACTTTACCGAAGATCCTGACAAGTACTTGACCCATGGCTTGACCTTGCTGGCTGTGGCGCTGGGGGTAGGGGTGGCCGAGCTTTCCACCCGGCTGGCGCGCGGCCGGCGCCAAGTGGCTTGGAGCTTGGCCGCTTTGGGCATGCTGTTGCCCCTTGTATCAGGTGTTTTGAGCTTTCGGACCGCCGACCAGAGTCACCTGGTTTGGATTGACGCGTTCACGCTCGATCGAATGACGCAAATCGAGTCGGGCAGCCTGGTGGTGGCCGACTGGTCCAATGCCTGGCCCATGCGCTATCTCCAGAGTGTGAACGGCCACCGCCGCGATTTGACCGTGTGGACCACAAACGATACCACGCGGCAGCAGGCTGAAGCGGTGCTGCTATCCGGCGGGCCTGTTTACATCGCCAGGCCGGCCGAGTTTCAAGCCTGGAAGAGCAAATACACGCTGGTCAAGTCGCCGGGGGGCCTGACACGTGTCTTGCCCCGCCCGCCCGACTGGGGTCCCACTCGAGCGCTGCACGAAGCGTTTGGCGAGAATCTCGTTCTGACCGGCATCGCTACGTGGCCGGCTCGCCTGACGAGCAATCAACTGGTATTGACGCGACTGTACTGGCAGAGCTTGTCATGGCCCGAGGCGACTATGGCCTTGAGTGTGCGCTTGATCGGTGCCGACGGTCATGTGTGGGGTCAAAAAGACGCGGACGTCGAGCTGGCCGAGTTCAGCGAGACCGCTTTCTTTCTGGGGCCAACTGTGCCAGTCGGAGACTATCACTGGCAGATCGTGGTGGACGATCCACTTGACAAACAAACGCTGGGCCTCCTCGACCTGCCAGCCTTCCGGATCGAGCGTCCGGCGCTTCCTCCCGCTCCCGACAGCGTCGTCGTCACTGTGAGGCCGGCCAGGCCGCTGCAGGTCGGTGGGTGGAGCTTGTTGGGCACCAATCCGAGCGCGGCTGAGATCAGACCAGGCGCGCCACTGCTCGTGCCATTATTTTGGCACAAGGTCAACTCGGAAGTACCCGATGCCAGCCTGCGCGTCCAGATGCTTGACCGCAAGGGTAGCGTGGCAGCGGAAACCAAAGTGCCTTGGCCCAACGCGGCAGAAACCGGCGATCTGGTTGAGCTGCGCGCCGTGATCCAGCCACCGCGCGATTTGGCCGATGGCGACTATACACTTCGGGTTGTCTTGGCGGACGATTGGACGTCGGCCAGCATCGGCAATCTGCGGGTACAGGGTCGCCGGCACGTCTATCGCTTGCCGGCGGGAATCGAGACACGCTCTGTCCGCTTGGGCGAGCGGATTCAACTGGCAGGTTATACGCTGGCTTCCCCCAAAGTCTCGCCGGGAGAGAGCGTGCAGTTGACCCTTTATTGGCTGGCCGTAGAGAAAGGAACCAAAAATTACAAGGTCTTTGTACACCTCGTGGGCGAGCACGGGCAGCTCATGAGCCAGCAAGATGGTATCCCAGTTCGTTGGTCGGTCCCCACAGATACGTGGCTGAAAGGCGAGATCATTGCCGACTCCTACGAGCTAGGGATCCCGTCTGACGCCGCCCTGGGCACGTATAGGCTGCTGGCCGGCATGTACGACCCGGATAACGGGGAGCGATTGCCGGCCATCGAAAACGGCCAGCCGCTGCCGAACGATGTGATCGCACTGGCTGGCTTGGAGATCGAATGAGGAGAGCGAAATAACCGTGACACGCCTTGCCAAGTCGGTACTCAAACTGGGGTGGTCGCTTTTCCCAATCGCGGTGATCGTAGCGTTCATCGTGGTCGAGTTGCAGCGCACGGCCTTGATGACGACGATCAGTAACCTGGACTATTTTCCCCTGCTCAGCCGGGCCGTGCGCTTGAGCTTTGCTTCGCTGGATGGTTGGGTACACCAGGTCCACCCGGTGGGTTATCCCTGGCTGATCAGGCTGGGTCTCGAGCTGGGCTGGGATGCCGAGCGAGTCGGCCAGGCTTTATCGATTGCCGGCGGCGTTCTGGGATTGTGCGGGACCTACTTGCTAGCGTTGAGCGTGTTCAAAGACAAGCGCCTGGCGGCTGTGGCCCTGGCTTATGTGGCCACCACAAATCTCTACCTGTATTTTGCCAGCGTAGAAGGCAACGATATGCCAGCGGCCGGGCTGCACCTGTTGTCGCTGGGCATCCTGGCGGCGTCAACCCTCAAACGACCCAGTCATCAGTTGGGCTTGGCCTTCCTGGCCGGCTTGACGGCCGGCCTGGCCTACCTGGTGCGCTACACCGGCATGGTCACCGCCCTGGCCGGCGGGACGTGGCTGGCTGCGTTGGCCTTGTACACCTGGCCGCCTGTGCGGCGGCTGGCGCAGACTGTGCAAGCGCGCTTGTGGGGCAAGCCTGCCCCCCAGTTGGTGGATTCAGAAAGTCGTTCGACGGCGTGGAAAGCGCTCGGGTTATACGCCCTGGCTTTTCTGCTGGCCACGACCTTGCAGTGGATCCCTAGCTTTTTGGCGACAGGCAATCCCTTTTACACCGACCAGGGTCAAAATGTTTGGTTCCACGTCTTTGACAAGACGGATTTCATCCGGGAATTCAACCAGGCGCCGGCCGGCATCACGCTCGTCCAGGTTTTCGCGTTGGATCCCCACCGCTTCGTCTCACACTGGTGGAATGCCTTTCAGGACTTTTGGGTTGATCCCAAGCTGACCTTGCTCGACGCGCCGCTCAAGTTGTTGGGGCAAGCCGGCCTGGTCTTTTTGCTCCTGGCGGGCGGGCCAGTGTCTGCCAGGCGGCGGTGGCTGGTGGGCTTGTTCGTCCTGGCTCACCTGGCCTCGCTGTCGTTGATGAGACTCGACCGGCGTTTTCTGATCGCCATGATCCCGCTGCTGACGATCGGCGCTCTCTACTTGCTGGTGCCGCTCATCCCGCCAGGCTGGAAAATCCGCCGCGTCAGTCTGCCGCTCAATGGCCTGCTGCTGCTGCTGGGCCTGGCCTGGGCGGCGCAGGAGCCCTTTCATTTCGTAGAGGGCCGGCCAGGGCCTGATCAAGTCGTTATCCAGGTCAGCAATGTCCTGCACGCGGCCGGCATGGGGGCGGCCGAGCAAGTGTTGACCACACAGCTCCGCTTGCAAGACGCAAGCGCCCCCGCCCGCGACCGCTTCGTCGAAGCCCACGCGGCGGCCCCCGATCGCGCCTCGGTGGCCGAGCTGGCGCAAGCGATGCAAACGCAGGGGAAGCCGTTTCTTGTCTACGATCGAGAGACCGGCCCGATCGTCTACCCGGCGCTGCCGGAACTCCTATCGCCCGGGACACGCCCGTCCGGGCTGGCGCCGATCTATTTCCCCCAAGATAAAAGCTTGGTAGTCTACAGGCTTCAAGAGGCGGCCACGGCTTGCTCCCAGTTGGAGGCCCGCTTTGAAAATGGGGTCGTGCTGCGCTGCTACGAGGCCTATCTCAGCCAGGACGCCCCGCCTGCTTCCAGTAGGCGAGTGGGAGTTTATTTGCACTGGCAAGCGGAATCTCGCCTGTCTGCTTCGCTCAAAGTGTTTGTTCACCTGCTCGGCGTTGGTGGTGTGCCCATCGCCCAGGATGACAGCTTGCCGGTCTTGTGGACCTATCCGACGAACGCCTGGCAGCCCGGCGAGGTGGTGGTCGACTTTCACCAGTTCCCGCTGACTGCCGGCGTGCCGGCCGGCGAGTATATCCTCCAGGCCGGGCTGTACGACGAGGCCACCGGCGTTCGCGTCAACCAGGTGGATGCTGCGGGGAATGCCCTGGACGACAAGGCCGTGCTCACCACCCTCGTCCTGCCTGAGTGACCGGCAGCTTGCCAAGCGGGTGCCAGTCACCTTTGAGATGTCAGCCTGCTTCGGTCGCGCAGCGACCTGCCCTAACTCTTGGTCGCCAACTGCTTGATGGGCAGCTTGACCGTGAACGTGCTGCCCTGGCCCGGCTTGCTCACGACCTCGATCTTGCCCTTGTGCTGCTCGATGACGGCCTGAGCCAGGGGTAGCCCCAGGCCAATGCCCCCCACCATGTGCGAGCCGGCTGTGTCCGTGTGGTGAAAGCTGAAGATGTGTGGCAGGATATCGGACGCGATTCCTACCCCAGAGTCGCAGATAGCCACATCGACCGTGCCGCCGTTGGTATGCGCTTGGATGACGATCTCGCCGCCGCCCGGCGTGAATTTGATGGCGTTATCCAGGATGGCACCCAGGGCGTGCTGGAGTCCCTTGGGATCAGCTTGAATTGAGGGCAAATTGGCGGCCAGCTCGGTGCGCACCGCCAGGCTGGCCGGCAATCTGTCTGACGAGCGCAGCCCGTTCACCAGGCTCTCGATCACCTCGCCGAGGGAAACGGTGCGAAACTTGGGGTCGACCAGGCCGACTTCTTGCAGCAGTAAGATGTTATTGACCAGGCGCATCATGGTATCCAGGTTAGTCGTGATCGTCCCGACGACCTGGGTCAGGGCCGGCCCGCTCAGCGCGCCGCTGCGCAGCAGGCTCAGGTAGCCCTTGACCACCGTCAGCGGCGTGCGCAGTTCGTGGGCCACCACCGTCAAGAACTCGCTGCGGCGCTCGATGGCTTCTTTGAGCCGCTGGTAAGCCCGGTCCAGCTCGGTGTACTTTTGGCGCAGATCGGCAATCGTGTGCTGGTCGGACTCGCGCTGCCGGTCGGCCAGGATGCGCAAGATGGCCAGGACGATGCTGGGGCTGCGTTGGAGCAGGTCCAAGAAGCCAGACTGTTCTATCTCGAGCACGGTGGTCTCGTCCAGCGTGACCACGTCGGCCGTGCGTGGCTGCGCTTCGAAGAGCGACAGCTCGCCGACAAATTCGCCCGGGCCGCGATAGGCCAGGGTACGGGTGGTGTCTTCTTCGAGGCGCTGGCTGACCATGACGCGGCCTGAGGAGATCAGGTAAAAGGTATTTTCGACGCGCCCTTCGTGGCACAGGTAGGCGCCGGGCGGCAAGACGCGCTCGTGCGTTATGCTGGCCAGGCCGGCCAGGCTGGCGCTGTCCAGGCCGGCAAAGGTCCGGCGCAACAACTGGACTTGCTCCGCAGAGAAGCTCATCGGAGCTACTACAGGCGTCATGTGGGGGGTACCCGCCGCGAGTTGGCTTGGGCTAAGCATCACACCCTCTCAGGATTATAGGCAGATAGAGTTGCCGCAGATGGTACACCATCTGCGCGGTACACCAACACCATGATTGTAGCACCTGAGAGGGCAAACAAAAGTTACAGAAAGGTTAAGATTGAGGTTAAGCTTGTAGCTCGTAGGCGGCTGGTATCACGCTAAAAGCGTGACCTACGTTCTTAGCTAAGATTGAGCAGAGGGCAGGTAAATGGTAAAGCAGTTGCCTTGGCCGGTCTGGCTCGTCACGTGTATCGAACCCTTGTGCTGCTCGACGACGGCTTTGGCAATCGGCAGTCCCAGCCCGCCGCCGTGGAGAGGCCTGCCAGCCTCTTGGCGCTGCACCCGATCAAAGATCTGCTCGATGGCCTGTGGGGAGATGTTCTCGCCCGAGTCTTGCACCGAGATCTCGACTGCCTGGTTGTGAGGCCGGACAGTGACCCGGATCTCACCGCCGCGTGGACTAGACCTGAGCGCATTTTCCAACAAAGCTGTCACGGCTTGCTTGAGACTGCTCGCGTTGCCTGTGATCGATTCCGTTTGATCGGTGGCTTCCACCTGTATCGACAAGCCAACTCGCTCGGCGCTGGGTTGGATGTCATGGACAGCCTGCCCAACGACAGCCTGGATGTCCACCGGCTGAAACTGGGGCTCGACCAGGTCGATTTCTTGCAAAAACAGGATATTGTTGACCAGTTGAACGATCGCGTCGACGTTCTCGGTCACTGCGTCGACCATCTGTCCCATCTTGTCCTGGCCAAGCCCGCCCGAGTCGATCAGGTTCAAAGAGTTTTTGACACTGCCCAGGGGAGCGCGCAGTTGGTGAGCGATCAAGGTCAAAAACTGTGAGCGTTGTTGCGTTTCGGCCTCCAGGCCGCGGTAGGCCAGGCCGAGTTCCTTGTTCTTGCGGCGCAAGTCTGCGATGGAGCGTTGGTCCGCCTCGCGCAGCCGCGAGGCGACGGCGCGCATGATGGTGACAACCAGCATGGGGTTGCTTTCCAACAAGGCCATAAAATTCTTCTTGTCCAGCTCAAATACTGTGCTTTCTTCGATGGTGACCACGGTGGCCGCGCGGCGGGTGTCTCGAATGAGGGCCAGCTCACCAAAGAACTCGCCTGGGCCGTGGTAAGTCAGGATGCGAGACGTTTCACCGTCGAGGAACTTGCTGACGGCCACTTTGCCCGAGCAAAGGATGTAGAAGGTCTCTTCGACCTTTTCCTCCGTGCACAGCACTGTCCCAATCGGGTAGGTACGCTCGCGCACCTGCTGGGCCAGCTCGGTCAAAACAGGCGCCGGCAGTTCTGGAAAGGCCCTTTGCAGGAACTCGATTCGTTCTGGCAGCGTGCTCGTCGTCATAGCTCTATTTTAGCACAAGGCGCACTTTTGGCAAAGTAGGGGCGATCCCCTGCGAGCAAAGCGAGTGCCCAGGGCAGACACGCGGGTCTGCCCCTACTTCCCAAAATACAGAATCTATGCTAGTATCTTGAGTAATGACTTCTATCTACGATATCGTGATCGCATGGCTTCAACTCGCCGGGCTGACAGCCCTGCTGGCGGCCGGCCTGGGCTATATTCTAGACCGCCTGATGGGCGCCGCCTCGATGGTGGTATTGGCAGGCATGGCCTGCCTGCTATGCCTGGTCGGCGCCCTGTGGGGGCCGTTCGGATTGTTTATCGCCATTGCCCTCGTCACCGCCCTGGCGGCTGGGCTAGGGCGCACGCTGTCTGAAGGGCGGCGAGGCATGCTTTTCTTGAGCTCGATGTGGGTGGGTTGGTGCATACTTTGCTGGTGGGGCTACCAGGTCGGCGGCACGGTTGGACTCATCCTCATCACCCTGCCGGCCGTCGCGCTGTTCTGGATAGATGCGTTCGGCATGACCCAGGAGCTGCTGCCGCTCGGCAGTTCCCCCACGCTGGCTGATCGCATGCAGGCTTTTCACGCGCTGTTGACGTATAGCCTGGGCAGGAATTATCCTTACTCTGCGATCGAAAAGCGCCGCACGACGACGCGAGTGCCCGGTAACGTGCAACGCCCGTTCTTTTTCGCCGGGCCGGGCATCATCATGACCAGTTGTGACCAGGCCGTGGTGACGTCGAATCGTCTCACGATCAAGGACGTGAAAGCGCCAGGCTTTTCCTTCACAGGCTTGTACGAGACCATCACCCACGTGGTGGATCTGAGAGTGCAGCAGCGCTCGCTGGACGTCAACGCGCTCACCAAGGACGGCATCCGCGTTAACGTGACAGCCATGGTGTCCTTCCGAATCCAATCCGGGCAGACCCAGCCCGAGCTGGGCAAGCCCTGGCCATTCGACAAGGAATCTATCCTGTCGGCTGTCCGATACGGGCAGCCGGTCGAGCACGTGCAGGAGACCGTTGGGGGGGTGACGGTCGCCAGCCGGCAGCAGCACGCCTGGGAGGACATGGTGGTGATTGTCGCCGAGCAAGCCATTCGCCGCATCATTGGCGAGTACGCGTTCGATGCCCTGTACGCGCCTTACGAGTTGGGTAAACAGCCGCGCCAGGAGATTAACCAGGACCTGGAGCAGCAGGTGAGGGACGAGCTTGAACCGATCGGTATCCAGGTCGTGAGCAGCCGCATCGGCAACATGGTACCCGTGGACGACGAACCGGCTCAGCAGCGCATCGGCAACTGGCAAGCCGAGTGGGACCGCAAGATGGCGGCCGAGATGGGAAAAGGGGAGGCGGAATACATTCGCATGGTCGAGGCGGCCCGCGCGCAAGCCCAGGTGGAGATGATCCGCACGATCAGCGAAGGCATCGAGAGAAGCGGGGAGACTGATCCCAACATCGCTGCCAAAGTGGTCGCTATGCGTTTCATCGAGGCGATGGAGAAAATGGTCGAGATCCCGGCCGTGCAGCAAGCTTTGCCGCCCACTTCAGCTGAAACCGTACAAGCCCTACGGCGCTCCATCGAGAGGCAGGCGGACTAAGGCTAGGGATTGGGGACTGGGAACCAGGACAATGGACGAGTCATATCAGCCGTCGTTCGCTGTGAAGGACAAAGACGAATGGGAGCAAGAGTTTGATCATGTGAGCGATGGCTGGGGAGCGGCAGAGTGGGTGCTGGTGCCGCTGCTGGCCCTGGCCGTGCTCAGCACGGTATTGGAGCTGGGCCTCCACGAGTGGTGTGTGGATGCGGCCTGTCTCAACGCGCTCCCCCCGCTCATCATGCGCGATATGCTGCCTGGCGTACTGGCCAGGCTCGCCCTACTGTTCCTGGCGGCCAACTTTGTCCGGGCTGTCTATGGGCTAAAAACGCTGGACGATGGGATGGAGTTTGTGCAGGCGCGCTTGTTGGGCTATAGCATGTTGGCCTCGCGGGCAGTGATCAAAGAGGGCAAACACGCTCTCGCTGGCGACGAAGTGGTCGCGCGCGTGGGGGGGCCAGGCCGGCTGATCATCCACAACGACTCGGCTGTCGTATTGGAGCAAGTGGGCCAATTGACACGCGTGTTGAAAACAGGCCGGCACCCGCTCCGTCCCTTTGAAAAGATCTATGACATCGTCGATTTGCGCCCCCAACGCTGGGTGCACGAGGTCGAGGCGATGAGCAAGGACGGCATCCCGGTCAATTGCCAGGTTGACATCACCTTCCAGATCGACGATGGGGGCCGCCGAATCAGCCAGGATGAGCCTTTCCCGGCCACCGAACAGGCTATACTCCGCGCCGCTGCCGACAAACGGGTCAGGCAGACCGGCCAAAACAGGATTCACCCGGTGGCCGACTGGACCCGGCGAGCAGCCGAGACGAGCGAGGAGACGCTGCGCGATATCCTGGCCACTTATCTGTTGGACCAACTGATCGGACCGGCCGAGCCTTACATGGATCACCGCCGGGCCGAAATCTTGAGCCGGCTGAGAGCCGAATTGCGCCAGCCCTTCTCTCAGCTTGGCCTCAAGCTAAACCGGGTCGAGCTGGGGGAGATCACGGTGGCCGATGAGGTGCTCCAAAATCGCATCGAAGCCTGGCGCACGCTTTGGAAGCGCTGGGCCAGGGGACGCGAGGCAGCGGGCGAAGCGGAGAAACTCCAATACATCGAGGCCGCCAAGGCCCAGGCGCAGGCTGACATGATTGCTGTCATCACCCAGGCCTTCCAATCGCTGACCGAGTCCGACATCACCATCCCCTCGCAATTGGTGCTGTTGCGCATGTTCGAGGTGCTCAAGCGAACTTCGTTCGACCCGCACAGTGGGATGATCTTTTTGCCGACCGAGATCATGCACACCTGGCAATTGGTGCAGGACATGTTCCTGGACAAACCCGCTTTGCCTGGGATTGAGGAGGGAACGCATGAGCCGAAATAGCCCCCATTTTTTCGGCATTATTGACCTTCCTCCCGTTTTGCAGCCGGCAAGTTTTTTGCAGAGCACGCAAAATGTCCTGGAAGGACGATCCCGAGAGGTGGTCGATTTTTGCAGGGAAGTCTCGATGAGGGGTGATCGGAAGCAAGTCAAGTCAGCAGCCAGGCAAGCCAGGGAGTTGCGCTTGAGAAAGAGCGAGGATGCCCCAGGGCCTCTAGGGTCTGCGATAGCTTTCTTGTGGTTGGCCGATCTGTACTGGAGAGCCTGGAAGACGGAAGAGCGTGAGAGCGATCAAGTGCCGGCCGATATCGACAAGACCATGGATCAAGTGCAAGACCTGTGCCAAGAAGCGATACGTTCCCTGGGCCTGGCCGGCGTGCAGCATTACGCATGGCCAAGGGGTTTGGCCCCGGTTGAGGGATCGCGAGATGAGAGATGGATGGATGATCTGCGCCAGATACTCGACCGTTATTTCGATGCACACGATCTGGTCGTCTTGGGTTCGGATCTGCTGGGCGCCCAGATTCGCAGAGAGCAAGATCGGATCACGGCCGTTCGCCTGATCGGCATGTGTCAACGCAGAGGCCGCATCCCCGAACTGGTTGAAAAGTGCGCCAGGGGACGCCCGGAGGCTCGGGCCGATTTATTCCAGGTACTCAACGCTCTAAGCTCCCCACCTACTCCCTCGGCCTCGGCCGGCATGGTCAAGGCCGTTGCCTACTACTTGTATGGCCTCGCATCTCAAACGGTCAATCGTATGCAGGAAGCAGGCGACTCGTACCTGGAAGCGCAAAAGCTGTTCGAACAGGCTCCAACTTGTGCACAACAAACCTTGGACATTGAACGAACGACTATCTACAGCGAGGCGTGTGATTGGATAGAGAGATTGATCAGCTATGTCTACGGGCTGCCCAAACAGAAAGGCGCGGAAGGGCCCCAGGGCATTAAGCTGATTTATCCCTGGCGGACGGGCCTCCAAAATACCTACGCCCTGGCCGAATTGTCCTTGGTGCGGTTCATGACTGTCCGAGAGCTTCGAAGACAGAATGCGGCGAAATTTTTATCAGATCGCCGGCAGGCCTGGCGCCAGGTCGGCGGCGCCCAGATCGATGGTTACCAGGTTGAGCAGAGCCTTCGCCTATGGAATGGAGATGAGGGGGCCGAGTTTGCCCTGGGCGAGCTGAACTCGGCCGCCAGGTACAACAAAGGCCTGATACTGCCGGCCGGCGCTTTATATCAGACGGTCCCGGCCGGCGACCAGGGAGCCCAATCTCATTCAGGCGTCGAGCCAGGTGATTATCTTCTTGCCTGTGGTACAGCCCGGTTTGACCCGGATGTGCTCAGCACGTGGTGGAACGAACGGGATGAGCAGGCGATCTTGGCTTTCGGACGCGATTCGGGTGGCCGTATATTCCCTCGAGAAGGCATCCCTGTCCGTTATGTAGGGGAGAAGGGGATGAGGCTGGCATTTCTTGGAAGCGCCGATTTCACTTTAAGAGCCAGACCCCTTGTCACCTCCTCCGGCAAGTAAAATGTGCGTATTGTCGTGACCATATACGGGTGAGGTGGGCAACGCGGCAAAACCAAAAGGAGAGATAACTGCTCAACCCAGGTGACTTACCCAAACCGGCGCCTTTATTTCACCACCAAGGACACGAAGGGCACAAAGGAAAGGCCCTTATTCTTAGTGTACTTGGTGTACTTTGTGGTAAAAAAGAGTTGTGACTGAGTAGATACAAGGAGAGTAGGATGGAAGAACGAATTCGTTTCGTCGATTACAAGGGCAAGCGCATCCTCCTGGAAGACTTTTCGTCTATCCGGGACGAGCGAGAATTCCTCGCGCTCATCAAGCAGGCCGAGGGAATCGTTCAAAGCCAGCCGCCTAAATCGGTCCTGGTCGCTGTCGAGTTGACCGGCGCTCGTTTCAGCTCGACCATTTCACAGGCTTCCAAGGAAGCCTCGGCTCGCAACACTCCCTACGTCAAGGCCTCTGCCATGGTCGGCGTCAAGGGCCTGATGCAGGTCATGCTCAAGGCCGTTAGTACCTTTGCACACCGCGAGTTGGTGTCCTTCGACACTCGCGAGCAGGCCATGGAGTGGTTGATCAGGCAATAAAAAACGCCGAGGTGCTTCCCCGGCGTGGCACTTTTAACGCAAGCTGAGCCTGCGTGTGCACTAAATTCGGTTTCTGGCTATTTCGAAAATAGGTGGTAGGGGCGAGGCATGCCTCGTCCCTACGCACGGGTGTTTTCGTTCTTGGTGAGGAGCGAGCCGCTGAGCGGCGCTCATGTGCTCTGCTTTCCTAGCAGGCTGTCGGAGAGAGCGTCGTAGGGCAGGTTTCCATACCTGCCGCAAGCCTGGCGGCTATGGAAAGCCGCCTTACAAAATCGTCTCTCCGACAAGCTCCTAGGCCACCCGGCGCGCGTCGAGCACACCTACCCAAAAGTGATTGGGCAGCACCGTGCGGGCCGCCAGCACGAGCAGCGAGCCGGCCTTGGCCTCTTGCCCGGCGCTGACCATGGTAGGGTGGACGTAGCACACGTTGGGCAAATGGCCGAACTTGAGCCGGTAGCGCTCGGCGGCCCGCCCCACCTTGTCGATAAGACTACGGCTTGGATGATCGTCAAACCACAACAGTCCCTCTTTCATGAGCTACCTCCTCTAACTGCGCTCAAAATGATTCACGTGCCAGGTGTTGTTTTTCACATCCTGGTAAAGCTCAAAGCGGCCCTCGGCGCAGCGCACGCGGAAACAGTGCCGCTTCACTTCCCACAGCCAGCGTTGCGATATCGTCCAGCAGCGCTCGACAGCGTCTACATCGTACTCCCGGCCGCGCCAGACAAACGACTGTGGGAAATAGCCAAAACGCTTGGCCGTCATGCGAATGTTTTCGCCCTTGGTCCGGCGCTGCCGCGCGTGTGAACGGCCGCTGCTTTTAGTCGGTTTACCAAACAGTGTGATGCTCATTGTTTATCATCTCCTCGCCACTACTACCAATGATACTGAATTGACGCCCAGTGATACCGGCCTGAGGCGGGTAATAAGGGCCGTAAGAACTCGACTGCTGCCCACCCGGCAATGCTGCCGCCGGCGGGGCAATGACGACTACGGGGGGATAAGCTCGCCGGTCGGGGTATGCCTCGGTGCGCTCATAACTGCCGCTTGTAGACGCCGAGCGGCGTACCGCTATGAAGGACAACACGCCCACCGCGGGCAGCAGCGCACCGGCCCCGCAAGCCGCCCCCAACGCGACCGATAGCGCTTGTTCCGAAAGTCGTGTGCCGATCAACGCGGCCAGCGTTATCCCAAAGGCGGCGCTCAACAACCCCAAGGCCAACCCAATCTTGCTCATAACACCCTCCTCAATGTGCCTCTTCCAGGTGGAGATCCGCCGGCTGGACGTTCCAAGCGCCTCCGCCGTTGACCAAGTGCTCGACCACGCGCTTGATCTCGCCCGGGCTGAGATAGGCAGCCTGGAAATGCAGTGTGCTGCCGTCGGCCACGGCCACAAAATCGCCGTAACCGGCCAGCTTGTGCGCGCCGCTGCTGCCCACCCCGGCCGCCACCCGCGCATCCTCGACGCTGGTCACTTTGCCCACCAGGCGCACCGGGAAGTTGGCTTTCATCAGCGTCCCCAGCAGCTCCGACGACGGCTTTTGCGTGCAGGCTACCACGTGCACGCCTGCCTCGCGCCCGCGTTGGCTCAAGCGCGTCAGGGCATCGGCCACGCTCTTGCCGCCCACATAGATCAGATCGGCCAGCTCGTCCACCACCAGTACGATGTGCGGCAGGCAAGCTTGCGCCCTGTCGCGCATCTCCATCAGGTGCACCAACTCGTCCAATGCGTCGGCGGCGTCGTTGGCGTCGGTCAACGCCGGCCACAGCAGGTGCGGCAACCCCTCCAGCCGGCCAAAGGCACGCTGCTTGGGATCGACCAGGACGAACTGCAATTGGCTGCGCCGGTTGGCCAAGGCCAGGCTGAGGATGATGGTCTGGGCCAAGGCGGTCTTGCCCGAGCCGGTCGTGCCGGCCACCAGCACATGGGCTACGTTGGGGCTTGGCAGCCGCAGCAGCAGGGGCACGCCGTCGTCGGCTAGCCCCAACACGGCGGTGAAGGGGGGAATGTCTCCCAGCCGCTGGCACAGTGGCAGCAGTTGGACGGTGTGCGCATCCGCGCGGGGGATGTTCAAGCAGACAGCATCACCCTGCCGCGACACATTCACACCTGGGGCACCCAACGCCAGGGCCAGGTCCTCGGCTAACGCTTGCAGGCGGTTTACACGTGTAGCGGGCGCCGGAGCCAGATTGAAACGGATGGCGCGCGGTGTGACGACGCCACCGGTCACGCGTGCGGGCGCCTTGTGGGCCTGCAGCACCATCTCGATGCGGTCCGCTTGTAGTTCAAGCAATTGTTGGCTTGGCATATGCTACACCTCCACGTGTCGAGAGCTCGCACTGGAACATTTGCTCTATTATACAGAACTTTTGTTCTATTGTCAAGTACCAATTTTGAGTGGTCGAGTGTCATTTGACACTTGGGCCAATTGCGGGTAAACTAGTAAGTGTAGTGGCGAAGGATTTGCTTTGAACGGGTGCTGACACAGGCACATTATGTCTGAACTGCCCAAGACCAAGACCTTGCTGTTCGCGCCTGAGGAGGTCGACGAAAGGCGCGATTTGCAGAATGCCATGTTGTTTGGCATTATCGCCGTCATGGTGCTCGTCATGCTGGCCTTGATCGGCGTCCCGACCGGCGTGCTGAACATTCCTCTGCGCGAAAACGTGCTCGTCGCGTTGGCCGGCTTGGTGGTGGCCATCGGCGGCCTGATCGGCCTGCGGATGCAGCGCCCCGTGCACCAACTGGCGTGGAGCGCGCTGTTAGCCTGGACGGTCGTTTTGACCGCCGCCATCCACTTTACCGGCGGCCCGCAGACTCCTATGCCGGCCATGTATGTCCTCATTGTGGTGGCGGCCTCGTTTTTATTGGGTCGCAACCGAGCCATGGCCATTGCCCTGTTTGGATTGGTCAATTATGCGATTATGTTGGCGCTCGAATATTATGGCATTCTGCCCATGGTGCCCATCTGGAACATGACTTTCGAGCCGCACGGGCGCGAGTTATTGTTGATTGTCAATGTGTTGACCGTGGCCGCTCCCACCCTGGTGACGGCCACGATGGCGGGCACGCTGGCTGCCAGGCTGAGAGACACCAACCTGAACCTGCGCGAGTCCGAGCGCCTGCGCGAGAGCCTGGCCGATATGATCGTTCACGATCTGCGCAATCCCCTCACGGCGCTGTTGGGTGGTATGGATATTCTGCGACTGACACTGTCCGACCAGATGAGCGGCGATCAGAAACACTTGCTGGAGAACGCGCGCCGCAGCGGCCACGCGCTGCTGGGGATGGTGGGGGAATTGCTGGACATTAGCAAGATGGAAGCCGGCAAGTTCGCGCTCAATAGCCAGGTGGTGGATTTATGCGAGTTGGTCACCGAGGCTTCGGATCAAATGCGCCCCCTGACTGAAAATGTTGGCGTGCAAATTCGCACCTTGCTGTGCGACGAGGTGAAAAGCGTGCCGTGCGACAAGCAGCTCATCAGCCGCGTGGTGACCAACCTGCTTTCGAATGCCATCAAGCACTCGCCGGACGGCAGCACGATCTCGGTGGTCGTTCGCCAGCGGGGCACCTTCGCCATGGTGAGCGTCACAGATAACGGCCCCGGCATCTCCGCCGAGCATCGCCAGCGCATCTTTGAAAAGTTTGGCCAGATCGCGCGGCCTGGCGCGGAACGGCGCGGGACCGGCCTGGGATTGGCCTTTTGCAAGATGGCGGTCGAGGCGCACGGCGGCAAGATTTGGGTCGAAAGCGAGGTGGAGCACGGCAGCACTTTCCAGTTCACGCTGCCGATGAGTGCGCGGCCGGCCACGACCGATGTGAAACGTGAAGCGTGAAACGTCCCTCGACAAACTCGGGATGATATAAAACGCAATAACGTCCTACTGACGCTCCAGCCCCGTCAAGTTTTCCTCTTTATCCAACAGCTCGCTTTTCTTGGCCCGGATCAGGCGGCTGGTCAATTGGCTGCCCAGCATGGCCAGGGCGTCCAGGCTGAGATAGCGCGGGGCGGCCGAATCGAACAGGATGCTGGCGTTGGGCGGGAAATCTTCGTCGCCCAGCCAATAGACGGCTGCCAGGCGCACGCGCGGCAGGGGGGCGAACTCAAACGCCGCGCTCCCCAGGCTCAAGTGCACGCCATCCATGGCGCGCGCTGCTCGGATAAAGGCGTTGAGCTCCTCGCCAAAGGCTTGCGCCAGGCGCCGCTCTGCGTAGCCGGCGAAGGCCTGGGCATAAAACAAGCCGCCGGGCAGCTCGCGGTAGGCCAACCATTTGCCGTCCAGGCCGGCGCCGTCGGCGCGTTTCAAATACATCAGCAGCAGTGCCTGGCGATCGGGGCTGGCTGCCTGCCCTCGCTCATCGCGCGCGAGCAATTCGGGGAAATTCAGCCGGTAAGCCTGGCCCCAGAAAGGGATCACCAGTTGCTGCGCGCCGGCATCGTACTGGCAGCCACTGCGCCAGGCCAGCTCGGACGGCCGTTCGTGCGTCAGCTCGGCCCGGCTCTGCTCCAGGCCAGGCAGCAAGCTGTCTAGCCATTTGTTGGCCCCTGCCTGGCGCATGTGTTGCTTGATCGACTCGATGTGCGTCATAGCTTTTTACCGCACGCTTTCGACGTACAGGCGCAAAATGCCCAGCTTGATCAAGTCGCCCGCCTGCAAGGGGCGAAACTGGCCCGGCGCCAAATACTCCTCGTTCAAAAACGTGCCGTTGGCGCTCTGCGCGTCTTCCAGCCAAAAACGCCCCTCCGCGGTGTAAATCCGCGCGTGCCGCCTCGACACGCCCGATTCCCAGGCATCATAGTCCGATAGATCGACCGTCACGTATATTTCTTCTTCAGGGTCTGTGCGCCCCAACGTAAACTCGCCTGGCCCCTGCAAGCGAATCCGCTGCCCTGGCCCAATGACGATCAAGGTCATGACGGGCTCACCGAGCGTGCCTTCGCTCGTGCTCTCAGGCTGGCCTGCAGGGGCTGGCTGATCTGCCGGTGCGACGGCTGCACGCGACAACTCAGCGCCGCACTTGCGGCACGTGCGAGCGTTGGGCATGTGAACGGTGCCACATTCTGGACAGGTTGCCATGATGACGTATAGCGTATGACGGATCGCGCGCTTTGCGTACGTGTTACGCAATACGCTATACGTCATACGTACTACGCACGTCAAGCACACAATAGGACTTGCTCGATTACTCCGCTGGCCGGTTCTTGATCATCACCGTCCACTGGCCTTTTTGGGTCGTTTTGCCGGCCTGGTTCTTGACCAGCACGTCCAGGCTGACGATGCCACCGTTGGCCGAGGGCATCGCCTTGCAGTGTTTGACCTCAGCCTCGACGTGGATGGTATCGCCGATCTTGACCGGCGCGCGGAACTTCCACTCCAGCGACAAGAAAGCCTCGACCGTGCCGGCCATAAAGCCCAACTGCCAGGCCAGGCCCGAGGCTACCGACAAGATCAACAGTCCATGCGCGATCCGCCCGCCGAACATGCCGTCGCGGGTGTATTCGGCGTCCAGGTGCAGGGGGTTATAGTCGCCCGACAGGCCGGCGAAGGAGACGATGTCGGTCTCGGTGATCGTCCGCCCCTGGCTGAGGATCTTGTCTCCGATTTGGAAATCTTGAAAATAGCGAGCCGCCGGATGAACAAACTGAGCCATATCCTTACTGTTTCCTAAAATGTGATCAAATGTGATCACACTTTGCGCCGGTGTTTTCCCTAGCGGCAAGCCGCTAGGTTGCGCCGGCCGTTTCGCTCTCCGGTTGGCGGTGAGCCCGTGCCCCTCCCGCGCCTGGAGTCCTGCCCGAAACAGTCACTATCAGATAGAGACATCAGATAGAGACGACACGCGAAGCGGAGATAACCTACAACAGTCTCTCCATCTGAATTCTGTCTGAACTCTGTATCTGACAGCTTTCCAAACGGGCGTTGAACCTGCCAAGCAAGATGGCTTTGACCCGCTCCTTCGGCGTCCAAAGGTGTATCTCTGGATCAGCCCGTCTCGCCTTCAGGTTGTGTGCGGCAACCCGGTCCGCATCGTCCGCGTGCCCGCAATGGAGGCACTGAAACGCATCCCCCCGCCGGTTGTCTTTGTGGACAAACCCGCAGATGGGACACATTTGCGAACTGTACGCCGGATTCACCTGCTCTCGACTGGAACCTCCAGCCGACGCCTTGAACTCGACTCGTTCTTTCAACATCCCTCGCGTCCACAAGCTGACCTGGCGC
>JAFGFO010000303.1 GCA_016931085.1 Thermoflexales bacterium
ATGTCTGTAGCCAGGGTGATGCTGTCAGACGGCCGCGAGGTGTCCAAGTTTGGGCTTGAACTGTCGGGCAAAGGCATTTTGCTGAAACGGCGTGGTCTTTACGAATCCATTCACATCGATGCCGCCGCCCAGATGAGCCATCCGGAAGGGTGTCCACCCAAGAGTGATCCGCATCCTCCCAAGCCTCAGCGGGCCATGAAACCAAAGCGCAGGCGGTAGAGTGTTGCCATCTCGGTGGGGATAACAGGAAATACGAGTATGAGCATCAAAGATAGTCTAGCGAGTTGGATCGTCGACCTGAGCGTGTGTGGCTGGCTGCGTTACTTGACCATGCACGCGGATATGGAAAGTCAGCGAATCAAGAGAGTGACATGAACCAATTGCTTGTAGAGCTATCCCAACTGCGCCAGCTCCTTGTTACTCATTTGGACGAGGGCGAGTTGCGTGACGTGTGTTTTGACCTGGATATAGATTATGCTGACCTTCCGGCTGAGGGTAGGGCCAACAAGGCACGGGAATTGCTTGCTGACCTGGAGCGCCACGGCCGTGTCCCCGCCTTGCTCGAGATCGGCCAGCGTTTGCGCCCGGACGTGGACTGGGCGCAGGTCTACCTGGACGATCGCATGGACGACTATCGCGTCAAGCGAGATCAATCTGACCAACTTCGCCGCGAGAGACGCCAGCGCCAGCGAGTGGTCAACCTGCGCCCATTGGATATGACCCATACCTTCAAAGATCGCGCGCGCGAGACAGGTGAACTCTGCACCCATTTGGCCCAAGAGAACGTGCGCTTGATCAGTATTGTGGGGCGCGGCGGGATGGGCAAAACAGCCCTGGTCAGCCGCGTCCTGGCCGATTTGGAACATGGTGTGCTGCCGGTGCCGGGACAGGATAAAGAACTGGCCATAGATGGGCTGCTTTATCTGAGCGCGTTGAGCACTGGACTGAGCCTCGAACGTATCTATGCTGATGTGGGGCGCATGCTCGGTGAACCGGCAGCCGGCCGCCTGGCGGCGCGGTGGGCCAGCGGTGAGATACCCCTGGCGGCCAAGGTTGAATATCTGCTGGAGGTCATGCAGGATGGGCTGTACGTCATTCTGCTGGACAATCTGGAGAATTACTTGACCCCGGACGGCACAATTGCCGACGAGGGTTTGCGCCTGTTTGTCGAGCGTTGCCTGACCCAACCAGGCGGTACACGACTGATTGCCACCTCGCGCGAGCAGGTTCAGATAATACCCGCTGCGTTGCGCAATGCGCGTAGCATCCCTCTGCGTGAGGGTTTGCCGATAGACGAAGCGACCGCCTTGCTACGCGAGCTTGATCCGCAGGGCGAGTTGGGCCTGCGTGATGCGCCGGAAGATGACCTGCGCCGGGCGGCTCATCTCACGAGTGGCATTCCGCGTGCGCTAGAGATTATTGCCGGTATTTTGCAGGCTGATCCGACCGCTAGTCTGGCGCGCTTGTTGGCCGACCAAGACCTGTTTGGCGACCAAGTTGTGGAAAGCCTGGTAGCAGCCAGCCATCAACGGCTGGGTGAAAACGAGCGGCGTGTGATGGAGGCGTTGGCGGTTTTCGACTGCCCGGTAGAGGAAACTGCCGTTGCTTATTTGCTATATCCTTGGTATCCTGGCCTGGATACACGTGCCAGCCTGCGTCATCTAATCGGCGGTTATTTCGTCAGTGTCAACCGCGGCACGGGTGAGTATAGTTTGCACCCACTTGACCGTGAGCATGCTTACCATCATTTGCCTGATGGTAACGAGGTAGGTGGGTACAATCGGCGTAACCTGGAGTTGCGTGCGGCCGATTTCTATGCCAGCATCCGCAAGCCGGAAAGCGAATGGAAGACGATAGAGGACTTGGGGCCGCAGTTGGCAGAATTTGAGCACCGAGTTCGGGCGGGGGATTATGATAGAGCTTGTCGATTGCTAGACCTCATTGATTTTGACTATCTGTATTTGTGGGGATATTATGATCGATGGCTTGGAATGCGAAAGAAGCTGCTAGGGCGGTTGATAGACTGTGATATGCAAGTAACTAATTGGGGTAGCCTGGGCGAGGCTTACCGCGCCCAGGGACACACCAATGAAGCTATTAAGTGCTATGAGCAGGCCCTCGAACTTGCTCGCAAAATTGGTAATCGCCAGAAAGAAGGATTCTGGCTTGGCAATTTGGGTTTTGCCTACCGTACCTTGAGACAAGTTGATAAGACGGTTGAATGCCTTAAAGAGGCTTTGGCCATTGCTCGTGAGAAGAGAGATCGCCGAAACGAAGGATTATGGCTTGGCAACCTTGGCCTTGCCTATTATGAATTAGGGCAATTTGTTCGGGCCATCAGATTTCTTGAAGAAGCTTTGGCTATAACCCGTGAGGTTGGTGATCGTCGGAGGGAAGGCAGTTTAATAGGTCGCATAGGCATTGTCTATCATGCTCTCAAACGGGTTGAGGATCCGGGCCGTTTTTATCAAGAGGCTCTTGCAATTGCGCGTGAAATTGGCGACCGTCGGAATGAAGCCTCCTGGCTTCAATGCTTGGGGTATCACTTGTACATGCACAAAGAGTTTGAACAGGCGATTGCGCTCTATGAGGAATCTTTGGGAGTTGGCTGCGAGATCGAGGACCGCTTGACACAAAGCTATGCCTTGCTGTGGTTAAGCCTGGCATCGTTGGCAACCAATGAACTTGTTACCGCCCGGCAATACTGTGTGGATGCTATGGCTTTAGAGATGCCCGAGACCTATTATCAAGCAGCATTGATATTAGGGATTATCCTTCTGCATCAGCATAGTCCGGTTGCTAATGATGCTTTCTCAGATGCCATTGATGATTGTCGCGCTGTCTTGGAAAAGACAGGTGGTTTGTATCAGCCGCGTTGTGCTTTGGCCGCGGCGCTAGTGGGTCAAGCGGTTTGCAATCCCGGCTGGGACGCCGCAAATGAAAGTGAACGTGCTAACTTGCTTGCCCCAGCACTGGCCGAGTACGCGTGGGCATTAGACATCATCACTGCCCCAGGAATTGTCGCTGATGCGCGCCGCGATGTGGGATTGATCTGTGCAGCGGGTATCAAGGGGTTAGAGCCGGTCTTGGAATTGTTTGACAGTGTGCCATAATGAGCCGATTTGTAATCCGCCCAGATCCTATTGGGCCCAGTTTTCTTAGAATACAATCGCAACATTCACTACCGGACACTTTTTGATTGACTATCTTTTTGGTATACTTCTGCCCAAACTTGCAGCAGGAGCTTACCATGAGCGACAACGTTCGGACTTATCGGGCGGTGCGGACAGCCCTTCAACAACTGTATCCGGCTGAGCCCCAGGTGAATCTGGCTCGTCACCTGAACACCTTGGCCGGGCTGGTCAGCGGCATTGTAGGCGGCCGCCGCACCAACTTGCCGGAGGTGGCCAAGCATGCCCCCGACGGCACAAAACGGGAGAGCCGGGTCAAGCGGTTCTCGCGGTGGGTGAACAACGAGGGCATCGAGTTCGAGACTTACTTTCTGCCCTTCGCCGAGGCGATTTTGGCCTGCTTGGCGGCATGGCCGTTGGTGTTGGTGATGGATGGGAGCGTGGTGGGGCGCGGATGTGTGACCTTGATGCTGAGTGTGGTCTACCAGCGTCGGGCGTTGCCTATCGCGTGGATGGTCGTCCGGGGCCGGAAAGGCCACTTTCCCGAAGACGCGCACTTGGATTTGGTGAAACAAGTGCAGGCGTGGGTGCTGGAAGGGTCCGAGGTCATTTTCCTGGGCGATGGCGAGTTCGATGGGACGTCCCTGCTGGACACCCTCAACGGCTGGGGCTGGCACTATGCCTGTCGCACCGCCAAGAATGCGGTGTTGTCTATCGCGGGGGTCGAGTTTGCCTGTCAAGACTTGACGGTGCAACAGGGCGAAGTCTGGGGCATCTCGCAGGTGGCCTTCACCCAGCAAGCCTATGGCCCAGTACTGGCCGTCGCCTGGTGGGAAGCCGACGAGAAGGAACCGATCTACTTGGTCTCGAACCTGACCTATGTCGATGAAGTCTGTCGGTGGTATGCCAAACGCTTCCGCATCGAGACCTTGTTCTCGGACCAGAAAAGCCGTGGCTTTCACTTGCATAAGAGTCACCTGTCTGATCCCGCGCGGCTGTCGCGCTTGATGATCGCCGCTGCCCTGGCTTACCTTTGGATCATTTTCCTGGGCGCGTTGGCCATACAGGATGACTGGGTCAAAATCATTCATCGGACCGACCGCTGCGATTTGAGCCTGTTTCAATTGGGCCTGACTTTGCTTGAGCATTTTTTGAATGAGGAGCGATTCATTCCGGTTGCGTTCAATGTGCCGGAAGCGATTGGCGTTGTCTGCATGTAAAAGTGTCCGGTAGTGAATCGCAACATCGGATAGATATGCTTGTCCTAATGGCGCTATGTACCTAGCCTCGAAACTTGGGGATAAGGGAGACAACGATGAACGTTCGAGAGCATAACCGTCTGGCTTGGAATAGACAGGTTGAAAAAGAGAATCGGTGGACGGTCCCAGTGAGCAGTTCAGTGATTGAAGCGGCACGAAAAGGTCAATGGGAAATTTTCTTGACACCATCCAAGCCGGTACCGAGAGAGTGGTTTCCAGAGATAGTGGGATCAGATGTACTGTGCTTGGCTTCAGGCGGAGGCCAGCAGGGGCCCGTTTTGGCGGCCGCAGGTGCCAAGGTGGTGGTGTTTGATAACTCGCCGAGGCAATTGGATCAAGACCGAAAAATAGCGGAGCGGGAAGGGCTGAGTATCCGGATCATTGAAGGTGATATGGCGGACCTAGGGATGTTTGCTGATGAGAGTTTTGACCTTGTTGTGCATCCAGTATCGAACGCATTTGTTCCAGATGTCCAGCCGGTATGGAAAGAGACGTATCGTGTGTTGCGCGCAGGTGGAGGGTTATTGGTTGGTTTTGCGAATCCAGTTAGGTATTTGTTTGATTACGATCTGGCAAATCGGACGGGGGTATTGCAGGTGAAATATGCATTGCCATACTCTGATGTGGTGAGCTTAAGCAAGGAGGACAAACAACAGTATGTAGAAGAGGGGATGCCTTTAGAGTTTGGCCATACATTGGAAGATCAAATTGGAGGACAGATTGAGGCTGGCTTTGTGCTGACGGGTTTCTATGAGGATGTGAATGAAGACAAGGAAGTGGATATTTTACAGGAGTATACGAATACCTACATTGCTACACATGGGGTAAAATGTGATCTGCCCAAGTCTTCCTGTTAGCGTTGTAGCAAGTGAGTAAGGGCCGCAATGAGAGGGGCGATCGACAATCAGGATTGGCAACATGTCTCCAGGTCGTGTCATCAAGGTCGAGCGCCGGTGCGGCTATTTGTTGTTCAAGTATTTCAAAGGCGGCCGAGGCCGTCTGATCAAATGCTACCTGGACGAGATCAGAAAGGATTATGGCGGTCGTCTCCGATCGCACGTTGCCGGCCAGCCGTTGGAGGCTCAACCGGCGTGCCCCGCGTGTGGCAAGGCGCTCGGCGTGGTCAAGCTGATCCACGGCCTGCCGGCGCTCAAGATCAACCAGGGCACGATCCGGGAGACGAGGATCTGAGCAGAGTGGGCTATATGGGGTGAGGGAAGACTGGCTACTTGAGCGTATTGAGATCTGAGCTTAGCAAGCTAACCATACCTGATGTGATTATGCCAGGATTGCGAGTGCTTTTCTGCGGTATCAATCCAGGGCTATACTCAGCAGCGGTAGGACATCATTTTGCGCGGCCAGGCAACCGCTTCTGGCAAGCGCTTTACGGTGCAGGTTTCACGCAGCGTTTGCTGTCGCCAAGTGAGGAATACGGACTGTTGCAACTGGACTATGGCATCACAGACATCGTCGAACGCGCTACGGCAAAGGCCGATGAGCTGACGGCGGAGGAACTGGAAAAGGGCGCAAGTCGCCTGGCAGCGAAAGCGAAACGGTTCGGCCCCAAGTTCATCGCCGTGCTAGGGATTGGGGCGTACCGCCGGGCGTTCCATTGCCCCCAAGCCGAACCAGGGTTACAGAACGAGGTTATAGGTGATTCCAAATTGTGGGTATTGCCGAACCCTAGCGGATTGAACGGTCACTACCGACTAGACCGGTTGGTGGAGTTGTTTCAAGAATTGCGAAAAGCAGCGGATAGCGCGTTGTGAGTGATGGTTGTGTGGTATCAAGATGAAGCGTGGTTTTGACTATATCGGTGTGGGTGTGGGAGCGCTGATTGTGGATGGCCAGGGGCGGCTCTTCTTAGCGCGGCGTGGCCCCCAGGCCAAAAACGAACGGGGTTTGTGGGAGTTTCCCGGCGGGGCGGTCGAGTTTGGCGAGAGGTTGGCGGATGCGCTTCGGCGTGAGATGTGGGAAGAGTATGGCATCGAGATCGAGGTCGGCGAGCTGCTGGATGTGGTGGATCACATCTTGATCGATGAAGGTCAGCATTGGGTTTCGCCCTCGTTCATCTGCACCATTGTTTCTGGCGAGCCTGCCATCCGCGAGAGCGCCAAGTGCAGCCAGATTGGCTGGTTCGCGCTGGACGAGATCCCGGACGATTTGTCGCAGGTCACACGGAGCAACCTGGCTCACTATCACCAGCGCCTGAAAAAAGGAGGGCTATGAAAGTGCGCTTGTGTCTGGCCATGTTTGCTGTTTGCGTTTGGATGGATTGAACAATTTGCACATCTATTGGGCTGCTCAAGCTGCCCAAGGTTAAAGCAGATGTCGTTGTGCTGGGGGGGACGTGAATATAATCTGGCCTTGCGCGGCGCTCGCCAGCAAAGGCTCAATCTATATGGAGGTGAGAATGCGTCATTTTGTGCGTTTATCAATTGTGTTGGTCATTGCGTCGGTACTGGGTTCTACTCTGGCGGCATCGCATGTCACAGCTGGACCAGGCCGCGCTCCTCAGCCACCGGAGCGCCTGGTCGTCTTTGAGACCTTTATGCGCCCTGGCTGATATTATAGTAAAGCCACCGGTCCGGTGGTAGACCAATTAGCCAGCGAATACGCTGCTGCTAACAAGCCTGTGGTGTTTATCGAGCAGAATGTGGACGCTCCGCTGGGAAGCCGTTCTAGCCGCTGGTGGGCCGCGCATGGGGCAGGTTCAGCCACCTTGCCGTTGAGCATGGTGGACAGCGGCAATCAGATCAGCAGCGGCTATCTGGGTTCGAGCGCACATTATTCCTATACACTCATGGTTGACGCTGCTTTGGCGCGGCCGCCGCAAGCCGACATCCAGGCCAGTAGCCGGCGCGTCGGCAATCGGGTGGTTTTCGAGATCCGCTTGACCAATCTCAGCACAGTAACCTTGTCGTCGAGCAATGCGGCCACTGTCCACGCCATTGTGTACGAAGAGCATACGCCAATCGACGTCAACACAGACCACATCACCGGGCGTATTGTGCGCGCGGCTGTGGTGAGCGGCATTTCACCGGCTCTCGCGCCCAGCGCGACGACGACAATTACCTTCGAGACTGGCGACGTGAACACCGTGGTAGACTGGAGCAGAGCCCATGCGCTGGTGTTGGCTGACTACCGGCCAGGTGGTTCGTTAGGTGCTTATGATATGCTGCAAGCTGCCTTTGCGCCGTGGCCGGTGTTTCGGGTCTATTTGCCGGCCATCTTGCGCTGAGAACGGAGGTTGAGCTTGGGACGCTGGTATGTTGGGGCTTGGGTTATCCTGCTGTGTTTGCTGCCGGCTTGTGTTGGCGATGCTGCCACCCAGCGTGCTCGGAATTGTGTCTATATCCGTGATACGTTGGGTGCCATCGTGCTCGGCTACCAAGAGCGGCACGGGCGGCTTCCCGATACGTTTGCAGAGGCCCACGAGGAAAGCGGTGTTGTACTGCCCAATCGCGGGGATGTGGCTGGCCGGACGCTGATCTATGTCAAGACCGGTGAGGACTCGTTCTACTTTTTGTCCTACGGTCCAAACGGGAAGAATGATGCAGGGCTGGGTGATGACCTGAAGGTTGAGTACCAGGCCGGCTGGCTTACGGCGTGTTCGTTTTGAATGAGGGTGTGAAGAATGATGCGATACGATGACTCGGTCTATGATTCGACAGAGATCGTCGAGCCGGTTTTGCTGGACTTGATGCAGGCCGCCGCTGTGCAACGCCTGCAGGGTGTCTTGCAGCATGGCATCACCGGCCTGATTGGCATCACCAGGCCTGCGACGCGCTTTGAGCACTCGGTCGGAGTGATGCTGCTGGTGCGCCGGCTGGG
>JAFGFO010000304.1 GCA_016931085.1 Thermoflexales bacterium
AAAAATCTTCTCGGCGCACTCTGCGTGCTCGGCGCGCAAGCGAAAATCTTCGCGGTTGTGATAGTTTTTCATGAGTAATTCTATAAAGGGCCATCGGAATAGCGGCTATAAGAATAGCTCGCAATCCCTTCGGGATCGCACGGAATTGAAGCTTTGCGACCCTGGGAAAAGTCGACACGCTATTCCGGAGAGCCCCAATAAAAAAGCCTCTTCTGAGAGAAGAGGCAGGCGTGTGCTTGGCGATCTCTCATCTTTCAGAAAAACTTCTGCCGGAGTTGGCACCATGTAGCTGGGAGATTGAATCATCTGCGATGCTCCCCCATCTCGACTGGTTGCCGGGGTTTCAACGGGCCGGTCCCTTCACCCCTCTGGATGAGTGGATTTAGGCTTTCAGCCTAAATCCCATTATTCGGTTGTCAATGGGCGGGATGATACCACGTTCGAGCCAGCCTGTCAAGACGCTAATAATCACGAATGACACGAACTAACGATAGCCCTCTTCAGGGCTCCGAAGCGGATGGCACGAATTTGCTAATTTGTGTCATTCGTGATAAAAAGAAGGGCATGATCGACGTTCCGCTTTCAGAATTGCGTTTTCGCTTTGTGCGCAGCCGCGGGCCGGGTGGCCAGCACGTCAACACGTCCTCGACCCAGGTCGAGCTGCTGTTCGACGTGGCCAACTCGCCCAGCCTGAGCGAGGCTCAGAAAGCGCGCCTGTTGGCCAAGCTGGCTTCGTACATCGACAAGGAAGGGATACTCCACCTGAGTTCGCAGTCGACGCGCAGCCAACATCAAAACCGCCAGGACATCATCGTGCGCTTTCAGCGCCTGGTACACAGCGCCCTGCGCGTGCCCAAGAAGCGCCGCCCCACCCGTCCGACGGCAGCCTCGCGCGAGCGCCGGCTCGAGGCCAAACACCAACGCGGCCAGATCAAGCGCATGCGGCGTCAGACAGGAGACGGGTGAGAGCGCCAGGCACGCCCTTTGGATGTCACATGACTTTTAGGGCGGATTCCCCGCGAACCCCAGCGCGAGTTTCCCCACGCATGGCATTCTAGTCCTAGTTGTGGTATCATGTCAGCATCGTTAGCGCCAAGCTGTGCTGGTTCAAAGCTGGAGCACACCAAGTGGTGAACACTCAAACAACCCAGGATAAAGCACCCAACCCGCTCGCAACAGCCTGGAGCACGCTGCGGGCGTGGTTCTTGGGCGGCCTGCTGGCCGCCGGCATCGCCGGCGTGTTAGCCGCGCCTGTTCTACCTGAGGGGCAAGTCACGCTCCAAGAGAGCGGGGTCGCCCCCAACGATATCCGCGCGCCTGAACGCGCCAGCTATACCAGCGACATCCTCACCCAACAGGCGCGTGAAACGGCGGCGGCCTCCGTTACCGCCCTCTACACCCCGCCCGATCCTACCATCGCCCGCGCCCAGGTGGCGCTCTCCCGGCAAATCCTGGACTTTATCCGGGCCGTGCGCACCGACCCCTTGGCCACGCCTTCCGAAAAAATCGCTGCGCTGCAGGCGATCGAGAAAGTGCGCCTGTCGCGCGACATCATCGAGCAGATCCTGGCGCACAGCAATACCAGTTGGGGGCGGGTCGAGGCCGAGATCATCACCGTCATCGACCTGGCCATGCGCAGCGAGATTCGCGATACTACCCTGGGCGAGACGCGCGCGCGCGTGCCGGCCCTGGTCGGCCTCGACCTCAGCAGCGAAGAAGCGCGCGTGGTGGGCATGTTGGTCGCCGCGCTCATCGCCCCCAACAGTTTTCTCGACGTCGAAGCCACGACGGCGGCCCAGGATAAGGCTCGCCTGGCCGTCAAAGACGTGACGCGCGGCTACGAGGCGGGTCAAATCGTCGTGCGCGAGGGCGCCGTCGTCACCGCCTTGGAACTCGAGGCATTGAAAAACTTGGGGCTACTCCAATCGCGCGTCGAATGGACGGACCATCTTGGCCACGCCCTGCTTGCCTTGCTGGTGACTCTGATCATCGTCCAATACGTCTGCCAGTTCGAGCCTGAATTGTGCCGCCGCCCCCGCCACCAACTCCTGCTGATCGTACTGGGGCTCGGCTACCTGGCTATGGCCAAGGTGATCATTCCCGGCCGCACCGTACTGCCCTATCTGCTGCCCTCGCCAGCCGTAGCCATGGTGCTCGCCGTCATGATCAGCCCCACCATGGCCGGCCTGGTAGCCGTCATGTTGGGCGTGCTGATCGGCACGGTGGGAGGAGGCTCCCTGGAGCTGGCGGCTTACACTTGTGGCGGCGGGCTGGCTGCCGCGTTGGTCTTGAGCAACGCCGAGCGCCTGAACGCCTTCTTTCGCGCCGGGCTGTACAGCGCCTTGATCAGCGCCGCCACGGTGCTCGCCTTTCGTTTGCCAGCCGGCGGCACCGATTCGCTTGGCCTGGCGATGTTAATGGGGAGCGGCATCATCGCCGGCCTCATCTCGGCCGCGTTGGCCCTGGCCTTGCTTTTCATCATCGGCGCCTTGTTCGACGTGACGACGACGCTGCAACTGATCGAGTTGACGCGCCCAACTCATCCCCTGCTCAACCAGTTGTTGATGCAAGCCACAGGCACCTACCACCACACCCTGATGGTCGCCAACCTGGCCGAGCAAGCGGCTGAAAACATCGGCGCCAACGCCCTACGCACGCGGGTAGGCGCCCTATACCACGACGTGGGCAAAATGGCGCGCTCCTACATGTTCGTCGAGAACCAGATCGGCATGGATAACGTGCACGAGCGTCTCGACCCGAGGACCAGCGCCGACCTGATCATGAGCCACGTCAAAGACGGGATGGACCTGGCGCGCCGCTACCGGCTGCCCAGTTGCATCCGCGCCTTTATTCCAGAACACCACGGCACCATGCGCGTCAGTTTTCTATACCAGAAAGCGTTGGAACAAGTCGGCGGCGATGCCTCCCAGGTTGATGAACACGCCTTCCGCTATCCCGGCCCCAAGCCCCAAAGCAAAGAGACGGCGCTGTTGATGCTCGCCGACGGCTGCGAGGCCGCTGCGCGGGCGGCGCGCCCCCAAACGCCTGAAGAGTTGGAGCAGATCATCCGCAAAATCATCAACGCCCGTGTGGCCGATGGCCAATTGGACGAATGTCCCCTCACCTTGCACGACCTGGACACCATCCGCACGTCGTTCACGCACACCCTCCAAGGTGTCTTTCACCCACGCATTCCCTATCCCGAAAAGCAAGCTCCCGCGGATGACGGCCAGCCAGGCGAGGCGCACGAAGCGCTGGACGAAGGCAGCCCGGCAAGCCACACGCCAAGCGTCACGAGTCACGCAGCACCGCCGCAGGCCCTGCCTGTGGGTCACGAGTCGCCGGCATGAAAAAGATGGTTCCAGGTTTAAAGGGTTAAGGTTTCAGGCCATGAGAAGCGCGAGTCCTATCAAGATAAGCCTACAAATAGAGCCAGCCTACCGGAAATTGATCGAGCGCCGGCAACTGCGGGCCGCCGCCAGGCTTGCCGTGCAACGTCCACTCAACCTCATCCCCCGTCCGCTTCGTGTCTCCTTAAAAGGAGAGGGGGAGCCGGCGCTAGAATTGACCATCGTCATCACCGGTGACGATCAAATCCAGGCTCTCAACCGGCAATACCGGCAAGTGGACGCGCCGACAGACGTGCTGGCCTTTGCCGCCACCGAAGCCGCCGGCGCTCAAGGCAGCGACGCTTTTGTGGACGCTTCGGTCGAGGCGGTCTACCTGGGCGACATCGTCATCTCGTACCCGCGCGCCGAGGCGCAAGCCCAGGCAGGGGGGCACCCGCCCGGCGCCGAATTGCAATTGCTGATTGTCCACGGCGTGCTGCACTTGCTGGGCTATGAGCACGCCACGCCGGCCCAAAAGCGCGCGATGTGGGCCGTCCAGGCTGAAATCATGCAGGCCATCGGCGCACCCATCACCGGCCCAACATGAAACAAGACTCCAGGCGCAGCCGTAACCGCATAGACAGCTTTCGCCACGCCTTTGCCGGCTTGTTTTACATGCTGCGCACGCAACACAATGCTTGGGTTCACGCGACGGCCACGCTAAGCGTTGTGGGCCTGGGCCTGTGGCTGCGCCTGGACGCCATGCGTTGGTCCAGCCTGGCGCTAGTCATTGGCCTGGTCTGGACGAGTGAATTCGTCAACACGGCCCTAGAGGCCGTGGTTGACCTGGCCAGCCCGGACATCCACCCCCTGGCCCGGGTCGGCAAAGATGTGGCCGCCGCGGCCGTCCTGGTCGGGGCGATCACCAGCGTGATCGTCGGCTTGTTGGTGCTAGGCCCGCCGTTGTGGGATAGGTTGATCAAATAGTCGCGAAAAGGAACAGTATAGTATTACCCGCGAAAAACCAGCACGATCGCGAAGATTTTCGCTTGCGCGCAGAGCACGCAGAGGGCGCAGAGATTTTTTTAAATTCTTCTCGGCGGCCTCGGCGCTCTCGGCGGTGAAAGCGTTTTGGTTGCGGCAGGAGGCCGCGCTATGGAAAACAACGTCAGTTACTTGACATTAAAAGGCAAGCAAAAACTGGAAGAAGAGCTGCTCTATCTCACCACGACCAAGCGCCAGGAGTTGGCCGAACGCTTGAATTTTGCCATCAAGCAGGGTGACCTGTCCGAAAACGCCGATTACATCGCCACCAAGGAGCAACAAGGCTTTGTCGAAGGCCGCATCCGCACCCTGCAAGCTATCTTGAGCAACGTGATCCTCATTGAAGAGGATCGCCAGGACGTGCACACCCGGGTCCAAATCGGCAGCAAGATCACCGTGCGCGAGGGAGACGATGCGCCCGAAACGTACTGGATGGTTGGGCCGGCCGAGGCCAACCCGCGCCATGGCAAGATCAGTCACGAAAGCCCACTGGGTAAGGCCCTGATGGGCAAAGAAGTGGGCCAGACAGTCGAAATCGAGGCCCCAGGCGGGCGAATCCGTTTCGAGATCGTGGGGATTGAGTAGCAAACAGCATAAAAAACGCAAAACGCGTCGGCGCTTCCCTTGCATCCCAGGCCAGCTTATGGTAACATCAAGGTCAAGGAGCGCAACTTGAAAAAGCGAACACGAGCGCAAAAGACACACGATACCAGCCGCGCCAGATCACCTAGACGCCTGAGCATTGGCCTGCTGAGCGACAGCTTGTCCAACGATTATGCGGTGAGCCTGCTGCAGGGCGCGGTCGATATGGCCCGCCAGCACGACGTCAACCTGTTGTGCTTTCCGGGCCGCGTGCTGCGCGACCCCGACGCATTCGAGACCCAAGGTCACCTGATCTATGAGTTGGTAGGCCGCGAGAACATCGACGGCCTGGTCATATCCGGCGCGCTCGGCGTTTACGCCAAGCCGGCCGAGATAGCCGCCTTTTGCAAGCGCTATTTCCCCATGCCGATGGTCAACGTTGGATTGGCCATCGAAGGGATGCCCAGCCTGACTGTAGACAACTATGCGAGCATGTGCGAGGCGATCACGCATCTCATTCGGGTCCACGGCTATCGCCGCATCGCCTTCATCTGCGGCCCTCAGAACAACACGGAGGCCAAGGATCGGTATAGCGCCTACGTCGACACCTTGCTCGAGCACCAGATTCCACTCGATCCGGCCCTCGTCTTGCCGGGGGATTTTCGCCCTGGCGCAGGCAGGGCGGCCGTCTCCCTGCTGCTGGACCAGCACCCAGCGCGCGTCGAGGCCATCGTGGCCGCCAACGACGACATGGCCCTGAGCGCGTTGGCGGCCTTGCAAGCCAGGGGTATACGGGTGCCGGCCGATGTGGCCCTGATGGGCTTTGACGCCATCAAGGAGGGAGAAGCTAGCCTTCCACCGCTGACGACCGTGCAGCAGCCCATCTACGAATTTGGGCAGCGCGCCGTCGAGATGGTGCTGGCGCAACTGGCCGGCCAGCCCGTGCCTGATCAGGTCGATCTTCCCACGACATTGCTGATTCGCCAATCGTGCGGCTGCCCGGATCAGCTCGTGTTACAAGCCGGCGCCGGATCAGGTCAAGAGCCAGCCGCGGTTATACCGGGCCAAGCCGGTGTAACTGACCTCGCCGCGAAAGCTAAAGGCGGCCCACTCTTTCCGGATGGGCTAGTGCTCTCGGCTGTGCTGCAAGCCCTCGGGCCCCATACGGCAAGGCGAAGCGGGTTGGCCCAGCAGTGTCTGGAAAGCTTCGTAACGGCAACCAACCAACGAGCACCGGCCGTCTTGTTGCAAGCCTTGGAACAGATTCTGGGCCAGGCGGCCCTTGCCGGCGACAGCATAGCCGCCTGGCAAGCCGCCTTGTCAATCCTACGTCAATGGGCCATCGCCCATCTTGACAACGACACACGGTTGTGGGCCGAAGATATGTGGGGGCAAGCCCGGGTCACGATCGGGGTAATCGCTCAACGTGTCCAACTGCATGCAGCGATCGAGGCCGAACGACGGGCCAGGAGGCTGGGCAAAATCGGCCAGGCGTTGATCGTGACTTTTGACTTCCAACGGCTGGCAGCCGTCTTGGCCGAGGGACTGCCCCAGTTGGGCATCTCGAGTTATTATCTATGCCTGTACGACGACCCCGCAGCCCCGGCTCAAGGCGCCAGGCTCATCGCCGCCCACGACAAGCGTGGCCCAATCGAGCTGGAAGCCGGCGGGCAGCGCTTCCCATCCCGCCAACTGGTGCCGGGCGGCCTGGCCAGGGAAGCTGACCAGGCCCACCACTTTGTCATCGAGCCACTCTACTTCCGGGGCGATCCATTAGGATTCATGATCTTTGAGCGAGGCCCGCACGACGGGTGGGTCTATGAAATGCTGCGCGGACAGATCAGCAGCGCTGTCAAGGGCGCGCTGCTTCTCCAGGAACGCGAGCGAGCCGAAAAAGCGTTGGCAAAAGCCTACGCAGAGATAGAGAAACAAGTCCAGGAACGCACGGCCGAGCTGCAGCAGGAAATCGTGGAACGCCAACAGGCTCAAGAAGCCCTGGCTTACGAGCAACGCTTGATGCAGGCCTTGATGGAAACCATCCCCGATCGCATCTACTTCAAAGACAGCGCCAGCCGCTTTATCCGGATCAGCCATGCCCACGCGCGGCGCTTTGGCTTGAACGACCCTGGCGAGGCGATCGGCAAGACCGACTTTGATTTTTTCGTCGAGGAGGATGCCCGGAATCTCTACGAACAAGAGCAAGCCATCATCCGCACCGGTCAGTCCCTGATCGGTATGGAGGAAAAGAAAATCCGCCTCGACGGCCAGATCTATTGGAGCCTGGCGACCAAGGTGCCCCTGCGAGATGAAGAAGGCCAGATCGTCGGCATTTGCGGCATTTCCAAGGACATCACCAAACTCAAGAAAGCGGAAGAAGCACTGCGCCAGTACACGGCCGAACTGGAAGCGCGCAACGAAGAACTGGATGCCTTTGCTCACACCGCGGCCCACGACCTGCAAGGGCCACTGGGCATCATCCTCGGGTACACCGAGATCATCGAGACCGACCACGACGTCTTGCCACCAGCCGAGCTGCAAAAGAGCCTGCACACCGTGGCACGCAACGCGCGCAAGATGGGCAACATCGTTCACGAACTGCTCCTGCTGGCCGAGGTACGCAAGACAGACGTGCCCAGCGCCCGGTTGGATATGCCGGACATCCTGCTCGAAGCCCAGGAGCGGCTGATCGATCTGGTCAGAGAATACGGGGCCAAGATTAGGCCATTAGGAAATGGGCCATTTCCTAATGGCGCCGACGCCTGGCCGGTGGCGCTTGGCTACGGCCCGTGGGTTGAAGAAATCTGGGTCAACTACCTGAGCAATGCCATCAAGTACGGCGGGCAGCCGCCCTATATCGCGTTGGGCGCCAGCCAGGAGGCGGGTGGCATGGTGCGCTTTTGGATTCGCGATAACGGGGCAGGCCTCACGCCGGAGGAACAAAGCCGCCTGTTCAGACCCTTCACGCGGCTTGACCAGGTTCGCGCCAAGGGACATGGACTGGGATTGTCCATCGTGCGCCGCATCGCCGAAAAGCTCGGCGGGCAGGTCGGCGTAGAAAGCCAGTTAGGGGTAGGCAGCACCTTCTCGTTTAGCCTGCCGGCAGCAGACCCTACAGGTCTGGAAGGAACGCCATGAGCATACTCTTGATGGGATTCGAGCCGGCTAAGCTACACGAGACGCAGCGGGAGCGAATTCAGCAGGCCGCGCCCGACATGCAAGTCCTGGTCATCTATGACCAGGCCGAGATCGAGGCCGTACTGGACGAAATCGAGATAGCCGCCTGCAATTTTCCACACGACCTGATCGCTAAGGCGCCTCGCCTGCGCTGGTTCCAGCAGTGGTCAGCCGGCGCCGACTGGCTGCTGCGCTACCCCAAGATGGTCGAGCTGGATTTCGTGCTCACCAGCACCTCCGGCATGCACGCCACCCAGGTCACCGAGCACATCATGGCGTTCCTGCTGGCCTTTGCCCGCCAACTCCACGTGGCTATCCACGTCCAGCTCAGCCACACCTGGATCCCGCAAAGCCAACAAGTCAATCTCTTCGAGCTGGCCGGCAAGACGATGTTGCTGGTCGGCGTCGGGGAGATCGGCCGGCAAACGGCTCAACTCGCGGCGGCTTTCGGGATGCGCGTCCTGGGCATTCAGCGCACGCCGGGCGCCAGCATGGCGGGCGTTGAAGCGATGTTCGCCCCCCACCAACTGCGCCAGGTGCTGCCGCAGGCTGACGTGGTCGTGCTGCTGGCGCCCCTGACCCGCGAGACGCGGGGAATGATCGGCGAGGAGGAGCTGCGGGCGATGAAGCCAAGCACCTATCTCATCAACGTCGGGCGGGGGGGCCTGGTCCAAGAAGGGGCCTTGATCCGGGCGCTGCGGGAGGGCTGGATCGCCGGGGCCGGGCTGGACGTTTTCGAAAGCGAGCCGCTGCCGGTTCGCTCGCCGCTGTGGGATATGGAGAACGTCATCATCACCTCGCATTACGCCGGCGCGACTCCGCATTACGACGAGCGCGCGCTGGAAATCTTTTTGGACAACCTGCGGCGCTATCGCGCCGGCCTGCCGCTGTGCAACGTGGTGGACAAAAAGATGGGGTATTGACGGGGAGGGAAACAAAAAGTGAAAGGTTCTGACAAGTTCATCATTGGGATTGTGGCCGCGATTGCCTTGCTGGTGATCGTCGCCTTTACCGTCGCCTTCCTCCGGCCCAAGCCAACATACCAGCCGGAGGATACTCCCGAAGGTGTCGCGCACAATTACCTGTTCGCGCTCAGGCAGGGTGACTATGCACGCGCCTATAGCTATTTATCTCCCAAGCTCGAAGGTTATCCCGACTCCGTAGGGGCCTTTGCAGAAAACATCTGGAGCCAGCGTTGGAACTTTGGAGTGGATGACAACTCGATTACGTCAAGAGTGGCGGCGGCCCGCCATGTCACCGATGAGCACGTGCTCGTCTCGGTGAGCGAGCGGCAGCTGTATCAGAACGGGTTGTTCGGAAGCGGCGGTCATAGCCACACGTTTGATATGGCTCTGCGCCGGGAGAATGGGCAATGGAAAATCATCACTTCCGATTTCTATTGGGCGTCGTGTTGGGAAGAGCCTGACGGCTGTCGGTGATCTTGTTCGGTATGATTTGAAAAGGAGAACTTTATGGGCACTGTTCGCCGGTGGTATATCTATCTGGTCTGCCTGGTCAGTCTGCAATCGCTAACGTGGGCCGTCATTACGCTTCTGCAAGGCCTGCTCCTCGGCGACGGCGACCCGTCGGAGACAGCGTTCCAGATCGCCGTGATTGTCATCGGCCTGCCGGTATTCCTCGGCCATTGGCTCTGGGCGCAGCGCCTCGCCGGCCGTGTTGCTGACGAGCGCGAGTCGGCTGTGCGCCGCCTGTATCTGTACGGCACACTCGCCGCATTCCTCGCGCCCTCTGCCGGCAATGGCTTCGATCTCATTGCAACGCTGCTGGCCCTCGTCACCGGTGGACGGCGCGAGACCGGCTCGGTCTTGGAACAGTCGCCCACGGACGTCATCGTTCAAACTGTGGTGACGCTGGTCGTTCTCGGCCTGTTGTGGTTTTATCACTGGCGCGTGGTGAGAAAAGATGGACGGGTGACACCCGAGACGGGCAACTCGGCCACGGTCCGGCGCTGGTACATCCTGGGCTTTAGCGCGGCGGGCCTGGCGGTGACAGCGATGGCCGTCGTGGCCATACTGCGTTGGACCATGTTCCAGTTCGGCAACCGGTACACCAGTCTCACCGACCTGACGGATGGGGTAGCTCAACTGGCAGTCGGGCTGGCGCTGTGGCTGATCTTTTGGCATTGGGCACAACAATTGTTCGGCGGGCCAAGTGAAGAAGAACGCGAGTCCGCCCTGCGCAAGTTCTACCTGTACGCCAGCGTGTTCGTAGCCGCGCTAGTCGCGGTGGTCAATGCAACATTCATCCTGGCCGGGTTCTTCCGCAGAGCGCTCGGCCTCAGCCCGCAAGGCGAGCTGAGCGACATACTGCCTATTGTAATCGCTATGGCGGGCGTGTGGGCTTACCATGCCTACGTCCTGCGCGGCGATGCAGGGCTGGCCCAGGAAGCGCCGCGCCAGGCGGGTCTCCGGCGGCTGTACTGGTATCTCGTCGCGGCGATTGGCCTGGGCGCCCTCCTCATCGGCCTTAGCGGCGACGTCAGCGTCCTGATCCGTTCGCTGACCGAGCAAGTCTTTGGCTACGATTCGCGCGAGCTGTTGGCGTGGTGCACGGCTGCCCTCATCGCCGGATTGCCGGTATGGCTGTGGCCATGGCGGCAGGCGCAAGCCGGCGCGCTGATCCCCGGCACGCCCGGGATGGATGAGCGCCGCTCCATCGTGCGCAAGCTCTATTTGTACTTTTACCTCTTTGTGGCCACGATGACAGTGCTGACCAGCCTGGTCTACATCGTGTACCGGGTATTGAGCCTCGTGCTGGGGGCGACTGAGACGGGCAACCTGCTGGCCGACCTGGCGCGGGCGATTGCCTTTGCGTTGATTGCGGCGGCGGTGTGGGGCTATCACAGCCTGGCACTGCGCGACGATGGGCAGTTGAACCAGCGCGAGCAGGCGCAGCGCCTGGCCGAGCTGCGAGTGGCCGTGGTTGATGGAGAGGATGGACGTCTTGGGTGTGCCGTCATGGAGGGCCTGCGGCGCGACCTGCCCGGCCTCGCCCTCGTCCCCATCGGCTTGACTCCCGCCGCCGCGCAGGCCATGGGCCAGAGCGATTCCGCACCCCTCGGCCAGCAATTGGCCGAGGCGGCCGTGATCGTCGGGGCGTGGAGCATCATCCTCACGGCGGAGCTAGCAACGGCGGTGGTCGCCAGCCCGGCGCGCAAATTGCTGGTTCCCGTACACACTGAAGGCTGGGAATGGGCCGCCCTGGACCGCTGGAACACAGACGCCCTCGTGCGGCAAACGGTGCACGCCGTCAAGCAAATCGTGGTGGGGGAGGAGGTCAAGCCGCTTCGCCCCTTGGGCGCGGGCGCTGTCGTAGGTATCATCGTCGGTGTCCTGGTCGTTTTGTTCTTCCTGATCCAACTGGTCTCCGCGTTAGCTTCCGTCATGGGTTTCTAAGTCGGGATAGGGTCAGGTCGGATTGGTCACCAGCAAGCCGAGGATCGGGAAAAAGAGCACCAACACAAAGGCCACTCCCAAAACCCAGTTCAACCACTTTTTCTCAGGGTGATTCACCCAGTAGTAAAGACCCACCGACAGCAGCAGCGCCTGAGGCACCACTTCTAGCCAACCCGTCAACTGGCCAGGGATAGGAATGACGGTATAGATCATGCCCTCGATCGAACCAGGGGTAGGGCCGAACGTCGAGAGGATGCCCAAGGCCACCAAGATCCACCACGTGACCAGCCAGCCGTTCTTTCTCCCAAACAGGCTTTCACGCAGGGGATAGAAAGCCAGCGCAAAGACCAGGCCTCGCAGAGGTTGAAACAGAACGCCGGCCATCACGATGGGGTCGTTCGTTTGCCGCATCCAACATGCCATTTGAGCACTGGCGAACCCTTCCGCATAGTTCAGGAAATTAAAGGCCAGGATTCCCATCAAAAAGTAGCTCAAAGTATGCACGACGATAGCCTTTATGGTTAGTCCTAAGAAAGTCGGTCGATTGGTGTTCATTTTTTATACTCCTTATTGTTTCTCATCGTATAAGACAAGCACAGTTTAGCAGACGACAGCCCCCCTGTCATCGTCCTTAGCGGCCGGCTCGCCTGGTACGTTCGTACACTGTCCGTGGGGACAGTGGCAAATCTTGCCAAGTGAGGTACAATAGAAGCAAGATGAAGCTGCCCAGTTTTCTCTTTCAAGCGACGGCCCGCAGCGGCGAGCCTTTCGAAGAGCGTCCCTTCTTCCTGATCGTGACTCTCGTCATGGTGGTGTTGTATGGCGGGTCAGTGTATGCATCGCCCAGCCTGCGCGCGCCTCTGCGCCTGGTTCCATTCACGCTCCTGATGCTGCTGCACCTGGCCTTGTATTGGCTTGGCCCTCACTTGTTTGCCACACCGCGCCAGGGGATCACTTACCTGGTTGTGCAGGGTGCAATTCTTTTCAGCCTTACGCTTGTGGCAGACAATCTCGTCGTACCGATGGGCCTGTACCCAGCCCTGATCGGCCTGACCGTCGGCGTTTTGCGCAGCCCGCGCCGGATCGCCATCGGTGTTATCGCTTGCCTGGGATTAGGGGTTCTCAGCCTCGTCTTGACCCAGGGCTGGAGCCAAGTCCGCGGTTGGGCACTGACGATGATCCCGATTACTTTTTTCGTCATCGTTTACGTCGCTCTGTATACCCGCCAAGCCGAGGCGCGTGCCCACGCTCAGACCTTGCTGCGCGAGCTAGAAACGGCGCACCGCCAACTGGCCGAGTACGCGGCGCAAGTGGAGGAACTCGCCCTGGCGGCCGAGCGCCAGCGCATGGCGCGTGAGCTGCACGATACGCTGGCGCAAGGACTGGCTGGCCTGATCTTGCAGTTGGAAGCGGCCAGCTCGCACCTGGCCAGCCAGCGCACCGAGCGCGCCCAGGCGATCGTCCAGCAAGCGATGGCCCGCGCCCGCGTCAGCCTGGCCGACGCCCGCCGCGCGATTGGCGACCTGCGCCAGGAGCGGGTCGCCCCCGCCGACCTGGCGGCGGCGATTCGCACCGAAGTCGATCGCTTCAGCACCGCCACTGCTATTCCTTGTGCGCTCGAGCTCAGCCTGCCGGCTGAGCTAACCGACGCCCTCTGCGAGCACGCCCTACGGATGGTGGCCGAGGGTTTGACCAACACAGCACGGCACGCCCAGGCCAACCGGGCCTGGGTGAACGTGACGCACGCGGATGGCTGGCTCCACATCCAGGTGGGTGACGATGGGGCCGGCTTTGACCCGCTCACTGTGGCCTCCCAGGCCGGACACTATGGCTTGCTTGGCATGCGCGAGCGCGCTCGCCTGGCCGGGGGAACGTTGGAGATCGACAGCCGGCCAGGCCGGGGGACGGTGCTGCGGCTGCGCTTACCATTGACAGTCAGGAAGTGATATGATGGATTCGATTCGAGTGCTGATCGCGGACGACCACCTGATCGTCCGCGAGGGCTTGCGGCTCATTTTGGAAACCGAAGAGGGGCTTGAGCTTGCCGGTGAGGCAGCCGACGGCGCCGAGGCGGTGCGCCTGGCAGGCGAGCTGCAACCCGACGTGGTCTTGATGGACTTGCGCATGCCGGGCATGGACGGTCTGACGGCGATCGAGCACCTGCGCCGCCAGCACCCCCAAGTGGCCGTCGTCATTCTCACGACTTTTAACGAGGATGAGCTGATGGTGCGCGGCCTGCGGGCCGGCGCGCGGGGCTACCTGCTCAAAGACACCGACCGCCCGACCCTGTTCAACACCATCCGAGCCGCGGCGCGCGGCGAGACATTGCTCAAGCCAGAAATCGTGGCTCGATTGCTCGCAGCTAGCGCGGCGCCACCCTCCGGCCCTTTGGACTTGACCGGGCGCGAGATGGAGGTCTTGGAGGCGGTCGCGGCCGGCGAGCGCAGCAAAGAGATCGCCGCGCGCCTGGGCATCACCGAGCGCACCGTCAAGGCGCACCTGGCCAGCATCTATAACAAGTTCGGCGTGGACTCGCGGGCGGCTGCCATCGCCGTCGCCGCCCAACGGGGGCTATTGCCAACCCAATTGGAGGCAAACGAGCGATGAAACGAGCCTGGTTCAAAACGATCGCGTTGGCAAGTTGGGTGGTGGTCAGCCTGACCACCCCAGCCTGGGTGCGGGCAGACACGGCACACCCCTCCCCGGCCCACGCCAGGCAGCCCCAGGATACCGAGCTTCGCCTCTCGCTCAGCAAGCGCTTTGGCTTTGCGCTCGGCGGGCAGATCCAGGGGAGCTTTGAGCTGAGCGTGCGGGGGCCAGACGAGCTGGCTTCGGTGACGTACCAGATCAACGACCCGGCCGGGAGCGCGGGGCCGAGCGTTCTAGGCGAGGTCGAGACGCCACCGTTCGCCCTCACATTTAGCACCGACAAGTACCCCCAAGGCCACTATGAGCTATCGGCAGTCGGGCAGACAGCCGGCGGGCAGCAGCTCGAGTCGAATGTGCTGCGCGTCGAGTTTGTCTCGGCCGAGGCCGGCTGGCAGACCGCCGGCAAGATCATACTCCCTATCGCCGTCTTGATAGGTGTCTTGATGCTGGCGAGCTTTATCGGGCCGCTGCTGATGGACGGCGGCCAGAAAAAACGCCCGGTATGGGCGGAAGGATTTACGCCTGGCGAGCCGCGCGACTATGGCCTGCTGGGTGGGGCCGTGTGCCCCAAGTGCGGACGCCCCTTTGGCCGCCACTGTTGGGGCTTGAACCTCAGCTTTACCGGCAAGCTCGACCGCTGCCCGCACTGCGGCAAGTGGAGCCTGGTGCGCCGCGCCAGCCGCGAGGAGTTGGCGGCCGCCGAAGCTGCCGAGGCGGGAACAGGGGCGGTTCGCGAACCACCCTCCCTCAGCCCCGAGGAGAAACTGCGCCGCCAGGTCGAGGACTCGCGCTATACCTCGTAGCCAAAACGTGCCAGGATCTGCCCGGCCGGCCTTTTTCGCTCGCCGCTGACGTGTCCCAGCCGGTCAAGCGCTTTGCCATCGAGCTGCTCGGTGTTTCCGTTGGCGATGAGTGCCGCGACGGTGACCAGGCTGCGGTCTCGCGGCGACAGTTCGGCACGCGCCCACACATCACCGAATAGCACCTCGTCCGTGAGCTCCGCCAACTTGGGCGCAAAATCACCCACGAGTTGCTGTGCGCGTGATTGTTCTTGTGGTTCAGACATCCTGGATCTCCTTTTTGACGTTCATTCATGAGACATCTAGTTTTCGTTCACCCAGCCACTTTACTTTTTCAGGGTCACGATGATCAAAGAAACTAGTGGTTTTTGTGTCTAGAGTTGTAATAGCCGCCATATCTTCCGTGCTTAATTCAAAATCGCAGTTTGCATCATTCACTCCTTGTATCATCTCAATATTTCGGGGAGGTCGGGCTTTCGGGCCAGACTTCCGAAGTCTAAGAAGACTTCGGAAGTCTTCCACCGCCCCGCTTTTTTGAGAAGATACCACTCCATTTCAACTCTGCGCACTATAGCGCCGAGCGCGCGTGTCTGAATTCCCTGCACGCCTTGCCTTGCTCAGCGACTGGACATTTTCGCCATATCTTTGGGATAGCGATCCCCTTGTATCGTGATGTTCGAGAGGGCGTTTGTAATTTCCTGGAGATCGCCAGGCGCGAGTTCAACGGCAAGCGCGCCGATGTTGTCGTCCAGGTACTTGATCCTCCGGCTGCCCGGGATGGGCACAATCCACGGCTTTTGCGCGAGAAGCCAGGCCAGCGCGATCTGCGCCGGCGTCGCTCCTTTTTGCTCCCCGATTTTGGTCACCCAATCAACCAAGACCCGGTTCGCCTTCATTGCTTCTGGCGCGAAACGAGGAGTGCGGGCACGGATGTCGTTATCGGCGAAGCTTGTGTTTTCGTCGACCTTCCCCGTAAGAAAGCCCTTGCCCAACGGGCTGTAGGGCACAAAGCCGATGCCGAGTTCCTCGCAGGCAGCCAGCACACCGTTCTCTTCAGGCAGTCGCCACCACAGTGAGTATTCGCTCTGGATGGCCGCGACCGGCTGGACAGCGTGGGCGCGGCGGATGATGTCCGCAGGAGCTTCCGAAAGTCCCAAGTGCTTGACCTTGCCGGCCTGAATCAAATCCTTCACCGCGCCGGCCACGTCCTCGATGGGCACATCCGGGTCAACCCGGTGTTGGTAGAACAAATCAATGGCTTCGACCCGGAGCCGTTTGAGCGAAGCATCGGCGACCCGCTTGATTTGCTCTGGCCGGCTATCCAAGCCAGCCGTCGGACTCGGCCCTTTGTCGCCATCGTGTTTGAACCCGAACTTGGTGGCAATCACCACCCGCCCGCGAAATGGCTCCAGCGCTTCACCCACAAGCTCTTCATTGGTAAATGGCCCATAGACCTCAGCCGTATCGAAAAAGGTGATGCCCCGGTCAACCGCTGTGTGCAGGAAGGCGATCATCTCCTGCCGGGTGCCAACCGGGCGGTCGCCGAAGGTCATTCGCATACATCCGAGCCCGAGAGCCGAAACTTCCAAGTCACTGTTACCAAGTTTACGTTTCTTCATGATTGTTTCTCCTTTCAATTATACACATCTAGTAACTCAGGCTCCCGCTCCCCTACGGGTAGCCATATCCGGCGGCTCCAACGAGTGAAATTCAACCTGATAGTGATGGTTATGGCTTGGATTTGGCAATCCAAGCCGAGCAAACCGAGTAGTTAACACAATTCGCCGATAAAACCACGCTGCGATGTTATCCCAGCGCGCTTGGCGCGTCTACCAGTCCACCTCGTAGCCAAAACGTGCCAGGGTCTGCCCGGCCTGCTTTTTCCACTCGTCGATGAGCCAAGACATCAGCCGCCGCAGCTCGTCCGGCTCCCTTCCCAACGCCAGCGACAGGCTCTCGTAGACGCGCAGCGGCAAGTCGGCCGCTTGGGGAGGGTGCCAGCCCAAGCGGCGCTTGAGGTCGATCGACTGGGCCCAAAAGGCCTGGGCAAACCACTCTAGCTCGGCCCGGCTGGTCTGGATGCCATAGTTGCGCAGCAGGCGGACGAGCAAATCGTCGTCACCCAGGCGCTCGCCCCGGCCGTCCTGGCTAAAGATGACAAAGGTAAAGGCGCACTGAGACAGGGCGTTCGCCAGCAGCCAGAAAAACTCGCGCGCCAGCAGCCCCTCGACGACGCGCGCGAAGCAGGCCCGGTAAGCCGCCTCACCCGCCCCAGGCGGTGGCAGCTCCTCCTCAAGCTTGTAATACTGGCCCACGTAATGCCCAAAGAAGCGCGAAAAAGGCATCAAGAAGGTCCACAACGCGTTGCAGTGACCGGCGTTGCCCAGCGTCCCTTTCCCCCCCGTGAACACGATGTCCTGCATCGGCGGGTAGCGTTCAGCCAGCGCCTGTGGCCCGTCGCCCACCGCCCGCAGTGCAGGATATTCGCTGGCCTGGCCAGAGCGCAGCATCGTCACGGCCTGCACGGCGGCCTCCAGCTTTCCCCTCTCCTGGCTCACCTTGATAAAATCGGGGGCATCGTCGGGAGGGATGAGGCCACGCTCGACCCCCTCGAACAAGGCCGCCAGGGCCAGGCCAACGTTCATCACGTCGCAGCCCATTTGCTCGACCGGCAGCATCAGCCGCCGGTCGACGTCGGCCAGTAAATCCAGCCTGGCCTGCAAGGTGTCCTCGGCCGGCCTCAAGTCCAACATGGCGAACACCGCGTAGGCCGGCTCGAAATCGTCGAGAAAGAGGTCGCGGCCGCCGGGGGCATAGTCGGCTGGCACCCAATGCCAGTGGCGGCAGTCCACCTGGCACCAGTGGCAGCCGGTTTGCCCCTGGCGGGTAGCCTTGAGCACCTGGGGGCCGCCCAGGTCAGCCAGGGCATAACCGAGACGGCGCGCGTTGGCGGCCGGCAGCGTGTTCCGCCCGGCCGGGTCAGTGCCGGTAGCATACAACTTGGCGATCGTGCCACCGGTCTTGCCGGACATGCGAGCGCAATAGCGCTTCAAGAGAGGAGCGATGGCCGCGTTGGGGCCGCGCGCAAAAGCCGAGTCGTCGTGGGCAAAGAACTCGGCTGGCTCGCAGGTCTTGCCGCGCAGCACCAGGGCTTGGGCAAAGCGGGCAAACACCTCCCCCGCCCCACCCCGCCCGGCGTGGTAAATGGCCTCGACAGCCAGGTTGGCGGAAGCGTAGCCCAGGCGCGCCCCCTCGCCCAGGCTAAAGATGGAGCCGGCATACGGGTCGTTCCCCAACTCCTTGTCCAACAGCCAGTAGAACGCGCTGCGCTGGCCGGCGGGCAGGTCATCAGCCGGCTTGAACTGGACGCTCAACTGCGGCGCGCGGCCGCTGACGACGAGATAGGGCATAGACCCCAAGGGTCTTTGCGCAGCACCTCCAAAAGGAGTGCGGGAGGCAGACCCTTGGGGTCTACCAGATTCGAAGCAAACGGCATCCAGTCCCAGGTTGAGCAAGTGCGCCGCGGCGCGCCCGCCGACGAGGCTGTAATGGGGTAGGCCTGTCAACGGTGAGAGATAGCCCACTGTGGCTTTGTTGCCAGACAGAAAAGCCAGCGGGCCTCGGGCAATCACCAACGCGGATGGGTCGCGGCGCAGGAGGTACTGGCACAGCGTCTCGCCGCTGAGGACGAAATAGTCCTCGCGTGCGTCTTGTTCCAGCCGCTCAACACACAGCGTTTCCAGCCGCCACCGCCTGGCGGCCGGGTCGATCAGCAACAAGCGTCGATTCATAGAGCCTCACTACTGGGCCAGACTTCCGAAGTCTTAAAGACTTCGGAAGTCTATAGGTTGGTGTCGTACACCCGAATAGCCGCCTGGCCTTCGAGCGGGCATTGGTATTCGCAGATGCCGCAGCCGATGCACAGCTCTGGCAAGACATACGGGCGTTGGACGACGACCGGCTCGCCGTGGTCGTCGCTCACCATCGCCTCCTCCAGCCTGATCGCCTTATCAGGCGTCGGGCACATTTCTTCGCAGACGATGCAGGCCGTTCCATGCGCCCAGGGCAGGCAGAGGTCACGGTCGATCACGGCCACGCCAATAACAGCCTGCCGTTTGCCCTCCAGCTCAAGCAGCGGGATGGCGCCCGAAGGACAAACCTGCCCACACGCGTTGCAGCTATAGTCACAGTAGCCCAGGCGGGGGACCAGCCGAGGCGTCCACAGGCCCTCCAGGCCAGCCTCGAACAAGACGGGCTGCAAGCCAGACGTCGGGCAGACCTTCATGCACTGGCTGCAGCGCAGGCAGCGCGCCAAAAAGTCAAGCTCGTCATCCACGCCAGGCGGGCGGATCAACTGCGGGTGTGACGACTTGGCCTGCGTCCCGCTGCGCAGCACGGCCACGCCGGCCGCGCCAACGGCCAAGGCTGCCAGGGCCTGCCGGCGGCTGGGGTCATAATCGCTGGCGGGGGCCGGCTGCAGATGTGCCCGGAAGCCGATCCCGCTTGCCGGGCAAACCGCCAGGCAATCCAGGCAAACGGTGCACTCGGCGGGCAAGATCTCGTAGCCCTGGCGCGTGTCAATCGCACCCACCCGGCAGGCGTCCACACACTGGCCGCAGCGATTGCAGGCCGGGCGGATCATGGGCCGAAGCAGGGATACTCGCGCCAGCAGCCCCAGCAGCGCGCCTAAGGGGCAGAGATAACGGCACCAGAAACGCTCGGCCAGGAGGTTGAGCGCCAGCAGGCCGGCAAATAGCAAAACGATCAGGGCGTTCTGGTCAAAGGCCGGCTGCGCGACCGGCAAAACCGGGCCTCGCAGCAGCTTTTCAAGCCAGTCTATAGGCGGCCTCAGCCCAGGCAATGTGTACAGAGCATGCTCGGTGGCGGTGACAGCATAGTTGAGCGCGGGCAGAATGGCCGTCGTCATGGTCCGCGTCAAGATGGTCAGCGGATCGAGCACGAGCAGGCTCAGATTGCCGAACAAGGCGGCCGCCAAAATGAGCAGCAAAATGACATATTTGCTAGTTGCGATTCGCGATTTGTTATCTGTTATTTGCGATTCGCTCTTTGTCCCCCCTACCCACTCCAACAGCGTGCCCAGCGGGCACAGCCAGCCGCACCAGACCCGGCCCAGCAGCAGCGTTAGGCACAGCGTGAGCACAGCCAGTCCAAGGCGGGGGATCCAAGCCCGGCCGGACATATGGGCCGCCAGCGCAGCCAGGGGATCGAGCCGGAAAAACAGGTCAGCCAGGGGAAAAGCGGCCCGCCGTTGGAGCGCGGCGAACAACAAATAGACATAAAGAACGAGCGCCAGGATCTGGACGGCCTGGCGCACCCGTCGCCAAAAGGACCACGTCAGGCTATTCCGATAGCCCTTTAGCCTGGTCATCATTCCGACAAAACAAGCTCGATCGCCAATGTCATCAATGGATAGCGTTGCTCGCCGAGAAGGACGTAGCCGGAGTGGCGGTCTCTAATGTCGTAGAACGCCTCCACTTGGGCTTTGAAACGTTCGACCAATGCTTGAGCCACTACCTTGGCATGGGCGGCAGCCGAAATGATGATAAAATCACCCCAACCGGTATGGCCGATGAAATCGTCTGGCGTGCCCAAGTCTTCCACGATCTCGCTCATCAGCAAAGCCGAGAAACGCAACACCTCATTGCCGGCGATGAAACCATATTTGTCGCTAAATGCCTTCAGGTGTTCGATCGTAATGCGCAAAACACCCCATTCCGGCTTGTGCTGCAAGGTGTGTGTTTGTTCTTCGATCAGCTTGTTGCCCGGCAAGCCGGTGACTGGGTTAGTCAGGCTGTCGCGCGCGGCGCGTTGGAGAGCGCCGTGAATCCGCAACTGCAATTCTTCCATATCAAAAGGCTTGGTGACATAGTCGTCAGCCCCCAGCGACAAGCCGGCGATCTTGTCCATCCGCTCATCTTTCTGGGTCAGGAAAATAATCGGGACGTGGCTGGTTCTTCGATGAGAACGCAAACGCTGACAGACTTCATAGCCATCCATATCGGGCAGCATGATATCCAGCACGATGACGTGCGGCAGCTTGCGCCGGCACTGTTCCAAGCCTTCGCCGCCCGTCTTGGCTATGGTCACCTCGTACTCTTTGATCGTAAAGTAAATGCGCAGTGTATCGGCGACGTCAACGTCGTCTTCGACAAACAGGACATGCCCCTTGCTCATAATTCAAGTCCCTTCTCAACCTGTCAGGGGGGTGAGATTCGTATCCCAAGCCTCAGGCGACACCACGTCAACCGCCAACGTCATCAGCTTGTAGTGTTGATCGTCAAGCTGCAATTCTCCCGTATCGCGATCGGTCACGTCATAGTGTATTTTCACCTTGGCCCTGAACTGCTTGGTCAAGGCGTCAAGCACCGTATCAGCCGTTGCTGCCGCGGTGACGATCATAAAGCGGTTGCCATCGACGTGCCCGATAAAGTCGTCCGGTGTACCGACCTGGTCTATGACCTGGCTCATCAACAAAGCCGTAAAGCGCAGCACCTCGTTGGCAGCCACAAAGCCGTACTTGTCTTGAAACGGTTCCATGTTGGCGATGGCCACGTTCAACAACTTCCAGCCCGTTTTGTGCGCCAATGAGCGTTTTTGGTCTTCGACCAGGCCGGGGCCGGGCAGCCCGGTCACCGGGTGAGTCAAGTTTTCGCGTGCGGCGCGTTGGATGACGCCTTGGACTCGCAAACGCAGCTCGTCCACGTCAAATGGCTTGGTGATATAGTCATCGGCGCCCAACGACAAGCCGGCGATTTTATCGCTCCGTTCGTCTTTCTGGGTTAAAAAGATAATGGGGATGTGACTAGTCCTGTGGTTGGAGCGCAAGCGTCGACAAACCTCGTAGCCATCGATATCCGGCAGCATGATATCCAGCACAATGACGTGAGGCAGGTGTTGCTTGCACTGCTGCAGCGCCTCAGCGCCAAAGCGGACCATGGTTACCCCATAGCCTTGCATCGAGAAAAGTACACTCAGGGTATTGCCAACGTCGATATCGTCCTCGACGATCAGAATGTGCTCTTTGCTCATAATCCTCAAATCCCTTCCCTTTTTGTCGATGAGCTTGGGGTGAAATTCCATCCCCTTGGTGTGATTATACTCCAAGTGGCGATTTTTGACCACCTAAGATGGTTTCAGACATTGATCTCCTCGAGCTTGACGCGATCCAGCTCTAGCGTGCCCAGGTCCATCCTGGCAGCCGCCTGGATGTAGGGGATGTCCGCCCCGCTCATGCCAAAGAGTGTGGCGGCGTAGGCATCGGCAGCGACGAAATCGTGGCTGGCGATGACGGTGTCCATCTGCCGCACATCATTCAGACTGCCGCCGCTGGGGCCGTGAGCGACCAGGATGCGCACGGCATCCACCACCGTCAGGCTCGGGCGCACCCGGCTGGCCAGGTCGGCCGGACGTTGGCCCAGGTCGCGGTGCATCAGGTTGGGCCTGGTGATCACCCCCAACAGGTTCTTGATGCCCAAGCTAAGCCTGGCCGAGGAGTGATGCTTGGCAATCGGCACGTTGATCACCACGTCGGCGTTGAGCACATCCTGGTAGATTTCCCAGCTCGTGATGTCCTTACCTTCTGGGATAGCTGTCTTGGCGAATTTGATCGGGCTCATGATCTCCATCTCGCCGCCGGCGGCTTTGACCGCTTCCTCGATGCCGCTGATCGCGTAGGCCGCCTCCGGCGTGCCGCCAAAGGGCATGTCCATCACGCGCACGCGCCGGGCGCCGGCGCCCAGGCAGAGCGTGACCAGGCTGGCCACGACGGCCGGGTTGGTTGTCGCCGCGTATTCGGGCGTGTGGTAGGCCACGCAGATATTGGGCTTGACGATGACGTCGTCCCCACTCTTGACAAAGCGCTCGATGCCTCCCAGGGCGGCCAGGGCCGCCTGCGTGAGCCTGGCCGGGTCGCTGCCCCTGGCAACGGCCAGGTAGGCATGCCCGGCGGCGGGGGCAGAGGGAGCGGCCGGCTCGACGGTGGGAGCGGAGGAGGCGGCTGATCCGGCGGTGGGAGTAGAGGGTGGGGCTACCCCGGCGGTGGGAGCAAGCGATCGAGTGCGAGTGGGGGCCAGGGAGGGGACCTCCTCGCCGCCGGGGGCAGGCACTTGGGTGCGGGTGGGGGCCGGGCCGGCCGCCCCTGGCGTGCAGCCAGGCGCAAAGAACGTCGCCGTCGCCGTGGCACACGCTAATTTGACAAATTGTCGTCGGGAAAGCCTCTTCATTTCTTTTTGATCACTTCAACCGTTACTTTCTTTCGCTTGGGGTCCTGGACTGGCACGTCAAATCCCAGCATCTCTTCTTCTAGCAGGATTGGGAATTGCGCGCCATCGCTCAAGCGCTTGACCATGTACTCGCCCTCTGCCGTTTGCTCATAGTCGTACTCCTTGGGTAGAGGGTAATAGCGGCGCAAGTCCTCCACTGTTTTGATGTCCGCATCGTCGATGTGGCTCTTGCCCGGCCCCCCCCAGCCTGCCGCGGCCGGGGCCGGCTTGATGGCGGGCGAAGCACCCACGCCGGCGGGTGGCTTGGGCGGGGGCGGCACACGCGGCGCGGCTACAGGCCGGGGTGTGATCTTGGAAAAGCCGCCAAACAGTCCTTTCGACTCCCCGATTTCGGCGCTTGGGAAGAGCTCGAACAGACGAGCTTCGTCCATGGGGCCCAAGCCGGCCATGTCCAGTTTCACAGTCTGGCCACGCTGGGTTTCTATTTTCTCAACCTTGGTCCCGAACTTTTCGCGCCGGACGTAGACACGCTTGACGTCCGCATTCGCGACGATCTGTGCGCCTTGGGCCTGGTCGCCTTGCTCGACGATCACCCGCCGGTTGGTGATCCCGATTTTGCGCTCGTTTTTCCGGCTGAGCTGCGCGCTTTGCTGGCCACTGCCCGCGCTGAAACTCACAGAGCTGGAAAAAGTCACCGGGCCGATGACCACCACTTCGCCCTCTTCTAATTGCGTATACGTAAAAGCAGACATGTTTTCTCCTTAAAAATGATTGTATTCTAGGCCGCGTCGCGCGTGTAATGCGGCAGCAGGACGGGGCTGACCGGCCCATCGAGCACGCCGGCCGCCTCAAGCTCTTCCTTCCACGCCTCCAGGTGGGCCAGGGTAGGCTGGCCTAATTGGACGCCTTTGACGTACTCGCCCGCCGCCCGCCCGGCGCGCCGGCCAAAGACGACGATGTCCAGAAGACTGTTGCCCATCAAGCGGTTGCGCCCGTGGATCCCGCCCGCCGCCTCACCGGCCACGTACAAACCCGGCACCGGGGTCGAGGCGTCTGGCTTGATCGCCACCCCACCGTTCTGATAGTGCAGCGTGGGATAGACCAGGATGGGGTCGGCCGTCATGTCGATGCCAAAGCGCTTGTACTGGCGCACCATGGCCGGCAGGCCGCGCGCGATGGTACCCGGGCCGTGAATGAGGTCGATCAAGGGGCTGTCCAGCCAGACACACGGCTGGGCCGTGGGGGTGATGACGCCCTTGCCGCGCTCTCGACATTCGCGGATAAAGGCGGCCGCTTCCACGTCGCGCGTTTCCAGCGGGAAGACAAACTGTTCGCCGTCCACGTTACACACCTGCGCGCCCA
>JAFGFO010000305.1 GCA_016931085.1 Thermoflexales bacterium
CCTGAATGGGGTTCAGGTGGTCGGCAGTTCAAATCTGCCCGCCCCGACAAAGGCCAGTTCTGACCACTAGAAGCGCCGTATACCGGCCTCTAGTGGTCAGAACGGCCAGGTTCCCCCCGAGGTGGCGCTTTTTGCACCACTTGAAATTTCGTATCCCCTACCCACAAAAAACACAATCGAATGTAAATGCACATCTACTGGTAGAGAACATATGATCTAATTCAATCGGAGGGCAACATGAAACTCACGCTTTCTCAATCTATCGAGGGGGTCACGCTGGCCAAGACCGCGGCCGGATTCAGCCAGGCCACGCTGGACATTCACACCAACGGATGGAGAATACTGCAAGGATTCATCGATCCGGGCACGCACATCGACGAGATCACCAAGCACGACCTGGTCGCTTTCTTCGCCTGGCTCAACGACGGCTATCTCACCGCCAGCGGGGACCGCCTGGGCCAATATTCGCTGTACAACATCCACAGCGCTCTGTGCGCGTTGTGGAAGTGGGCCTACGAAGAAGAATTTACGCCAGCCAACATCATGCTGGCCATACCGCGTCCCAAATTGGTCGAGCCGGTCATCGAGCCATTCTCCAAGGGCGACGTGGAGGCGCTCCTGCAGGCGTGCCGCCTGTCACGCTCGACGGCTACCCGCGACCGCGCCATCCTCCTGACTTTGCTCAGCACCGGCCTGCGCGCCACCGAGCTGTGCGGCATCCAAATCAAAGATGTGAGCCTGCGGCAAAACAGCGTCAAGGTCTTGGGTAAGGGAAAGAGGGAACGGATCGCCCGCTTTGGCAAGCGCACGGCCAAGGCTATTTGGCTGCACATCCAGACGATCGAGAGCAAGACCGAGGACACCTTTCTGTTCGCGTCATCCGACGATCCTCTCACGCGCTATGGACTGCACCGCCTGCTGTGCAGATTGGGCAAGCGGGCCAAAATCAAAGACTGCAACCCGCATAGATTCAGACACACATTCGCGATCAATTACCTGCGCAATGGCGGGGATCTGTTTACCCTCCAGGCCCTGATGGGGCACAGTTCGCTGGAGATGGTCCGGCGCTACGCCCGCGTGGCCGCCATCGACTGCGCGGCCGCGCACGAGCGGGCCGACCCGGTGGATAACTGGAGATTGTAATACAGGGCAGCCAGGCCGCGCGCCTGGCCACCCCGCTCACGGCGAATACGTCAGCGATACGATTTGCCACTGCGAGCTTCCAGGAACCAGGCTCAGCGTCTCGGTAACCAGGTCAACCGTCCACGAGCCGCTGATCACCGTCCACGTCTTGGTGATGACCCAATACTGGTACGGCGCCACATCGGCCACGGTCCAGGTCAACACGCCCGTGCCGGTCACGACGCTGCCCGTGTCGCTGATCCAGCTCGTAAAGCCGAGCGAGTCCGTCCATTCCTCCACCAGCGTGAACGTCACGTTGGACGTGTTGGCGATCGCCACGTGGTCGGCTATCGTGATCGTGTCGCTGGCGGTCACCGTGGCCGTCGTGCCGGTGACGACGCCGTTGACGTACAGCACCTTGCCCCACGTGATGGCTGGCAGCCTGTTATAGTTCTTTGCCGCCAGCGGCAGATAGTACAAATAATCCAGGTAGCTGCCCGCCGGCGGCACGCAGTCCGGCCCCACGCACGTGGCGGTCGCCTCTGGAATGATCTGCCACGGCTTGGACACGCGGGTAGGGTCGGGCGTCCACGTCGGCGCGGCGGTGGGCAGCGGCGTGATGGTTGCCAGCAGCGACGAGAAAAACGTCAGCGGGCCAGGCGCGCTGCCGCCCAGGGCAACTTGCAGCACGAACGCGATCACGGCCAATACGCCGGCCAAGCCGAGCGCGATCTGCCGGCCCAGCGGCTTGGGCGGCGAGCTGCGCCAGACCACGCGGTACTCCATCGCGTCGGCCCCGGCCACAGTGCGCGTGAGCGCGCGTGCTGCCGGCCAGGCCAGGTCGAAGGGCAGCCATGCCTCCATCAACACTCGCAAGCCCTTGGCCAACCAATCGGCGCCGGCCAGCGCCCCGCCGGACCCGCCGAAATTCGCGCCGGGCGCGGCCACGATAATCCCGGCGCCCGCCCGCTTGAGCGCTTCAATCATGGCTTCGTTTTCCACGCCGTAGCAGGCCCCGACGAACGCCACTGTATCCAACAGAAACGCATCGGCCAATTTGCCCGACGTGACCACGACCTCGCGCATATCGTCCAGCCAGGCGCGCCCGTCGAGCGAGGGGTGTAAAAAGACCATCAACAAATCGCCCCTGGCCAGCGCGGCGCCTGGCCAGCGCGTATATACGGCTGCGCCACGACCACCGATCGCGCGCGCGTTGTCGGCGAATGATTCAAGCGCCAAGATTGTCGTCTTCATCTTCCTTACTCCTCTGCGGAATAGTTACAACGTTGTAACAGGTCACAACAGCTTGCCGGCTACGAAGTAGATAGCTCCTATAATCAGGCTGACAGTCGCGCCAGCAATGCCTGCGTAGATTATGACCTTCGACTCGAATAGTCGAAGCCGTTCAAACTCTCGGTCGTAGGCACTCATTTTTACCGCTAACGCCTCTGTCGTTGCACGGCCAGTCATCTCCCCAAAACGCCGCTCGACGCCTTTCATATCTGCGTCGTGACTATCTTTTGTAACGTATGTGCCTTGTTGCCTCTCCAGCGCCTTGGCGTGATCTTCTTGCTGTTTGCGCATCGTCTCCGCATTGTTGTTGAGTGTATCGAGACGATGCTTCATCTCGGCGACAGTAGCCTCATGTGTTTTCTCGGCAGCCAGAAGATTGGCTATTTGCTTCTCCTCCTCTAGCCTGTGAATATCAGCATGGCCATCTTTGTATTCATGCTGCGCAGCCTCAACCGCAGACACCCTTTCGTTTAGCCGGCGATGCCGTCGCTTTTCCCTGCTCATTGCACCATCACCACCCTTGCGTCATACAGTTGAGGCATGAAACCCCATCCAAGCGGCTCGCCCTCCGGCTCGTTGTAGGAGAATGGCGACTCTCCCCAGTCGTAGCCCACAAAGCCCCATATCGTGAGGGGCATCACGCCAGGCTGCGCGGCTACCATCCTCACCTCGAACAGCTTGTAGTAGTCGGCGGTCAAGTCCTCGTAAAATGCCTCGAATGTCCAAAAGAAGTCGTGATCCCGAAGCTGACCGGTCTGCGTCAGCCTTGTCGCCCTCTCTCGCTCGATCATCGTCGGGTTGGCGAACAGCGATGCCTCTATCATGTCCACACCGTCAGTGTTCGCCACCATCACGGCCACCGTGAACGCCTGGCCCACCCTCACGGTCTGCTGGCGAGGGACTACGATCAGGGCTGTGCGGGTGATCGGCGTAGTGGGCCACCACACAGGCGGCGGAAAGATTCCCTGGTAGTTGTACATAACTACAGGTAAACGCACCCAATTTGTAGCGGTGAACGGCACCGGGGTAGCAGTCGGCGCTGGGGTTGGCGTTGGGGTAGCCTCGCTCACTACCACCATATACGCATCGTCGTAGTAGCAGTCATTATTCTCATGTGAGAACGGGAAGTCTGGCTTGCACCTGGCAAACATCGTCACATTGCTGCTGCTGGCCCTTGCCGTCACTGTGATCAACGTCCAAGCATCCAGGCTGTCCACTGGTTCAGACCAGACGATATTGCTTGATAGCGGGTCACTGCCCCCCGTTGGATCAAGCCCAACCTGGATATTCAGGCTGGCCCCGCCTCGCTGGTCGGACAGCCCGTTGCCGCAGACTTCGAGATTCTCCATATACTTGTAGCATTGCCAACCCTTGGCGTGAATGCCGCCCTCAATCAGGCAACCCACACATGCTGCGCCAACCTGGTACACTCCGAAGCCGGAAGGTTGTACTCGCCCACTCACAAACGTCTTCTGGCTCGATGCTCCACTGTATACCCGGCCCCACCGCCAATCGCCAGGGCCAGCGATCTCTGCTGGGGCGCACCAACACCCCCTATCCTTGTTCTCGGCACATCCAGTACAGTTGCTTGGGCATTGGACACAGCCATCCTCGCCACCGTAGCATATCGGCGGGAAGCAGTCGCCCTTCCAAGCCTGCCAGCCAGGCGCTACGTTGCAGGCATCGCCGCAATTCACATACGGCCCCTCGAAGCTAGGGTTGACCAGCAAATTGCCCGGCACGTCCACGGTAGGGATAGCCGTCGGCGTCTTTGCTATCTGCGCCACCGCCTCTATTGGCGATACGGGCGACAGATCTGGCTGCGGCTTATCCTTACAGGTGGAAAGCAGCAGCAGCAAAACTGCTATGGCCAACAATGCCGACAGGATAACTCTTATCCCTTTTTGTTCATGCAGCATTAGTCCCCTCCAAGCACCAGACAACCCTGGTCTTTCCATCGTGCCCGTGTATGGCCACCAGGTCGGCTAGGCTACCGTATACAGCCGTGGACTTTAGCTCAGACTTCCAGCGCAGCACACAAGTACCATCCGAGAACTGGCAGCCTTCCGCGATCTCGCCAACACCAGAGATACCAGTCTCGTCAACGTCTCGGTATAATACGAATCTTGCAAACATCATCCCCTCGCACACGTAACTCTCATCTCTCCAAAAACACGCAGGGCACACCCGCCCATCGCCCATCAGGTACACATGATCGACAGCCTGACCGCACTTGCAACACACAAAGTCCAAGCCGGTGCTGCCTATGCTGGTAGGCAGCGGATCAGGGATATACTCGACCTTGGGCGAACTAGCACCATCAGTCTGCATCCTTCTTGCCTTCCTCTGCCTTGATCTCCTCGGCCTCCATCGCTGCTAGTTCCTCTGGCGTGGGGGCCTCAATGATCCAGTCTAGTAGATTGTCGTCAACGCCAGACAGCGACACACCTGTCCGCTTGACCTGGGCTTGCGCCAACTCGCCGATGGCAAGTTCGACCTCAACTTTCATGATCTCCTTCATTTGGCGGTCGAGCTCATCCAGCTTTTCAAACTTCTGCTCATTAGTGAGATTGCCGGCAAACAGCAGTTGGCCAGGCTCTCCGCCCGGCCTGATTCCAAGCTGGCGATATAGCGCCCCGCGTCCCTCATTGAACGAGTCGAGCGCAGGGGCGATAGCTTTCTCGATCATCCCAAGTTGAATGGACAACGCCCTAGCCGTAAGTGGAGCCGTGGTCAGCTTGCGCAATGAAGGCAAGCCGTCAATGATTTGCCTCAGCGTGACTTTCATTTAGTCGATCCTCCGAATTGCGAACTTGCCGGTGACGGCAAGCCTGATAGCCTGGCACAGCATAGACAGCGCCAGGCGGAAGCGCAGAGCACCAAGCGGGAACACTCCCGCAAACCAGTAGTGGGTTGGCGCAGGCGTGTTGTGTATGCGACCTATTTCTAGTGGTTGGTCATCTTTCACGAATGTCCATTCCATTTTATCCTCCCTACTTCTGACCGAAGTACGCCTTCGGCCAGAACACGACACCATACAGAAAAACTACATCTACGGCGACCAACATCATGAATGTGATATAGTCGCCTCTTAGATAGAAGATGGCGGCAAATATCGTGCCGCTTATGAAAAGCACCAGTGAAATCGTGCGAACGATAGCACGACCAATGGCCCTAATTGTATTCATTCACTTCTCCTTCGATCATGCGCGTGGCGCTTGCGATTTGATGACGCCGAATTCACCGCTCGGCCAACACGTCCCCGCCGCAAGGCGGTGCGCCATACGCGATAATCCTATGATGTTGTGATGCCCTCACCATCGGCTTCGGCTTGTGCCACAGCGGCATCGACGGTGGCCTTGGCCCCAATTCTGGCTACCTCCTTCATCACTCCAATGGCCTGCTGTCGCATACAGGCCATAACATGCGCCTTCTTTTGCTGTTGGGTTGGGTCGGCGATCGGCTCGCCTTCCCCATCCAGCAATGGCCACAGCTTGAGGTAGGCTGCCGCAACAGTTGTAGCGAGTTGGTCGCTAAGCGTAAAAGTTAGAACTACAGACATTTTTATTTCTCCTACGTCATCTCAACTTTCACAACGCCGGCATCGGCGTCGTTGAGCATCGCGTATATCCTATTTGAGTCATTGGCATCCTTCCATATCAGGAATTCACCCATACCTGGCACTGGCTCCGCGTCCTGCGCCAACAGCACCGGATAGAACCCCGCACTGCCGACGAACGACAAATCGCCCGTTGGCGAGATATTGACATAGTTCGTTGGCGCACCCGCCGCGCTGTCGCCTATCCGCACCGCGCCGTCCGCGAACAGGTCGAGGAACGTGTCGGCCTGGCTGTAGACGCCTATGGCCGTGTCACGGAA
>JAFGFO010000306.1 GCA_016931085.1 Thermoflexales bacterium
AGAGACCCACTGAGGCTTTGAAAGGTTAAATCTTCTCTGTGAAACTCCGTGCAAGCTCTGTGTAGCTCTGTGACCTGAGTAGTTACCAACATTTTCAGGTTTCAGGTGGCGGAGTGTTGGATTGCCAAGATAGCCCAAGCCGTTTATAATAGCGCCATGACAGTACCACACATGGCAGACGGGGCACGCAAGCTGGCTCTCCGGCTGACGCCGGAGCAGCACACAGCTTTTCAACGCTACCGCGACGAGCTGGTAGCGTGGAACGCGCGCGTCAACCTGACGGCCATCACGGACGACTGGGGCATCCAGATCAAGCACTTTTTGGACTCGGTCAGTTGCATCAAAGGGATTTTCAGTTACGGCGGACAAGCCTCGAGCTCGGTGCCGGGACAACTGCGAAGGACTAGCGCGGGTGCAGACTGGCCCGAAATCAGCTTGGTCGACGTGGGCACGGGCGCAGGTTTCCCCGGCGTACCGCTCAAGATCGTCTGCCCTTCTCTGCGCCTCACCCTGATCGAGGCCACCGGCAAGAAGGTCGAGTTCCTCAAGCACCTGGTGGCCACACTCGATCTGCGCAACGTGACGGTGCTCAAGGCGCGCGCCGAGGACGTGGGGCAAGACTCAGCCTATCGAGAGCAACACGATTTTGCCGTGGCGCGCGCCGTGGCCGAAATGCCCACCCTGGTCGAATATCTGCTCCCCCTGGTCAAGGTCGGCGGCAAGGTCTTGGCTCAGAAAGGCGAGAGTGCTCCGGCCGAAGTGGCGAGTGCCGAGAAGGCCATCCATCACCTGGGGGGGCGCCTCGATCGACTGCTGCCGCTCGAGCTGCACGGCATCGCCGAGACACGCTACCTGGTGATGATCGACAAAGTCGCCGCTACACCTGAGCGGTACCCGCGCCGGCCCGGCCTGCCGGCCAAGCGGCCAATCCGGTAAAAGTAGGTATAAACTACGGATACGGCAGTCTCAAAAATCCAGGCTTTATACGCTTCACAACCGGGCTACAAACGGCTATACTATAATGAATCACCAAGCATTCACCAATGCTGTTTTGCGTCGCGCAGGCATCCCCCCAATGCCTACGGGCACGAGGAATGCCATGTACCGAGTTCTAGTGGCGGATGACTGCAAGTTCATACGAGATCGCCTAACCAAGTACTTGAGCCAACACGGTTACGAGGTGCTCCAGGCCGAGGACGGGGAGGAAGCCGTTCGCGCCTGTCTCTTCAAGCGGCCGGACATTGTCTTGTTGGACATCGTCATGCCGGGCAAGAGCGGCCTGGAGGCATTAAAGGACATCCACACCGTCAATCCGGCAATCAAGGTCATCATCGTTTCGGCTTTGGGGCACGAGGGCATTCTCGACGAAGCGTTGCGCCTGGGCGCGGTCAATTTCATGCTAAAGCCGGTCACTCCCAATCAAGTAACAAAGGCCATAGAACATGCCCTGGGCGTCTGCCACCAGACAACTGAACACTCCTTCCCTTCGCTCAAGGCTGGAGCCATTCAGTCAGCCATAGCCTAGGGCAGCCAGAAACCGAGTTTTTCGGCCTCCTGCGCTTGCCCGTGTCCGGCGCTACGCGCCGGCGGGCCGCCGGGCGCGCTTGGAGGTGCAAGGCAAAAAACTCGCTTTCTCAATTTCCCCAAGTTGACAGATAACGCAAAAGCTCTATAATGCATCCCATACTGCACCATTTGGACATGGTGCGCCATTCAGACATGGCATGTAAGGATGCACAAGATGTTTATCATCGTCAATCCCGTTTCGGGCAATGGCAAGACCGGCCAACGCTGGGCCGGCATCGAAGAGCGGCTGCGACTGGAAGGCGCCCAAATGGAAATTGCCTTCAGCCAGGAGCCTGGGCACGCCACCTATCTGGCCGGCCAGGCCGTGCGTGCCGGGGAACGCACCATTGTCTCGGCTGGCGGCGACGGCACGCTCAACGAGGTACTTAACGGGCTGGCTGTGGGAGAGCAGTTCGACCCTGAACTGCGGCTGGGGATCATTCCCAGCGGCACCGGGACCGACTTTGTGCGCGGGCTGGGACTGACGCGCGATCCGCTCGAGGCAGCCCTCCGCTTGTTAAAAGCCGAGGCACGCTGCGTGGACGTGGGGCGAATCCGCTGCCGCCTGGGACAAGGCGAGATCACGCGTTTTTTTATCAATGCAGCCGGCTTGGGCTTTGACGGCGAAGTGTGCGACCGGGTGAACCGTTCCAGCAAGGTGTTGGGCGGGACGACGCCTTACCTGGCTCAACTTCTGCTCAGCCTGTTTGCCTACCGCAACAAGCACGTGCGGTGGGCGTTGGACGGGCAAGAGCGCAGCGAGGTGCTCAACTCGATCATTGTGGCCAATTGTCGCTATTTTGGCGGCGGCATGCATGTCAGCCCTCACTCGCAAGTGGACGATGGCCTGTTCCACGTCATCACGCTGGGAGACCTGGGCAAGATCGAGTTCTTGGTGGCCGTGCCCCGCGTGTATAACGGATCGCACCTCAGCCACCCCAAGGTCAAGGAATACGTGGGGCGCGAGATTCGGGTTGAAGCCGCCGAGCGCATGTTCGTGCAAGCGGAGGGGGAATTGGTCGGCGAAGCGCCGGCCACCTTTACGCTGCTGCCGGGCGCACTTCACTTGTTAATTTGACAAGCCAGGCTGCGAGGGGTGAGCAGTCGATGGTCCTACTTGCCATAGATTGACTTTTGGATTAAAATAAGGCTATCGACGAACGGCAAGGGGAAGCACACGTATGATCAGTGAAACGCAGCGATCTCTCATACATTACTTTGAGCAGCGGGCGCCGGATGTAGCGGGCGACGCAAGCTCAAGCACACCGTTCCTGGATAAGTATAGTCTTGACGAGTTCTGCTTCCTCCCAGACAGCGAACAAGCTGAGGTATGGAATCAGGCCTTCATCAAGGCTGAGAAAGCGCTAGGTGACCGTGAATACCCCATCCAGCCCGAAACGATATCTGCTTGACAGGCACATCATACGCCACCTGATCGTTGGCCTTAGCCTAGGCCAACGCCAGTCGCTTGCCTCACCCAGCGCAGAGGCGCTCAGCTTGTGGCAGTTGGCTGAAAGCCAGGGCATTGCGCTGTGCATCACCGATTCGCTGGCCTACATCCTCAAACAGCAGTCAGCCCATGCCGTGACTCGTTTCATCCTGGCAGCGACGACGGAGCTGGGGCCAACGCGCTACTGCCGCCGTTGGGCACGCCGCGTGTGCGAGTTGGCCGACTTGCCGTATGAAGACGCCATGACATTAGCTTTTGGCTCTTTTGGCATCGACCAGGCGCGAAGCATGCTCGGCGTACAGATCGTCGTCATCAGCAATCGCTCGATGCTCGACAAATACAACAGCCATCTGTACGAGCTGCGCCAACGCCTCGACGGCATGAAAGCGCGCTTGCCATCCCCGCTCAATGCGGCGTCACTGCCGGCGGTTAGCCTGCCTGACGGGCTGCTTGGAAAATAAACCAGGAAGGACACGAAGCGGCACGAAGTACGTAGGACACAGGTTTCTGTAGCTGCGGCTCTTGCGTTTTACGCTTTACGTTTCGCGTTATGGCCTGGCAAAGTAGGCCAATGCCAGGCGGAGGCGCTCCTCGAGTGGCAAGTCTTGGTCACGCGGCAAGCTGGCCAGCGCGGTCTGGGCCTCGACCACGCTGTAGCCCAAGGAGCTAAGCGCGGACATGAGCTCCACATCCATATCGCTCAAATAACGTGCCGGCCCGGCCGGCGACAGCCCTAGCCCTACCTTGTCCTTCAAGTGCAAGATGATGGCTTTGGCCGTCTTGATCCCAACACCCGGCGCACGCAGCACGTCCAGTTGCTCGTTAGCGATTGCAGCCCGCAGCGCATCAGGCGGCGCTGCACCCAGCACAGCCAACGCCGCCTTGGGTCCCACGCCTGACACACCCAGCAGCAACTCAAACAAGGCCAGTTCTCCCTCGTCGGCGAATCCGTACAGCGTCAGCTCGTTCTCGCGCACGTGCAGGTGGGTACACAACTCGACCGGGCAGGGCGGGGATTCCAAGCTCTGCCGGGCGGAAGCTGAAACCAGCACGCGAAAGCCAAGCCCGCCGACCATGATAATGGCGGCGTCTTGTGAAACGGCCTCGAGTGTGCCTCGTAAACGTGTAATCATAGCGCGGCCTCCCGCCGCAACCAAAACTGTTTTACCGCCGAGATCGCAAAGAACGCCGAGAAGAATTTTAAAAACTCCGCTCTCTGCGTGCAAAAATCTATGCCATCCGTGAAAATCTGTGTCCTAAAAAGCCTAGTCTGAGTAAAATTAAGGGGCAGCGCCCAGGGCGGCCCAACGCGCCGAATGGGCGTGGCAGATAGCCACCGCCAGCGCATCGGCCGCATCGTCAGGCTGTGGCACGACCTCCAATTCCAATATCAAGCGCACCATCTCTTGAATTTGCGACTTGCCGGCCCGGCCATAGCCGGACAAGGCCTGCTTGACCTGTAAAGGCGTATACTCAACAACAGGCACGTCCGCGTTGGCCAGGGCCAACAAGATCACACCGCGCGCGTGGCCCACAGCCAGGGCCGTGCGCGCGTTGCGGCTAAAAAACAATTGCTCGACCGCGCCCACCTCGGGCTGGCCACTTTGGATCAGATCGCGCAGTTCGCTGTAGATTTTCTGCAGGCGCTTGGGCAAAGCCAGGCCGGCCGGCGTGCCGATCACGCCATACGCCAGCACAGCCAGCCCCCCTCCATGCTCCTCAATCAGGCCATAGCCAGTGATGGCCGTGCCAGGGTCAAGCCCCAAAATCCTCATGCGGCTTCAGAGTACTGCGCCAGCGCCTCATCCGAGATGTCGAGGTTGGAATACACTTGCTGGACGTCGTCAAGCTCTTCCAAGGCGTCTACCAAGCCCATCACGGACATGCTCTCCTTGGGGTCGAGGTTAATCAGGATCTTGGGTTTCATGATCAACGCGATCTCAGTCAGCGTAATGCCGGCCCCTTGCAGGGCCTGGCCAACGGCATGCAAGACGTGCGGCTCGGTATAGACCTCGATGTCCTCCTCGCCCATCTCGACGTCGTCGGCGCCGGCCTCGATCGTGAGTTCCAAAATATCGTCGTCGCTTCGACCTTCACGCTCAAAAGAGATATAGCCCCGCTGCTCAAAGCCCCAGGCCACGGCGCCGGCTTCGGCCATATTGCCACCGTGACGCGAAAAGGCGCGGCGCACGTCCGCCACTGCCCGGTTGCGATTGTCGGTGAGCACCTGCACCAACATCGCCACACCGTGCGCGCCATAGCCTTCGTACATGACCTCCTCGTAGGCGGCGGCGTCTTTATCCAGGCCGGCCCCACGCCGGATGGCCCGCTCGATGTTCTCCCTGGGCATGTTGCAGGCCTTGGCCTTGTCTACCACCAGGCGCAGCTTGAAATTCGAGTCTGGGTCAGGCCCGCCCTCGCGCGCAGCGATGGCCAGCTCTCTGCCAAGCCGGGTGAAGACAGCCCCGCGCTTGGCATCGGCTGCGCCCTTTTTACGCTTAATCGTCGACCACTTGGAATGGCCACTCATAGATACCTCCCTTAAAAGTGGGCAAACACGGGGGTTTGCCCCTACGTGTTGTTCTGAATGCCCCCGATTATACTACAAAGGTGGCAAGCTTGGCAAGCTCTTAGAAATGGGTTTACTTCTTGAAACGGTACGTGATGCGCCCTCGTTCCAGGTCATATGGACTAAGCTCGACCTGGACACGATCACCCAATAAAATGCGAATATAATACATGCGCATTTTCCCAGAAATATGGGCCAGGATGGTATGTCCGTTTTCCAGTTGAACTCGGAACATGGCATTGGGCAAGGATTCGACCACTGTGCCCGTCACCTCGATGACATCTTTTGGACTCTTTGTTTGCACTTTTTTCTTGACCATCAATCTCCTTTGCCGGCAGCATTGGCCTTCGGCCAATGCTGCCGCAGATCCGCAGGATCTGACGTTCGGCGAAGCCGAACTGTCTAGTCACTCTCCGGTTGAGCGAACACTTTCCGCACGCGGCCGGCCGCTTCCGGCGGGCCGATGACCCCCATCTCCTCCATCTGCTCGATAAGGCGGGCGGCCTTGGGGTAGCCGATGCGCAGCTTGCGCTGAAGCAGCGATGCGCTGGCGCCGCGCCGCCGTTGCACGAGTGCGATGGCTTGCTGCAAAAGCTTTTCGTCGTCTTCGGCGCCCAATTCGCCTTCCAAACCACCTCCGCCTGACAAAGCGGCCTGGCCCATGGCGCGCTCCCAGGGTGCTTCTTCAGGCTCGACGCCTTCGGCCGCCAACTTGTCTTGCCAGTACTTGACAATCTGTTCGGTTTCGCGATCCGACACATAACATCCCTGCACTCTGAGCGGGTGGCCGGCGTCTGGCGCCTGGTACAGCATGTCACCCTTGCCCAGCAGGGTTTCCGCGCCCACCCCGTCCAGGATCACGCGGCTGTCGACTGAAGACGCCACAGCGAACGAGATACGGGCCGGGAAATTGGCCTTGATCAAGCCGGTCACCACATCCGTCGAGGGTCGCTGGGTAGCCATCACCAGGTGGATACCGGTGGCGCGCGCCATCTGGGCGATACGGCAAATGGTCTTTTCAATCTCGACCGGCGCCAGCATCATCAGATCGGCCAATTCGTCAATAAAAACGACGACCTGGGGCAGTTTGCCTTCCTCAGCATCAAGCTCATCCATTTTGTCGCGCTCGGTCACTTTTTGGTTATAATCGGTCAGGTTACGGGCGCCGAGCTCAGCAAATCTTTTGTAGCGGGCGTCCATCTCTCGCGTCACCCAGCGCAAAACACCCACGATGCGAGTCAAGTCCGTCTCAACCTTACCATACAGGTGTGGCAAGCCGTTCCAGCGCACCAGCTCGACCATCTTGGGGTCAATCATCACCAGCTTGAGATCCTCAGGCTGGTTGTTGAGCACCAGGCAAGCGATCAGGGCATTGATACAAACCGACTTGCCCGAGCCGGTCGTGCCGGCGATCAACAAGTGCGGCATGCTGCCCATGTCGGTCACGATCGATTGTCCGCTCACATCCTTGCCCAAAGCCACCGCCAGTGGCTTGGAAGCGATTTTGCGAAAGGGTTGGCTTTCCATCACACCGCGCAAGCTGACCAGCGACACGTGCGAATTGGGCACTTCGATGCCCACATAAGACTGGCCTGGCACAGGCGCTTCGATACGCAAGGTGGCGGCAGCCAACGCCAAGGCCAAGTCACTGGACAAGGATGCGATCTGGCCCACTCGCACCTTTTGCCGGCGCACGTTGCCATCGGCCATCGAGCGCTCGATAAAGCCAGGTTCGACGGCATATTGAGTCACCGCCGGCCCCACACTGTACCCGACGATGTTGGTTTCCAGACCAAACTGGCGAAGCGTGTCGCGAATCAATTCCGCCCGTTGCTTGATCTCATCCTCACTGATCGCCTCCGACGTCAGTTGTTCTAACAAATCGAGGGGGGGCAAATTGCGATCTCGCTTGACCGGCCTGGTTTTCCGTTCTGGTGCAGCCAAGTTTTTCAAAGCGACCGCGCCGGCCTGGCGAGCCGGGCGAAGCCCAGGCAGCGGCTTGGGTGAGACCGGTTCAGTCGCCCGGCGTGGCGGAGGCGTCAGAGGCGACTCTACTTGCTGGGGTCGGGCAGCCTCGACCGCCGCCAGCGCGCCCGACCATTTCTGCAATGCCGCGCGCAACTGCCCTGGGAACACCAGGGCCAAACCGCCAGCCGTGCCCAGCAGCAAGGCGATCGCTGACAGCACTCGTCCCCCCAACACATCGCTCGTCCAGGCGGCCAAGCCCCATCCAAACCAACCCCCACCGCCGCTTTTTTCGAGCAACTGCCACGGATCGGCCCAAACAGCCAGGCTGTGAAGCAGTCCCAAGCCGCAGAAAAAGGCGATTTCCAGGCCGATCAGCTTGCTCCACGGAAATCCAGGCTGGCTGTCTTGGCGACGCAGCAGCACATAGCCACCCCAGCCCAGTGCCAGGGGGATGACGAAAGCGCCCCAACCAAAAAGCCGGCGCAGAGCATTGACCCAACCATCGATCCCAAAGCCGCTGGTCAGGCCCAACAAGGCCAAAAGAGTCAGTGGTGCAACCAATATAAGCAGGACAGCCCCGACGCTCTCGGCCTGGCGCGTGTCCCACTTGAAGTTAAAAGGCAACTGCACAGGCTGAGGCGCCACGCGCTTGCCCTTGTCATCCTTGCTACTTTTGGTCGTCCGTGAAGTGGCCTTAGCCATGGCAATCCTTTTTCACAACCGTATCTCGCGATAACTCTCGACAGGCGATGGGGGCAATGAAGTATGTGTCCCTTTCTGGCGTAAAGAAAGCCCCATTCGCCGGCGCACGCCATCGATGTTCAAAATACATGCGACGATCCGGTCACCCTCACACACGACGTTGCGCGGGTGCAAGAAAGCGCCCTCGGCCAATTCCGAGATATGGATCAGGCCTTCCAAGCCGTCCTCGACGCGCACAAAAGCGCCAAAGCT
>JAFGFO010000307.1 GCA_016931085.1 Thermoflexales bacterium
AGCTTTGGCGAGTTTTACGGCATGACCGTGGCCGGCAACAAGGTGCTTTACCAACTGCGCACCCACATCTTTGAGCGCGTGCAGACGCTGTCGCTCAAGTTTTTCGACCAGCACGAGGCCGGCGACCTGATGAGCCGCCTGACCAACGACGTGGACACGATTGGCCAGGTGCTCAACGTTGGCCTGATCCAGACGCTGGGCAGTTCGCTGATGATCGCCGGCATCGTGGTCGCCATGTTCAGCTTGAATGGACAACTGGCCCTGGTGACCTTTATCGTCGTGCCCTTTATGCTCGTTGTGTCCATTTATTTCTCGCGCCGCGCTCGCCAGGCCTTTCGCCAGACGCGCAAGACGATCGGCAGCGTGAGCGCCGAGCTGGAAGAGAACATCTCGGGCGTGCGGGTGGCCCAGGCCTTTGCCCGCGAGGATGAGAATATCGAGCGCTTTGACGAGCTGAACCGTGCCAACCGCGACGCCAACGTCAACGCCCAGGGCATCACGGCTGCCTTTATGCCCACGCTGGACGTGTTGGGCACGCTGGGCCTGGCCATCGTGGTCGGTTTTGGCGGCTACCTGGCCCTCCATGACCCGCCCCTGGCCACGGTCGGCACCATCGTCGCTTTCATGGTCTACGTGCAGCGCTTTTTCCAGCCCATCCGGCAGTTGGCCAGCCTGTACGCCCAGTTGCAGTCAGCCCTGGCCGGCGCGGAGCGCATCTTCGAGCTGGTGGATACCCAGCCCGATATGCTGGACGCCCCCGATGCGGCTGTCTTGCCCCCCATCGTGGGCCTGGTGAGCTTTGAGAATGTCTCCTTCTACTATAATCCCGCCGAGCCGGTGCTGCGCGGCGTGAGCCTGGAGGCCTTGCCAGGCCAGACGGTGGCTGTGGTGGGGCCGACCGGCGCTGGCAAGACGACGCTGGTCAATCTCATCGGCCGCTTTTACGACGTGGTGGAGGGGGCGGTCAAGATCGATGGCCGCGACGTGCGGACTGTGAGGCGTGCCAGCCTGCGCGCCCAGATGGGCATCGTGCTGCAAGACACCTTCCTGTTCAGCGGCACGATCATGGACAACATCCGCTACGGCCGGCTGGACGCCAGCGACGAGCAGGTGATCGAAGCGGCCAGGCTGGCCAATGCTGATACCTTTATCACGCGCTTGCCCGACGGCTACCAGACCCAGCTCTCGGAGCAGGGCCGCAACCTGAGCCAGGGCCAGCGGCAGTTGATGGCCATCGCGCGCGCCATCCTGGCCGACCCACGCCTGCTGATCCTGGACGAGGCCACCTCCAGCGTCGACACCCGCACCGAGCTGTTGATCCAGCGCGCCCTGGCTCGCTTACTGCAGGGCCGCACCAGTTTCGTCATCGCCCACCGCCTGAGCACCATTCGCAACGCTGACCAGTTGCTCGTCCTGCGGGATGGCGAGATCGTGGAGCGGGCCGCAAGCACCCCGGGTCGCTCGGCCCACGAGCAATTGCTGGATTTGGGCGGCGAGTACTACAAGCTTTACACCAGCCAGTTTCGGGCGCAAGCTGCGCCCGCCGGACAGTCAGACGCGCCAGGCGGCGATGGCCGTCACCCGGCGCGCTTGGCTGCGGAGGCGGCGAGCTAGGTGGGCTGGTTCTGCTCGATCTCGGCCACAAATTCGGCAAAAGTCATCGCGCCTGGCAAAGAAGCATGGTGGTCAGGGTCAGCAAAGGGGTGAACGTGCCAGCCGCCAGTATTGTCTGCTCCGAAAATGCGTTGGCCCTGGTGAATCAAAGCAAATGCTAGCGTGCCCGTCTGCTCGTTATAGAAAGCGTCAATAAACCCACCTGTAGTCAGGCTGACTCGTAGATTGATGCAAGTGCTCGTCAGACGGCGAACGACGGGAATGTCGCAGATGGGCGAGGCTAAAGCGGCCGCAAAAACCTGCCGCTCGAACTCGACCAGGGTCATGGCAAGCTCTCTAGCATCTGGCGCAATCGTTCTGCATCGCTTACTGCCGCTTCCCATTCCCAGTAGTCGCGTTCTACTTCATAGGAATGTTTGTTGGCAATCTGGTCCTCGTGCCAGGCTTGTTTGAAAGCGGTCCAATCCATGCCATAGCGCTGCTCAAAAGCTTCTTGCTGTTCCAGGCTCCCTTTGAGCTTGAGAGAAATCCAGTCCTTGACAGCCATGGGCAGAGCGACTTCTAGCCTGGGTTCCCGGGTAAGATCGCTCAAGATCTGGTAAATGGGCTTGGAGATTAGCTCAGTATACACGTGACACCTCTCGATTGATTGTAAGCCAAACTCGATTGCTTGTCAACTCGGCCATACTGAGCCTTGGTCATCATTCTACCTGCAGGCCGGTGCGCCGGGCGGCGATGGCCACCACCCGGCGCACCTGGCTGCAGTCGCCTCTAATCTGAAATCTGCAACCTGACACCTGGCACTATCTTTTGAGCAAGGCCTTCCGGCGAGCTTGGCGCGCCCAGGCCGTCAAGGACGCCAGTCCCACCAGGGCCAGGACGGTCAGCCAGGGCACGCGGCGGGCGGCAGCCCACACCTGTTTCAGCATAACGGCCGTCGGATGATATCCCTGCGGCGGCACGCCTAGCCCGAACACCCCCGCCTTGGTCAGGTTATGGGCCGTGATGGTGTTGGCAGCCTGGTCAATCTCAGAGTATTCCTCCCAGCCCTGCCCGCCCCCGGCGTAGCGGTAGACGTGCAGATCTCCCTCCTGGGCCAGGTCGATGCCCGCCACCAGCAGGTCGGCCTCGTTGTAACACAGCGTGAGCGTGGCTGTAAAGTTGCTCCCTTCGATCAAGACGTCGTAGCGGCGCGGCAGGCCGTCGCGGTTGACCGATGGGTAGTTGTGAGTGTAGCTCACCGTCACACGGCTCACGTCGCCCGTGTCGCTAAAGCTCAGGCTGCCGCAGATACGGCCAAGGGCGATGGGCTGGCTTGGGGTAAAGGGCCCGCTCAACGTCACGCTCACCGGTGGCCCGGTCACGGCAAAGGCCCTGACCGGCGCGTAGGCGCCGAGGCGCCCTTGGCTGTCGTAGGCCGCCACCGTCCAGGTGTACGAAGCGGCTGCCAGCACAACTGTGGGCGAGAAGGTGGCGCTCCCCATGTCGAGCTGGCTGCCGTGGAAGTCGAGCTGGTAGCCTGCCGCCCCCGCACTTGTCCCCCACACCAACGTCAAGGCGGCCGTGTGAGTGATGCTGCGGTGTGCCGGACTGATCAGTGCCGGTGCTGCTGGCGCGCTGATGGCCGCCTGCAAGCCAGGCCAAAAGCCGCTCGCCAGCGTGTACACGCTTCCGGCGGCCAGGCCGGCCGCTGGCTGGCCGATGGTGCCTGTTACCGTATAGACCGCACCGGCACTGTGTCCCCCGCCGCTGTCCAGCGTGCTCCACAGGGGATCGTATGGCCCTTGCGCGTGCGCTGCGCCGGCCAGTGCCAGCAGCAGCGCCAGGCCGAGACAAAATGCTGTGAGGATACGATGTTTCTTCATGCTAGCTCCTTACCTTTTCTTCATCCATACAACGCAGCCGCCCGCCAGCCCCAGGCCCAGCCAGGCGGCCAAGGTCTGCCAGTTTGCCGGGGCTTGAGCTTGAGCTGGGCTGCCGTTCACTTTTGCTTCCAGGGCGTCCAGGCGAGCGCGCAACTCGGCATTGTCAGCCTCGAGTGTCTCGATGCGCGTATGCAGGCCCTGGATGGCCGCCAGGGCCACGCCGTCGGCGTCGACGCTCGAGATGTAGCGTTCGCTTTCGCCCAGGCCAAAGGCGGCGTAAAAGTCCTGCGCCATCGGCCCCATGTGGCGCACCCGCTCGGCCTGGCTCTTGTAATTCCAGGTGCTGATGGGCAGCCTGGCCACGGTTTCGAGCACGGCTGTCCCGTCCACCGGCTCCAGGTTGGCCTTGGCGGCGCGGTCGCTCAACGTGGCCCACGAACCGCTGCCGGACGGGAGCGCGGTGCCGCTGCTCAAATCGCCGCTCGAGTACAGCGTGATGCCGCCCGAGGCGCGCACGACGAATTGGTTGGGGGCAGTGGAGGCCACTTCGGCGTCGGTGCCGTCGCCCCACACAAAGGCGCCGTCGTGATTGGCCTTGGCCCGGCGGCCGGCCGCAAAACTATACATGCCTTGAGCACTATTGGAATACCCGCCAGGCACCGTGGCATATTCATTGGTAGCCTCATTATAGATGCCGCCCCCGACCGTAGCATAGTCATGGAGGGCCATGTTGCTATACCCCCCTCCAACCGTAGCCATAAAGGAGCTGGCTATGTTGTATTCCCCACCCCCGACTGTAGCAGACCTGTCAATGGCTTGGTTACTAACGCCGCCACCGACCGTGGCAGCCCAGCCAGTGGCCCGGTTATTCCTACCTCCCCCAACCGCGGCATAGTCAGCGGTGGCCAGGTTCCCGAGTCCCCCGCCGAGCGTGGCAAAACTTGCCGTGACGCGGTTGGGATATGGCGTGCCAGACAGCTCGCCGCCGCCGCCGCCGATCGTGCCGCCCTGGACGGTGTCGCTGATGACGTTGCCGCTGTAGCCGCCGACCAGGTTGGGTGTGCCGCCGCCCGCGCCGGGCGCAACCCGCCACACCACCGTGTCGCCCATCTTGACCGTCAGCGTCACGCCGCCGGGCGTGCTCAGCAAGCCGCTGCTCAACGTGAGCGGGCCGGTCAGGCTGATGCCGCCCGAGGCGCGCACGACGAACTGGTTGGGGGCCGTGGAGGCCACGTCGGCATAGGTGCTGTCACCCCACACAAAGGCCCCGTTGTGGTTGGCCTTGGCTCGGAGCCCGGCCGCAAAGCTGTACCGGCCCTGAGCAGTGTTGCTCTGTCCACCCGGCACTGTGGCATAGCTGCCAGCCAGGTTGTCGCTGCCGCCTCCAACCGTGGCTGCATAGCCAGCCTGGTTGCGACTGCCACCACCAACCGTGGCGTCGGTGGTGGCCTGGTTGTTGCTGCCACCCCCGACCGTGGCGGTGGCGCCAGTGGCCCGGTTGCCAATGCCCCCTCCGACTGTAGCGCCCCAGGCATCGGCTTGGTTGTTGCTCCCACCTCCGATCGTGCTCGAGTCACCGCTGGCCCGGTTGGCGCTTCCACCCCCGATCGCGGCAGACGTATAGCTGGCCTGGTTTGCACGTCCTCCTCCGACGGTGGCATAGCTGCCGGTGGCCTGGTTACTTTGCCCGCCTCCGATGGTGGCATAGTCGGCCGTGACGCGGTTGACGTAATCCAGCTCTCCGCCGCCGCCGATCGTGCCGCCTTGGACGGTGTCGCTGATCACGTTGCCGCTGTAGCCGCCGGCCAGGTTGGGCGTGCCGCCGCCCGCTCCCGGCTCGATGCGCAGCGCCACCGTGTCGCTTACCTTGAGCGTCAGGCTGACATTGTCAGTCGTGCCCAGGAAATGCGTGTTGGGGTCGGCGCCGCCGTTGCCGCTCGCGGACCAGTAACGGTCGTCGTGGGCGTGGTTCCCCTCGGCGGCCGTGCCAGCGGCTGTGCCGAACGTCAGGCTGATGATGTTATGGGTAATCGTGATACCCGCCCCGGCGGCGTAGCTCGTGCCGCCGTCGTCGCCACAGGCCCAGGCCGAGCCGTTCCACTTGGCCACTTGCCCGCTGCCACACGATAGGCCCGCCAGCGTGTCTTGGCCGTCATCGTCGCCGCAGGCCCAACTCGCACCGTCCCACTTGGCCACCTGGCCGTTCCAGCAGACCTGGGGCAATTGGTAAGAGGCCGCCACGGAAAACACGTTGCCGGCCTCCAGGCTCAAGCCCGTTCCGGCGGTGTAGGTCGTGTCGTCATCGCCGTCGTCCAGCCCGGCCGGCACCTCCGTCAGGCCGCTCCAGGCGACCTGCTGCGCGCAAGGCGTAGGTCGCATAGGGTGCCGCCGCCAAGGGCTGGCGCGGGCTGAGCGTGTCATAGCTTCCTGCCCCGGCCGGGCAGCGCACAGCGCTTTGCAGCCAGCGCGCCTCGCCGTCGTAGGCGCTGGCCCCCAAGTCCACCTGGACGGTGAACACGCCGTCCAGGACGAGCACGCCGGTGACCGTTTGCGTGCTGCCCACCTGGCTGCCGCCAGCGGCGGCGTCCCACAGGCTGAATTCCAGGTCACACCTGTCATTCACCGGGCCGGCGGCCGTCACCAGTTGGCCCTGGTAGATAAAGGCCGTGCCCAGCGGTTCTTGCGCGCTCGTGCTGCCGCTCATACCCACTAGCAGGGCTGCCAGCACCAGGCCGGCTATGCCACTTTTGTATAAACGCTTATCGTACGTCATTTTTTCCCTCCTATGTTACCTGAGACCTTTGCGCTTAACCGCTGCCAGGCGCCCGACGTGGCGCTCGATAAAGGCCGCCAGCTCGTCCAGGTTTAGGACGGGTGCAGACGCGCCGCTGCGAGCATGCTGGACCCAGCCGCGCCACGAGACACACCCGTTCTCACACTCGCGCCAGATGCGCACGACGAACGAGTCGCCGCGATAGTGTTCTTTGGATTGCATAGCTTTTCTCCGGCCACTGTCCACAGAATATCACAAGCGTGTCTCGCAAATGTCTACATGGGAAGGGAAAAAGCGAAAAAGCTTGGGGACATGGTAGCTACTCAGCCTGGCACATTTTTAGTTACACAGAGCCTCACAGAGGGCGCACAGAGATGCACAGAGGCTTTAAAAAGGCTTAATCTTCTCTGTGAGACTCTATTTGCTCCGTGTATCTCTGTGACCTGAGTAGTTACGGGACATGACAGATAGAGAGGGGAGATGGAGATAGAGAGGGGGGATGGAGAGGGTGCTAGCCGGGGCGGGTGCCGCGGGTGCGCACGTCGTGCCCGGCGGCGCGCAGGGCGGCCAGGTCACGCTTGATGGTGCGCGCGGTGACGCCGAGAGCGGCCGCCAGGTCGGTCACGCCAGGGGCGGCGGACTGGGCGGCGGACTGGCGCAGCAGGCGCAGCAGGCGCTGGCGGCGGCTCGCCGCCGCCAGCGCATCATCTTCCGGCGGCTCTAGGGTCCAGGTCACGGTGACATAATCGTCCTCGCGCAGGGGACGGCCAGTGGGTGTGCCGGCCCGGGGCAGGCGAACTTGCACCTGGTGATCTGGCCAGCCGGCCTGGGCGCTGCGGTGGGCTTTGATGATTTCCCGGTGGGCAGCCACGTTCTCCAGGAAGGAGCGGCGCAACTCGCCGTCGGTGATCAAGGCGGCTTGTTCTTGCACCAGGGCGTGGGCGGCGGCCAGGAGCTGAGGCGCACGGCAATCTTGGACCGCCTGCAAGACACGGTAGCAGCTCAGGTACACCCGGGCCGGCTCGTCGGCGCCTTCGAGCGAATGGCCCTCCAGGCGGGTCAGGATTTCTTCGACCCAGGCTAAAGCCTGTGCCACATCGCCTTGCTTCAGGGCGACACGCGCCAGGTTGGCGGCCGACTCGAGGGCCAGGCTATCTTCACCCAGCTCACGCCGCAGGGCCAGGGCCTGCTCGTAGGTGGCGACAGCCTCTGCCAGGCGACCCAGGCCGGCCAGGGCGTGGCCCAGGCTCGTCAGGGCATAGCCTTGCACGCCGCGATAGCCGATTTCCTCGGCCACCCGCAGCGCCTCTTGCCCGTGAGCCAGAGCTGTCTCGTGCTCACCCTGATGGTACGCGACCAGGGCCAGGTTAGACAGTGCCCAGCTTTCGCCTTGCCGGTCGCCGACCTGGCGCTTGACGGCCAAGGCCTGTTCAGAATAAGCCTGGCTCTGCTCCAGAACCCCCATGCGGCGGTGGAGCTCGCCCAGGTTGTTGAGTGCCAGACTCTCGATGCGCCGGTCGCCAATCTCACGGCTGATGACCAGCACTTGCTCGCAGCAGTCTTTCGACTTGGACAGGTCCCCTTGGTCAGCGTAAAAAACGCTGAGGTTGATCCAGACGTGTTGTTCCCCCCGGCGATAGCCGATCTGGCGGTTGATCTGCAAAGCTTGTTCATAGCAGTCCCAGCTCTGGTGGGCCGAGCCAGGCAGCACGCCGAGATTGGTCAAGGTTTCAGCCTCCCCCAGGCGGTCGCCGGCCTGGCGGTACATGTGCAGGGCCTGTTCGTAATGGGTCTTGGCTTGGGCGTAATCGGCCAGGTACCAGTACACGCTGCCGAGGCTGCGCCGGGTGTCGGCCTCTATATCGCGTAAATTGGCCTGGCGGGCCAGGGCCAGCGCGTGTTCGAGACGCGCCTGGGCAGGCACAAACTCTCCCAGGCGCATGAGGTCCCGCCCCCATTGAAGATGACTGGCTGAGGCGGCGGCGGGCGCTCTCGTCGGGCAGATCGGGCCAAAAAGTGCCGGCCAGCAGGTCACGCGTATGCGGCCGATCCCGGTAAGTGACCAGGTAGGCCAGCAGAGCGCGGGCCGCCGCGCTGCGGATAGGCGCGACAGGCCCGCCTTCCCAGGTCAACGCCAGGCCGCCGAATAGATACACGCGCAAGATACTCATGATCCGTCGCATGAAGTTGAGAAGAATTGCCCCCCTAACGCCTCTAGCAGGCTGTCGGAGAGACGATTTTGTAGGGCGGCTTTCCACGCCGAAGGCGTCCTGTGGATAGCCCCAGGCTTGCGGCAGGTATGGAAACCTGCCCTACGGAGATCTCTCCGACAAGCTCCTCGCACGCCCAACACAACCAGGAATAGCACCGTCAGAACGATCGCCAGCACGATCAGCCGCTGTGTGACTATCTTGAGCTTGTGAATCTTGGCTGGGTCAAACAGGACCGGCTGCCCGGTCAGCACCGAGAGCAAGCCTGAGTCACGCCCTTGCTAACCATTCCAGGGCATCTTCTGTTGACTTGGCAAAGTATGAGGAGGGATTGAGTAACTGGGCTATCGTCCTTTTAAAACCAGTTACCCCTACCAACGCGACCTTGAATTTTTTACGCTTGACCATGTCCATCGACTGCCGGAGCAGGTTCTTGATCTCGTTATCAACGACCGAATCCGTGATGTCCTGAAAGATAAGCGACTCGTCGGGGATTTTGGCGTCTCTCTCGAGCGCCTGTTGGAGTGTCTGCAAAAATTCTTGGCCTTTCAGCTCAGAAAAATCGGCGGCGTAAATCGTTTTGCCGTTATGCTCGATGACAGACAGTCTTTCACTCATTGTTCGCTCCTGCTTAGCTTTTGCCGGCGGTCTCGACTAAGCTCATGTTCACAACCTGGCTTTTCCGCCTGGCGTTCCGCGTCCTGTGTCCGGCAGGCTGAACTGGGCCACCAAGCTCTGCAACACTTGCGCCATGTCGCTCAGTGAATGGGCCGAGGCGGTGACTTGTTCGGCCTGGGCGCTGACCTCCTCGACCGAGGCGGCCACCTCTTCGGCCGAGGCGCTGTTCTCTTCC
>JAFGFO010000308.1 GCA_016931085.1 Thermoflexales bacterium
CCCACAAAGGGGAGGGGGATTGGACTGCACGGCGGTGGGTGATGGGCGTTTACAAAGCAGTCAACTGATTTTGGTCACACCCAAATAAATTAGCGAGAATTCGCGTCAATTAGCGGATAAAAGTGTGGCGACTATGGGGAATGAAGTTGTAGACATGAGAACGGCCATGGCCGATTTCCAGGACGCGCGCGCGCGGGCTGACTTGGAGCGACTCGTGGCGCGCCTGACGGGCAAATCGGCCAGTTTGCTGTCTTATGAAGAAGTGCGCCAAAAGCTCAAGGCCCGCGAAAGCGCCGTGCGGGAACTTGAAGACATCCCGCTGAACGCCGTCGTCGGCAGCGTGGGACGTTACACCGACTTTACCCGCAGCTTTTTGCCCACACGAAGCCACGACGCGAGCCGCTGGGCCAGGGTCCAGTTAGCCGTTGCCGACATGGCCGGCGTGCCGCCGATCGAGGTCTATCAAGTCGGCCAGGTCTATTTCGTGCTGGACGGCAATCACCGCGTGTCGGTCGCACGCCAGTCGGGAGCGAGCCACATCCAGGCTTACGTGACGCAGGTCCAAAGCCGGGTGCCACTTTCGCCCGACGTGCAGCCAGATGAGCTCATCATCAAGGCCGAGTACGCCGGCTTCCTGGAGTACACCCACCTGGACGAGCTTCGCCCAGGGGCACAGATCATCGTCAGCGTTCCCGGCCAATATACCAAGCTGGAAGATCACATCGAAGTGCACCGCTTCTTTGCCGAGATGGAACAGGAACGCGATATCCCTTACCCAGAAGCGGTCGGCCTGTGGTATGATGAGGTTTACCTGCCGGTGGCGCGCTTGATCCAGGAGCGGGATATCTTGCGAGACTTCCCCGGCCGCACGGAAACTGACCTGTACTTGTGGATCGCTGAGCACCGCGTGGCTATGGAACGCGAGTTGGGCTGGAAGATCCGGCCTGAATCGGCCTTGACCAATCTGGTGGCCTATCTCAGCCCCAAGCCGGGCCGCCGGGCGGCCCGCTGGAGCTGGAAAGTGCGTGAGTTGATCGTGCCCGACCAGCTCTTGACCGGACCACCGCCAGGCCAATGGCGAAAGGAGCACCTGTCGGCCCGTCGTGACCCGCGCCGCCCGCGTGACGAAAGTTGTCACAGCTTGTTCGCTGACATCCTGGTGGCCATCAACGGCGAGGAATCCGGCTGGCAGGCGCTCGAACAAGCCATAGCGCTAGCTCAACGAGAAGATGCCTGGCTGCATGGCCTGCACGTGCTGCCCGCGCCAGGCGACAAAGAGTCCCAGGCAGCCCAGGCACTCCAGGCCGAGTTCGAGCGGCGCTGCCGGGCGGCCGGGGTGACCGGCCGGCTGGCTGTCGAAGCTGGCGAGGTGGTACACCATCTGTTCGAGCGCTCGTGGATGATGGACATGGTCATCGCCAGCCTCAATCATCCTCCCTCGTCCCAGCCGCTGGCCAGTCTGAGGTCGGGATTCCAGTCCTTGGTGCAGCGCTGTCCCAGGCCGGTGTTGAGCGTGCCGAAGCTTTCCCCACTCGATCGTCCACTGCTGGCTTACGACGGCAGCCCCAAGGCCGAAGAGGCCCTGTTTGTCGCCGCGTACCTGGCCGGCCAGTGGGGGGTTCCCCTGGTGGTCGTCAGCGTGACCGAGAATGGCCACGACGTTGCCAAGGCGCTGGAGCGCGCTCGAGACTACCTGGAAACGCACGCGCCATTAAGAAAGGGGGTGCAGGCCGTGTTTGTGGAGGAACGCGGGCCAGCCGCCGCCGCCATCGCCAAGACAGCCGCCGAGCACGAGATCGATTTGCTTATCATGGGTGGCTACAGCTCGAGCCCACTCCTCCAGGTGGTGCTGGGGAGCACAGTGAACCAGGTGCTGCGCCAGAGCGCCCTGCCGGTGCTGATCTGCCGGTGATGAATTCAAAGATAGCCACAGAGACACAGAGGGCACAGAGAAAAGCTCCGAGTTCTCGCAGTTCGGCTTTGCCGAACTGATGCCTCTGTGGCAATTTCCAGGATAATTCTGATGAAACGATTTGCCGTATTACAACTCTCTGGATGCGCGGGGTGCGAGGTGTCGCTGCTCAACGCCGAGGCGTGGGGCAGCCAATACGAGCTGGTCTACATGCCGCTCGTCGTCTCGGCTTACGACGTGCCCGAAGTGGATGTGCTGCTGGTGAGCGGCGGCGTGCGCACCGACGAGGATTTGTACAAGCTGCGCCGGGCCGTGCAGCGCGCCGGGCAGGTGGTGGCGGTGGGGACGTGCGCTATCTCGGGCGGCGTGGCCAACCTGGGCAATCGCGAAGAGATACGCCAGCTCTTTCTAGACCAGGCCGAGCGGCGGCACGTGCCGCGCATGCTGCCCAAGTGCCGCCCTATTGACGACGTGGTGACGGTTGATCTGTATTTGCCGGGCTGCCCACCCACGCCAGAACTCTTTATGGCCGTGCTGGGCGACACGGCCGGGTTCAAGGCCGGCAAGAGCGTCTGCGTGGAATGTGGCCGCGAGAAACGCAAAGACATGCGCCCCACGCACTTGACCGGCTTCCAGCGAGGAGAGGTGCTGCCCGGCATCTGCCTGGTCAACCAGGGCTATTTGTGCATCGGCACCTCCACCCGCGGCGGCTGCCGGGCGCTGTGCACCCGCCCCGGCCACCCATGCGTGGGCTGCCGGGGGCCATCGGACGCCTTTATCGAAAAGGACTCGGAAGCGTGGTTTGCCAGCATTCAGCGTGTCTTTACGGCCATGACCGATATCCCGCCCGAAGAGATCGAAGCCGCCTTGCGCTCGCCGCAACTGGCGCTCTTCCTGTTCCAGTTCGCCGATTACGCCGGCGAAGGCCACCTAGTTCGGAGCAAAGCCAAGGTGTTATAACATGACAACCCTCACCTTTCCACTCAGCCGGATTGAAGGACACGCCCAGGTTGTGATCGAGCTGCACGGCGGGCAAGTGGTCTCGGCGCACTTTCAGGCCATCGAAATGCGCGGCTTTGAGATCTTTGTGCAAGGCACGCCGGCCGAGCAAATGCCGGTGATCGTGCCGCGCATCTGCGGCGTGTGCTCCACGGCCCACCACGTGGCGTCTGTCAAGACGCTGGAAAACGCCTACGGCGTCGAGCCGCCGCCGCTGGCGCTCAAGCTGCGCGAGCTGCTCATGCTGGGCCAACTGATTCAAAACCAGGCTACCTCGTTGTTCATCTTTACCATGCCCGACCGCATTGGCCTGACCAGCCTCTTTCAACATGTTGCCGACGAGCCCGCCGAGCAAAAGCGGGCCGAAACCGCCCGCCGTGCGCTCAAGGTGCGCAAGGCCGGCACCGACCTGATTACGCTAGCCGGTGGGCAGTTCATCCACCCTATCAAGGCCGTGGTGGGCGGGGTCACGAGCGGCATCAAGCCCGAAGCGGCCTCTGCCGTGCAGGCGCAACTGGCCGAGGCGTTGCCGCTGGCCTGCGAGCTGTTCGATTATTATTGGGACACGTCACTGGCGCTGCGGGAGCGCATCGGCACCTGGGGCGATGACGCGCCGGCTTGTTACATCGCCGCGATTGGCGATCACCGCCCCAATTATTACGGCCACCTCATCCGCGTGATGGGCGCCGACGGCGTCGTGCGGGCCAGCTTCCCGCCCCAAGAGTTTCGATCCCATCTCACCCACCAGGAGACCGATTACAGCTACGCCGGCCAGACCAGTTACCAGGGCGAGGTGCTCCGCGCTAACTCCCTGGCGCGCGCCAATATGGCTTATCTGATGGGCACCCCCCGCGCCGACAAGTACCTGGCTCGCTTCCACGAGACTTTTGGACAGCCAGCCCACGCCATCCTGTTGTTTGACCTGGCGCGCGGGATCGAGCTGGTGTATGCCCTGGAGCGCGCCGGCGAGATCCTGGCCGAAGCGCTCGATCGGGATGAGGTGAAGGTGCCTTACACGCCGCGCGACGGGGACGGTTATGGCCTGGTTGAAGCGCCGCGCGGCCCCCTGATTCACCATTATCGCATCGAGAAAGGGCTGGTGACCAAGGCCAAATTCATCATCCCTACCGTGCACAACAACATGGCCATCGAGCGGGCGCTGCGCGTGGCGGCCGAGCGTTACATCACCCCCGAGGGAGTGAACCTGGAGCTGGAGCACGCCGTGGGCCGTGTGGTGCGCGCTTTTGACCCGTGCATCGCGTGCGCGACGCACTGATCGCTCGCGCCCGGTGCTGCTCCGGGGTTTCTTGCCACCGCTCAAGGATGGTGCTATACTGTTAGTGGGAGAATAAGATGTCTCAGTTTGCTCAAGTAACACTTGTTTCGCCAGGGGGCGCGCCTATCAGAACGCTGGTCGAATCGGCCCTGCATTCCGAACTGAAAATGATTCAATTAAGCCTGGCCCACACCGAGCGTAATTTGCAGGCGTTTGAGATCAAGTACAATATGAATACGTCTGACTTTTATCGCCGGCTGACTGACGGTGAAATCCAGGAGACGCTTGACTTTATCGAGTGGGTGGGCGAGTACAAAACGCTGACCAGGTTGCAAAAGAAATATCGGGATTTGCAGGAGATCCAATTTGCGGATTGACGACTACTTTGAACTCGTTCGCAAAATGGTCGCCGGATGCCCGGCAGTTCATTCGTCCAGCGTGACGTACGACAAGCGCTCTAGCTATCAAGGCTATATCAAGGGCACTTTGCTATTTCTCGATAGTTCCGTTCTCCATTTCCGCGAGTTTGTCGACGTTGAAACAAGTGTCGAACGTTATACCTACGCTTATCATTACCAACGCGGCGACGAGTTTGTGTTTCGCTACGATAATACCGAGCATTATCAAGAGCTGAACCTCTCCACTTTCCCTCACCATAAACACGCGGGGGACGAAGCCAATGTACTCCTCTCTCCTGCACCCGTTCTGGCGGACGTGTTGATCGAGATAGAAAACTTGGTCGATATTTCTTGACCTGTATGAGGTATGGCCATGGCCAAACGACTGTCCGTAATTGACGTTGATCGCTGTGTCGGTTGCCAGTTGTGCATGTTCGCCTGCGTGCGGCGGCTGGGCAGCGGCGGGCTGGAGGGTTCGTGCATCCACGTCCGCTCGGCCGGTGGCATCCGCAAGGGCTTTACCGTCGTGGTGTGCCGCGCCTGTCCCGACCCACCCTGCGCCCGCGTCTGCCCCACCGACGCCCTGCTCGTGCGGGAAGGGGGCGGGGTGCGCCTCAAGGCCGAGCGCTGCATCGGCTGCGGCAACTGCGTCCAGGCCTGCCCCTTTGGAGCCGTCTTTTGGGACGGCGAGCAAAACAAGCCCCAGATCTGCGTCTACTGCGGCTACTGCGCCGACTATTGCGCTTTCGACGTGTTGGCCCTGGAAGAAATCGAGGAGGTGGGCCATGCCCGGTCTGTCGGCTGATCCCTTGCGGCGTGTCTTGTACATCGATCTGAACCGCCTGCGCTCGTGGGTGAAAGAGCGTCCCGATCTGTTCGAGGCCGGCCTGGGCGGGAGCGGCGTGGGCATCCGCTTGCTGGACGAGGAGTGCCCCAGGGGCGCTGACCCGCTGAGTCCAGACAACCCCATCATCTTTGCCGTGGGACCGCTGGTGGGGCATTTCCCGCTGGCCTCCAAGACGGTCGCCACCTTCAAATCGCCCCACACCGGCAACCTGGGCGAGAGCCACGCCGGGGGGCGCAGCGCGGCCGCCATCCGCATGGCTGGCTACGGCGCGGTGGTCATTCGCGGCGCAAGCTCCCTGCCGCTTTACGTCGTCGTCGAAGGCGACCAGGTGCACTTTCGCGACGCCTCCGCGCTGTGGGGCATGCGCAGCAGCTACACGATCGGCTCGGTGCTGCGCTCGCGCGAAACGGGCGGCGGCCTGCGCGCCATCATGCGCATCGGGCGCGCCGGCGAGCGCCAGGTGAGCTACGCCTGCGTCATCACCGAGACCTACCGCCACTTTGGCCGGCTGGGATTGGGCGCCATTTTTGGCAGCAAGCGCCTCAAGGCGCTGCTCATCAGCGGCAAGCGCTCGCTGCCGGTGGCGGATCGCAAGGCCTATCGCACGAGCTACGACGAGATTTTCAAGGCCGCCACCGAATCAGAGCTTATGAAAAAGTATTCCGAGCTGGGCACTTCGATCAACGTCGCCCCGCTGAACGCCATCGGCGGCCTGCCCACCCGTAACTTGCAAAGCGGCCGTTTCGAGGCGGCCGAGGCCATCTCTGGCGAGCGCCTGGCGGAAGGCTACCTTGGGCGGCGCGTGGCGTGCGCCCACTGCCCGGTGGCCTGTATCCACCTGGTCGCGTTGCGCATCCCTTACCCCAACGACCCGTACTTTTACAAAACCGTCATGCTGGGTTACGATCACGAGCCGATCTATGCCATGGGCAGCATGCTGGGTCTGGGCGATGTTCCCGGCATGCTGGCCGTGATGGACGAGGCCGAGATCCAGGGGCTGGACGTGATGAGCGCCGGGGTCGTGCTGGCCTGGGCCACCGAGGCATTGGAACGCGGCCTGGTCTCTACGCAAGAGACGGACGGGCTGCCCCTGGCCTGGGGCGACGCCCCCACCTACATCGAGGCCATCCAGCGGATCACCTCCCAGCCGAACGACTTTTACCGTGCCCTGGCGCGGGGCGTGGACCACGCCGCGTCGATTTACGGGGGGCAAGAGTTTGCGTTGGCTTTTGGCGGCAACGAGATGCCCGGCTACCACACCGGCCCCGGCTGCCACCTGGGTTACCTGAGCGGCGCGCGCCATAGCCACCTCGACAGCGCGGGTTACAGCCTGGATCAGAAGGCGGCCGCCAAGGGAGAGACGCTCGCGCCCGAGCCAGTGGCCGAGGCGCTGCTGGCGGAGGAACGCTGGCGGCAGGTGCTCACCAGCCTGCCCATCTGCCTCTTTGCGCGCGGCATCTATACGCCTGAGGTGGTGCAGCGGGCGTTGGCGGCAGTCGGCTTTGAGTGGTCTGTCGAGGAGCTTGAGACACTCGGCCGGGAGATCCTGCGCGCCAAGCACGCCTTCAAGACCCGCGAGGGCTTCGACATGGCCCAATTGCGCTTGCCGCGCCGCATCTTTGAGACGCCCGCCCCGGCCGGCCCCTTCGACGAGGACTTTATGCGGCGTGCCCTGGCCCACTTTGCCAGTAAATTGTAGGAAAACCGGTCGAGATGTGATATAATAGAGGCGATGAGACGAAAGCACACGAGATTGGCCACTCTGTGTCTCGGCTATTCGTAGTAGCGGTTGATTTGAGCACATTGTATGCGTGCAAAGCTTCGATTTCAACAGGCCATTCCGATGGCCCAGTGTTTTTTGGTCTTGGCGCTCTGCCTATCCAACTGCACACCTTCCACGCCAAGCTTGCCGGCTGCCACGGACTCTTCCAAGGCCCTTACACCTGATCCCTACGTCAATCTTCGCCAGGCGATGGTGGCTGACCAGATCAAGGCACGCTATATAGAGGACCCAGAGGTGCTTATGGTGTTAGAACTCGTTCCCCGTCACTTGTTCGTGCCTGAAGAATACGTCGACCAGGCCTACGAGGATCACCCGCTGCCGATCGGCTACGGGCAGACCATCAGCCAGCCGTATATCGTGGGCCTGATGACGGACGAGCTCCAGCTCAAGGCCGGCGACAAGGTGCTGGAAATCGGCACCGGCTCTGGTTACCAGGCGGCGGTGCTGGCCGCCTTGGGCTTCGAGGTGTACAGCGTCGAGATCATCCCCGAGCTGGCCCAGGCCGCCGACGAGCGGCTCAAGGCATTGAACTACCCCGTGCAAGTCAAGTTGGGCGATGGCTACTTGGGCTGGGAGGAACACGCCCCCTACGATGCCATCATCGTGACCGCCGCGCCCGACCACGTGCCGCAGCCCCTGGTCAAGCAGCTCAAGGAAGGCGGGCGGCTGGTCATCCCGGTCGGGCCTGTCGGCGGCTATCAAAAGCTGTGGCGTTTCACCAAGGTGGGCAAGGAGCTGCAGGCACACGACCTGGGCGGCGTGTTGTTCGTGCCGTTGGTGAGGGAAAAGTAGGTAGTAGGAAGGGATTGGCCGTCACCAGGTGCATGCTCTCTGAAATCATGCCCTGAATCAGGTGCACAGTCAGATCCTGTGGATCTGGCGAGAATTCTCCGGCCTCTATCTCTTGCTGCAAGAGTTGCTTGAGCAACTCGCTGTAGGCGTCGCGGAAGGCCAGCTCGGCAATCTCGTACTTGTAGCGAAACTCGAAGGCGTCGTTGCCTTTGAGCCACTTTCTCGCCTCGGCAAAGATCATGTGGATCAGGCTGGACAGCTTTTGCTCGGTGGTGGGGAGCTGGGCCAGCTTCTTTTCCATCCCCTTCATATATGGAATGTTGCGAACCTTGCAACACGCCGCCTTTATACTGGGATCAAATGTTGCAGACAATTCGATCCGATGGAGGATACTGTAAGCTGGCCAAGGTGCAAGCGATGGCGCGGCACAGCGATCGTTGCAGGCGATTCGATCCGATGGAGGATACTGTGTGTGGGTTTCGGGCAGGCAACTTTAGCGTTGGGCGCCGGCTTCTTGCAAGTATTGCTTCAGTCGTTTGACAAAGCGTTCGGCATCCGCCAGGCGTTGGTAAGCCATCTCATCGGTGACGACGGCCCTATCATTATAGTCGCTGTCTTCGCGCGTCTTGCGCAGCAGGACGTAGAGCCGCCCGTATTCAATCTCAACGCGCCCGCTCTTGATAAACAGTTCGTGAAAAGCGGCTTCAACACCCGTGTGCCTGACGCGCGTTACGTCGAGCGTGAGCAACGCGGCCGTTGTCATCAAGAACGCCGCATAGTAGGCGCGTGAGCAAGCGATGCGATATAACCCGGCCTCGATAAGGTTACGCGCGGCGCGCAGCTCTTCCTCAGCACGTTCTACGCGGATGTCGATGATGGCAAGGGCTGCTTTGTCCATAAATCTACTCCGTCGGTGCGGATGTGGCGGTAAATCGGAGCATTATGCTCCTGCCACCAGCTATATTCGGTTACATCCACCACCAGCGGCGAGAGAATGACGCCATGCTCTAGCATCGGCTCGAACGCGGTCAGCGCCACTGCGTCTCTGAATCGCCAGTCGCCGTCCCTCAACACCACCAGCACGTCCAAATCGGACTCGGCGTCAGCATCTCCGCGTGCCTTTGAGCCAAACAGCACAACACGCTCCAATTGCTCAGCGTATTGTTCACACAGCCGGGTGATGAAGGCATCTAGCGCTGCTTGTTCGTTCGTCGTAAGATGACTTGACCCTCTCTCATCCATGCCTTTATGATACCATTTTTTACCCCCGGAGGCAATCCGTAAGAGGATCGCGTCGCTTTATGTGCAATCCTTAGCTGCCCTGGGTGCGCGATCACACGCACTCGGTTGGTCGAGTTTTCACACCTGACTTGTTATAGATCTGTTATACCGCTCGCCACCAACGCCGCGCCATAGCAGGCCGCGCCTGCCAGCAAAACGGCCGAAAAGCCGGCCGACAAGGCCAGCATCGCCGCGCCCACGCTGGCAATGACCGACAGCGCCCCGTTGATGGCCCACGCCCAGGGGATCAGCTCCGGCGAAGCGCGTTCCAGCCGGGCCAGCCCGGCCGGGAAGGGGACACCCATCAAAAAGCCCAACGGTGCCAGGCCGAGCACGCTCAGCCCAAAACGCGCGCCAAGCGGCCAGCCCAGGGCTGCCCGGGTGAGCGCCTCGACAACCCACGGGTAGACCAGCGCCAGGCCGGCCAGTCCACCCAGCGCGGCGCGCAGCGGCACGCGCCGTGAAGCCCAACTGCCCAGCCCAGAGAACAGCAGCAGCCCAAACACGACCGCGCTGATCGCGTACACCGGCCTTTCGAGCAGCAGGATGAAGCGCTGCACCAGCGGGATTTCCACGCCCATGAAACCCAGGCCCAACGCGCCAAAGTAGATCAGAGTACGCACGCGCGCGTCCCCACCCGGCTTGGGACGCTCCTGCGCAGCGCCCGCGATCTTGACAAGCGGCAGCACGATGAGCAGACCGGCCGCCACCGTCACCAATCCCAGCAGCGCCGCCAACACGAAATAGCCGGCCCCGCCGAAGGGCTGCCAGGTGTGCCCGATCTGCGCCAGCACGTGACCGGCCTGCGACCAGCGAAAATAATGCCCAAAGAATGGCCGGTCGTCGGTGGGCGGCGTCACGTCGAAGGGGTAATCGGCCAGGATGCGCAGCGGGTCGGGGCTGCTCGACAACTGACTGAAGGTGCGAAAGTAAGCGTCGTCGATCAAGACGTTGTAGCGATTGGCCTGGCCGGCTTCCAGGCCGGGCGCGGCCGCCAGGTCGAACTTGTGCCGGGCGGCAAAGGCGCGCACCTGTTCCAACTCGCCCGCCTCGAACGCGCCGCGCTTGAGCACTACGGTCATGGTGCGATAGCCGCGCAGCGCAATCAGGCTGCGGCCAGGGTCGAGCCCGGCCCGCCGGGCGGCGTTCAGAGCCAGTCCAAAGGCGCGCAGCTCCTCGCTGGGCGGCTCTTGCAGCCAACGCGTGACGACCAGCAGTCCGCCCTCTTCCAACTGTGCCACGTAATCGTCGAAAGCCTCCTGGGTCAGCGTATAGTCCTCGGCCAGGCTGTACGCGCCTGATGTGACGGGACGGTAGGCGGCCGCCAGCGACAGCACGACGACGTCGTAGCCTTGGCTCGAGCGGCGCACATAGCCACGCACGCTTTCGTTCAGCACCCCCACGTGTGGATCGTCGTATAGGCTGCCCGTCCAGCGCACGGCCTCCACCGCCAGCGGGTTGGGCTCCACGGCGGTGACCGAAGCCGCCCCGCCGGCCAAAGCGGCCAGCACATCCAGCCCACCGCGGGCGTCCAACACCAGCACGCTCGCGCCCGGCCGCAGATCGTAAGCGACCCGGCCCGGCAGCGCGGCGGCAAAGCCGGCCTCCTCCGGGCTGGCGTGCGTGATGGGGCTGAGGTCGTCGCCGTCAAAGGTCAGCCCATCCTGGGGCGGCAGTTCGCCCGTGTAGGCAAAGCTGAGGCCGGGCAGCGAGCGCAGGGAACTTCCGCTGATCGTGTCCACACGCGAGTAGGCATTCCACCGGCTCCAGTGCAGGCTGACGCCGGGCTGGTTCAGCGCCTGGCTGAGCTGCTTGTAAGGCGACAGGCGCACCGGCACGAAAGGCGGGCTTGGCAGCTCTGCCACGCTTGTCATGGCGATCGCTGTAATAATGAGGAACAGCAGTCCAAAATCGGCCGGCCTCGTCCATGCCTCTCTCACACTGACTTGATCGCTGCTCCCTGTCTCCAGCCGTGAATTACACAGGAGCAGCGCCGCCAGGGCGGCCGCCAGCGCGCACAGCGCAAAGGTGCCCTGGATGCCCGGCGTGTTCCCCAAAGCCAGCGGGGCGAACAGGCAGCCGGCCGCCGAGCCAGCCAGGTTGGCCGCGTAAAAACGGTGAGCCGCCTGTGGGCGGGCGGCCAAAGGCCAGGCGACGACCAGGCCGCCGAGCAGGAAGGGCAGCGCCAGGCCGAGATACAAGGCCAGCAGGTAAAGCAATTGGCGGCGGTCCCAGGCCAGGGTGAACGAATCGAAGGGCAGGGTGTTGGCCAGTGCGTAACTGACCATCATGCTGAAGGACGCCGCCAGCGCCAGCCATCCCAGGCGAATCGGCGACAGGCTGCGCTTGAGCGCCGGGAAGGCCGCCAGCAGTGATCCGCTGGCAGCGCTGCCCAGCAGGGCCAGGCTGATCGACAAGAAGGCAAAGTGATAGAACTGGGCCAGCGAAAAGAGGCGCACCAACGCCACTTCAAAGGCCAGCGCCGCCGCCGAGATCAAGCCAAGGCCAAGATACGCAGAGTAACGCATCGCTGTTATGCATTGTAAGCCAGGCGTGCTGTCTTGTCAATGCGGTAGAGACGTAGCATGGCTACGTCTCTACTGTTGCCTCTTGCCCTTTTTAGGGGTATAATGAGCAATTGAGCACACTATGGCAGACCGACTGATTTCGCCCCATGGGCGCGAGGAAGAAAATACCCTAGACCGGGCGCTGCGCCCCCAGCGGCTGGATGACCTGATCGGCCAGGATCGCGTCAAGGAAAACTTGCGCATCTTGATCGAGGCTGCCCGCGCGCGCGGCGAGCCTCTCGATCACGTTCTGCTGTATGGGCCGCCGGGGCTGGGAAAAACCACCCTGTCCCACGTCATCGCCAACGAGATGAACACGCCGATCCGCGTGACGGCCGGCCCGGCCATTGAGCGCGCGGGGGATCTAGCCGCGATCTTGACCAACTTGCGGGCGCACGAGGTGCTGTTCATCGACGAGGTCCATCGCCTGGGGCGCGCGGTCGAGGAGGTGCTCTACCCGGCCATGGAGGATTTCGCGCTCGACATCGTGATCGGCAAGGGGCCGGCGGCCCGCAGCATCCGCCTGAACTTGCCCCACTTTACC
>JAFGFO010000309.1 GCA_016931085.1 Thermoflexales bacterium
CCCGTAGGGCAGGTTTCCATACCTGCCACAGGCGCGGCGGCTATGGAAAGCCGCCCTACAAAACGCTCTCTCCGACAGCCTGCTAGAGGGTTTAAACGCTGAAAGGGATCCCGAGTAACCTTCAGTGTCCTTCTCGATAGCATTTCCCCCTGTTTTCAGTGCCCCGCTAGTTTTAACCTAGTTTCACTGATCCAGGTTTTCCACCCATTTGTGCCGTTGGCTTACGCCTGTCCACAGACGGGTGTTCACTTTTGAAGCTTGGATAAAGCGACATGCCCGTCTTCCACCGTCCTCAACCCTGGCGGGTGATTTCGTGAAAGATTAGCTTTCTGATCTTGCGATCTAGCCATTTCGCGGCTTCGATTTGATCTTAGCCGCTCATTCGGGCCTGGCGTTTTATCCAGCTTTCAAGCTGCCCTTTGCGGCTCGGACTGTCCTGGTTTGTTCCAGTTGTCCCTTGATGGTCTTACCATCAACTTGCGCCACCTGCATTGGGTGCTTTGCTATCTTTTCAAGGTACCGTCAGCTTCTTGGAATCCCTTCCAGGTAAGAACGATTATAGCATAAAGTCATCGTCTCTGTCAATAGTTTTAACCTTAAATTTTTGGAGATTGGGGCGCCGCGGCGCGTTGTCGACTTGCCTGAAATGGCAAACTCTGGTATGATTAGAGCCGGCCGCAGCTATACCCAGCAATTCGAGAGCTAATTTTGGGCCGGGTATGAATCGGGCGCGGTTGAGAGTGATTGGATGCCAACTTGGAGTAGTACAAGACTTCCTGGCTTGGCCGACGTGCATGTTCACCTGCGTGTACCTGGTGGTGAGCATAAGGAGGATTTCCACAGCGGCAGCGCGGCTGCCCTGGCCGGCGGCTTTACCACCCTTTTGGCCATGCCCAACACCCATCCCCCCCTCGTCACGCTCGATACCTGGCGCGCCGCACAACGCCAGGCCCATGAGGAGGCCCTGTGCGATGTTCACCACTTTGCCGGCGCCTCCTCCGAGCACACGGGCGAGCTGGCGGCGTTGGGGCGGGAGGCCATCGGGCTTAAAATTTATCTCGATCAAACGTTTGGACCTTTGCGCATCACAGGCCTGCACACACTGCTGGCCTGTTTTTACGAATGGCCCCGGACCAGGCCGATCGCCGTGCACGCCGAAGGATTGAGCCTCGCGTTGGGCATTGGGCTGTCGGCCGCTTGTGGGCGTTCGATTCATTTTTGCCACGTTAGCCGCAAAGAAGAGATCGAGCTGATCGCGGCGGCCAAGGGGCGCGGACTGCCGATCACCTGCGAAGTGACCCCTCACCATCTCTTTTTGAGTCAGGCCGACCTGCCGAGCCTGGGCTCCCTGGGGGATATGCGCCCCTGCCTGGCCGAGCCGGCCGACGTTGCGGCCCTGTGGTCGCACCTCAATACAACTGTGGACTGCATCGCCACCGATCACGCCCCGCATAGCCTGGAGGAAAAGCGCTCCCCCCAACCCCCGCCCGGCGTGCCGGGCCTGGAAACGGCCCTGCCGCTCATGTTGACGGCGGTGGCCGAAGGGCGGCTGACGCTGGCGCGGTTGATCGAACTGATGGCCCACAATCCCAGGCGGCTCTTTGGCCTTCCCCACCAGGCCGAAACCTGGGTAGATATTGACCCAGGGCTAAGCTATCCATTGTCCGATCAAGGACTCCACACCAAATGCGGGTGGAGTCCTTTTTCTGGTATGAGCGTGCACGGGCGTGTGCGCCGCGTCGTGTTGAGAGGAAAAACTGTGTTCGAGGATGGTCAAATCATAAGGGACACGGATGAACACAGATCAACACAGATGGTTATTTTTTCAAGGAGGAAAAATGTACTCGGTTAAAGAATTACCCCGCTTGTTCGATTTTGACAGCCTGCCCAAGCCGGCCGTCTACAGCAACGGCCTGACCGGTCAGGACATTCTCTCGGTCAGCCAATTCGACCGCGAGCGATTGTCCTACATCTTTCGGCGTGCCCACGAAATGCACGAGATGGTCGAGCGGGTCGGTGCCTGCAATTTGCTGCATGGCGCCATACTGGCTTGCCTCTTTTACGAGCCGAGCACCCGCACCAGCGCATCCTTCATCGCCGCCATGGAACGCCTGGGCGGCAGCGTCATCCCCATCACGCAAGGTGTGCAGTTCAGCAGCGTCAGCAAGGGCGAGAGCCTGCCCGATACCATCCGCACGCTCGAGCAGTACGCTGATGTGATCGTGCTGCGTCACCCCGAGCTCGGCTCAGCCCAGATCGCGGCTGATTATGCCAATGTGCCGGTCATCAACGCCGGCGACGGCGCCGGCGAGCACCCCACCCAGGCGCTGCTCGATCTGTTCACCATCCGAGAAGAACTGGGACAGATCGACGGTCTCAAGGTCGCCATGGTGGGTGACCTGCGCTATGGCCGCACCGTCCACTCGCTGACCAAGCTGCTGCTGCAATACGACGTCAGCTTGCGCTTTGTGTCGCCCGATACGCTACGCTTGCCGATGTCCTTGATGAACGAACTGATCGACAGAAAAGTCAAGGTGCGCGAAACGCACGATGTAGCCGATGTGATCCAAAACGCCGACGTCTTGTACGTCACCCGCGTCCAGAAGGAGCGCTTTGGCGACCTGGCGCAGTACGAAGAGGTCAAGAATCTGTACGAGATCACACCCGATATCATGAAGCAGGCCAAGTCCAAGATGATCGTCATGCATCCCCTGCCGCGCGTGGGCGAGATTCACTACGTGGTAGATCATGACCCGCGCGCGGCCTACTTCCGCCAGGCCAAGAATGGCATGTATATCCGCATGGCGCTGCTGGCGGCGGTGCTGGGAAAAGCCTAGATAATTGTTAATTGTTAATTGTTAACTGTTAATTGTTAATGGAGGGAAGGCGAGAAGAGATGAAAACAAGCTTCGTGGAAAAGTTGGGGGCCGCGATCGAGCGGAATGGCTCGCTGTTGTGTGTGGGGCTTGATCCGGACCTGGGCAAGCTGGCGGGATTCTTGCCCACCAGCCCGCTCGAAGAGAGGCTGGTGCGGTGGACTATGGGCATCGTCGAGCAGACGGCCGACCTGGTCTGCTGTTACAAGCCGAACATCGCCTTTTACGAGCAATACGGGGCCGAGGGGCTGAGCGCGCTGCGCAGGAGTATCGCCGCCATCCCTGGCGATATCCCGGTGCTGCTCGACGCCAAGCGCGGCGACATCGACAGCACGGCCGCCGCTTATGCTCGCGCCGCCTTCGAGCTGCTGGGTGCCGACGCGATCACAATCAGCCCCTACCTGGGGCGCGACAGCACCACGCCTTTCCTGGCTTATCCAGGCAAGGCGATTTTTTTGCTGTGCCAGACCTCTAACCCTTCAGCGGCCGAGATACAAAACGTGGGCGAGGAGGCGCTCTATCGCCGGATTGCCCGCCTGGGACAGGGCTGGGGGGATGCCGGCCAAATCGGCTTTGTGGTCGGCGCGACCCAGCCCCAAACGCTGGCCGAGGTGCGCGGCCTGGCCCCCGATCGCTGGCTGTTGGCCCCCGGCGTGGGCGCTCAGGGCGGCGACCTGGCGGCGGCGCTGGCGGCCGGACTGGATTCGGGTGGGAGTGGCCTGATCGTGCCGGTGTCTCGCGCGGTGATTTACGCCGTCGACCCGCGCCAGGCGGCGCTGGACTTGCGCGAACGGATCCAGGCGGCCAGGCAGGTAGAGAGAGTAGATAGAGAGGGGGGTGCTCACAGTGCCTTGATTACGGCGTTGCACGAAGCGGGGTGTGTCAAGTTTGGGGATTTCACGCTCGCCTCCGGCAAGCAATCGCCAATCTATATTGACTTGCGGCGCATTGTCTCGTACCCCGCCTTGTTCCGGCAGACGATTGAGGCCTACACCGGGCCAGCCGGCCGGCTCAGTTTTGACTGTCTGGCCGCTGTGCCCTATGCTGCACTGCCAATTGGGGTGGCACTGGCGCTTGAATTGAAGCGTCCCATGGTTTACCCGCGCAAAGAGATCAAAGCGCACGGCACTGGCCAGGTGATCGAGGGCGCTTTCGAGGCCGGCCAGACCGTGCTGCTCATCGAAGACTTGGTGACGAGTGGCGGCAGCGTCCTGACCGCCATCGAGAAGTTGGAGGCGGCCGACCTGATCGTGCGTGACGTGATCGTGCTTATCGACCGGCAGCAGGGCGGGCAGGCGGCATTGGCCGAGAAGGGCTACCAGTTGCACGCGGCACTGACGATCGGCCAGATCCTGGACACGCTGTCGGGGCAGGCTCGCATCTCGCCCGAAATGTACCAGGCGGTCAGAACCTATCTGGAGGTGAGACCCTAAGGGTAAGTGTCACGACCTATCTGGACGGGTGAGGAAGAATATGTCACCACCTGACTTGACGTGCCGGCTGCTCGACCTGCGCCTGCGCAATCCGATTGTCCTGGCTTCCGGCGTACTGGGAACCAGTCCCACGCTGCTCAGGCGCGCCGCCGAGGCCGGCGCTGGCGCGGTGACGGCCAAGAGCTGCGGCCCCACGCCAAGAGCCGGCCATCCCAATCCGGTCACCCTTGACTGGGGCGGCGGGCTGATCAACGCGATCGGCTTGAGCAATCCCGGCGCAGAGGAAGAGCTTGGCCTGCTGCGTGAGACGCAGGGCCTACTGGAAGAGTTGGGTGTGCCGCTCATCGCCAGCATCTTTGCCCCCAACATCGCCGAGTTTGCCCGCGTGGCCCGGGTCGTTGCTCAAGCCCGCCCACAGCTCATCGAGGTCAACATCTCTTGCCCCAACGTGGCTGACGAGTTCGGCACGCCGTTTGCCGGAACCCCTCAAATCGCCGCCGAGGTGACGGCGGCTGTGAAGGACGCGGTCGATATCCCCATCGCTGTCAAGCTGGCCCCGAACGTTCCCTCTATCGCCCGCATCGCGGCGGCGGTGGTCGAGGCTGGGGCGGACGTCATCACCGCTATCAACACCATGCCAGGTTTGGTCATCGACGCTGAGGCGGCCCGGCCGGTGTTGTCCAACCGGGTGGGAGGGATTTCTGGCCCGGCGCTCAAGCCCATCGCCCTGCGCTGCGTGTACGAGATCGCCTGCGCTGTCAAGGTGCCCATCATCGGCACGGGCGGCGTAAGCACCGGGCGTGATGCGGCCGAGATGCTGATGGCCGGCGCCAGCGCCGTGGGGGTCGGCTCGGCGGTGTGGTACCGCGGTGTGGCGGCCCTGGGCCAGATCGCGGCCGAGCTGGAGGCGTTTATGCGCAAAGAGGGCTATGCCAGGCTGGAGGATCTGAGGTTGCGTGAGACGTGAGACGTAAAACGTGAAACGTAAGAGGTGAAAGTAGAAACTTGAATCATCCAGCCACTTTGCACCGTGCTTTTACCATCGCGGAGGTGCGGGTCGAAAATTATCGCACCAAGACCTTGGCCTTCGAGGAGAGCCTGCCGGCGGTCCCTGGCCAGTTCGTCATGGCCTGGCTTCCGGGCGTGGACGAAAAGCCCTTCAGCGTGGCCGGCGCCGAGCCGCTGGCCCTGACCGTCGTGGCAGTTGGCCCCTTGAGCCAGGCGCTGCACGGTCTGGCGGTCGGCGGGCGGCTGTGGGTACGCGGGCCGCTGGGGCGGGGTTACCGCGTCGCCGGGCGCAGGCTTCTGCTGGCCGGTGGGGGCTATGGCGTCGCGCCGCTGGCGTTCCTGGCCAAGCAGGCGGCCGCCGATGGGCGCTCGGTCGAGGTGTGCATTGGCGCGCGGACGGCGGCCGACGTGCTGTTGGTGGGCGAGTTCGAGCGAATTGGCGCCGCCGTACGCGTCACGACCGAGGATGGCTCGCTGGGGACGAAAGGGCTGGTCACCGCCGCGTTGGAGGCGGCCATCGCCCAGGATCGGCCGGACGGGGTGTATGCCTGCGGGCCGGTCAAGATGCTGGAAGCGGTGGATCGCCTGTGCGAGGCGCACCGCCTGCCACGCCAACTGTCGTGGGAAGCGCACATGCGCTGTGGGATGGGCCTGTGCGGCAGTTGCGAACTGCTCGCCCCGCCTGCTCCGCAGGCCGGCTGGCTGGTCTGCCTGGACGGGCCGGTGGCGATCCGCCCCGTCACACCCCAATCGTAATATGGTATAATGACCGGGTGGAATCCGAGCGGCTCATCACGTGCGAAGAGATTCTGGGGGGCTTGTCTGCCAGGCGCGCTAGCACCCTGCTGTTCCTGATCGAGAGCCGGACGGCCTACCTGGTGGCCCACTCGCGGCAGGCCACAGATCGTTTCCTGACGGAGGAAGCCGCCCAGGAACGCGACATGGCTTTTCTAAGCGCCTTTAGCCTGGGCCGCCAGCCGCCGCTGCGCCCAAGCATCCAAGACCTGGAACGCTACGCGCCCAACTGGGGGCCCCTGTCGCCGGAAACGCCCAGCCTGCGCGCGGCGCTCGCCCATAGCCTGGGCCTCAAGTACACCTTCACCAGGGGGACCATCCCCAACATCCGGGCGGCGCTCGATCTGGACACCCCCAAGGTGCAAGAGAGCTACCGGCGCCTGTATCACCAACCCCTGGAGACGCTCTTCCGCCCCCGTCTCAGCCTGGCCGAGCGCATGCGCTGGGCCTCGTCCGGGCTGGGAAGCCGGCTGGAATCTTTGCCGCCCTTTTGGACCGCCTTTGCATTGACCTTGACCGAGACCGTAGGGGCCGGCATCCTGGCCCTGCCCATTGCCATGGCCGGGGTAGGCCCGTTGGCCGGGGCCGTGCTTTTGCTCGTTTTTGGCCTGGTGAACATTCTAACCGTCGCCTACATGGCCGAGGCCGTCCTGCGCAGCGGCGCCATCCGCTACAGCAACGCCTATATCGGGCGGATGGTGCGCGACTATTTGGGAGACGCCGGCTCGATGGTCCTCTCGCTGGGGGTTTTGGGCTTTTGTTTCCTGACCCTCATGGCCTATTATATCGGCTTTGCAACCACCTTGGAAGACGCGACCCGCGTCCCGGCCGAGTTATGGGTCAGCCTGATTTTCCTGGCCGGGCTGTACGTTGTGCGGCGCGAATCGTTGAACGCCACCGTCGCCTCGGCGCTCTTGATTGGGGCCACCAATATCGGCCTGATCCTGGTCATGGCCGTGCTGGCCCTGGCGCGGGCGCGGCCGGAGAACCTGGCCTTTGTCAACATCCCCTTTCTCGCCGGGCGCCCTTTCGACCCCACCATCTTGGGGCTGATTTTCGGAGTAGTCGTTGCGGCCTACTTTGGACATCTGTCCGTGAGCACGTGCGCCAGGACGATGATCAGCCGGGATCCCAGCGGGCGCTCTCTGATTTGGGGCTGCATGGCGGCCCAAGCCGTGGCGATGGTCATTTATGTGATCTGGGTCGTGGCCGTCAATGGGGCCGTGGATCCGCGCGCCCTCGCCGGGGAATCCGGCACCGCGCTGATCCCCCTGGCCAAAGAAGCCGGCCCGCTGGTGCAGGTGTTAGGCTCTATCCTGGCCACTTTGTGCATGGGCATGGCGTCCGTCCATTCCGCCATGGGACTCTATAACTTGACCCGCGAGCGCTTGCCCACCCGCTCGCAGCCGGCGATCAGCTTGCCCCGCCGCCAGGGCCGGCTGGTTCTGCGCAAACGCGGTCGAGGGCAGCCCGGCTTGTACATCGCCCTGACTTACCTGGGGCTCCAAGACGACGGCCCCCACCTTCGCCTGGATATACGAGCCGACGACAACGGGGCTTCCCGCGCGGGGGGTGGAAGCCAGGAGGACCGCGAGTGTCGCCTGCGCCGGGTAGACATAGCCATCGGCCAGCGGTGGGAGCTGGCGGCCTCTGGGCTGGTCCGGGGCGACGAGCGCCTGGCGCTGCACGTGCTGCAGGCAAGCCCGAAAAGCGTGTGCCTGCAGGTCGACTCGTCGCTGAGCGTGACCTACGAGGGCCAGTGGGACACGGTTGGCCTGTGCCCGTCCGATGTGCTCGCCCTCGGCGACGGCGAGCGAGCGTTGGTCACGTGGCTGATGCGGCAGCAGGCGGCCAGCCTGGCCGAGCTGGCCGCTTATCTCGAACAAGACCAAGACTGCACGCGCGAGCTGCTGAAATCGCTGGCGGACGCGGGCCTGATCGTAGAATTGGAAAGCAAAGGCGAGCTGAGCTATCAAGTGATCCTGGGCCGCGCGCGGGGGCGGGCGCCTGGCCACGAGCTGTGGCAAAGGCTCGGCCAGCCAGGGCAGCCGGCGGCCCGGGGCACACGGGCCGGCCTGCCCAATTTCCTCCAACGTATCCAGGCCATCGCCTCGAGCGCTCCCGGCCAGTCTTGCCTGGCCCTCAGCCCGGTGCTGGCGGCCTTTCTTCTGACCGAATGGGCCTTGCTCGCCAATTCAAGCTCGTTCTCCGCCCTATTCAGTTTTGCTGGCGTTATCATCGTCTCCCTGCTGGCGGGCATCTTTCCGGTCCTGTTATTGATCTCCAGCCGGCAAAAGGGCGAGTTCACGCCCAGCGTTGTGTATCGCGTCATGGGCCACCCCCTGATCCTGGGCGGGATATACGCTTTATCGCTGGCCAGCCTGTTCCTGCACGGCGTCTTTATCTGGCAAGACCCCTGGCAGCGCGCCGGCGCGCTGCTCATCGGGGCGGCGACAGTGGGCCTGACCGTGTCCATGAAACGCCAGGGCGCTTTTGCCCCGCGAGTCGTGGTGACGCTGTGCGAGGACCAGACCAAAGGCGGGGAGGTGAGCTTTGCCGTCGTGGCGAATGGGCAGCCGGTAGAGGCAAGCCTACGGCTCGATTATGCGGGCGGCGAGCGGCGCAGCCAGGCGGCGGCCGGCAAGCTGCCTGGCCTGGCCTCGCTGCGCCGGGCCTCTTTTCTTTTGCCGGCTGGGCTGGCGCGCGAGCTCAAGGTTTGGGCGTACAGGCTCACGCCCGAGGGGGCCTCCGAAAACCTGGCCGGACGGCTGGAGGTAAAGGCCGGGGGAAGAGCCAGCCGGTTCGACCTGGCGTCGTCCGGCGGGCCGATCGTCACGCCCTATCCTGGCGATGCCTGCCAGGTAGACATCACGCTGGCCGGGCCGGACGACCCAGACAAGCGCTCCTGTTGACGCGGGCGCTGCCGCCAGGCCGGGAAAGCGCGCCCGCATCCGATCGCGAGCGTTTCACGCTGGGGACTAATTTCACGCTTTGGAGTTGAGGCTTTCGCCCTTGGCGCGCAGAGCGAGCCGGAGAAACCGCC
>JAFGFO010000310.1 GCA_016931085.1 Thermoflexales bacterium
CGTATTGCGTATTGCGTATTGCGTCTGTCATCACCTGCCTGTCCTCGACCATAGGGAAGAGGGTTACTCGTTACTCGTTGTGGGTTGCTCGTGACTTGCCAAGCTCTCCAAAACTATTTGTCCGACCCGGTTGCCGTCACCGGCGCTCAGTGTAATGATCACATCACTGGCTCGCGCGTGATCCAGCAGGAAAGCCGCCGCATCCTCCAGGGATGGGATATAGCGCGCGTCTCCATGCCCGGCCTGGGCCACGATATCCGCGCCAGACACTCCCAGGCTGTCCCGTTCTCGCGCGGCAAAGATCTCGGTCACGATCACGTGATCGGCCTCGCGGAAAGCCGCCGCAAAACCAGGCAAGAAGGCCTTGGCGCGGCTGTAGGTGTGCGGCTGGAACACGGCCCACAGCTTGCGACTGGCAAAGCGAGCGCGAGCGGCCGCCAACGTGGCACGGATCTCGCTCGGATGGTGAGCATAGTCATCGACCACCGTGATGCCGCCAGCCTGCCCCTTGATCTCGAAGCGCCGCCCCACACCCAGGAACTCGCGCAGGCTGTTGCGGGCCTGGTCAAACGGCACGCCCAATTGCCCACTGACCGCCAACGCCGCCAGGGAGTTTTGCACATTGTGCACACCCGGCACCCGCAGGCGAATCAGGCCTACCGTCCGCGCGCCATCGATCACGACAAAGTCACTGCCGCCCGCCTGGTTCGCTTGTATGTCGACAGCTCGCCAGGCCGCACCCTTGTCTAAACCGTACAACACGACCGCTTTGCCTTGGGCTTGCCTGAGCGTGCCCAGTCGCCTGGCCGTTGGATCGTCCCAGCAGGCGATGAGCACGCCATCGTCTGGCAGCCGGGCGACAAATTGCTCAAAGGCTTCGACCATCGCTTCACAAGTTGGGTAGCAATCGGGATGGTCGTGCTCGACGTTGGTCACCACGGCTATCTGCGGGCGCAAACCCAGGAACATGCGATCGTACTCGTCGGCTTCAAGCACGAATGGTCCCCGCCCGGCGCGCGCGTTCGCGTTCAGACCGCCGATGACACCGCCAACGATAAAGCTTGGATCCTGGCCGCTTTCTAACAACACTTGGGCAATCATGGCCGTCGTCGTCGTCTTGCCGTGCGTGCCGGCCACGGCCACCCCCGTGTGCCCGGCCATCATGTGCCCCAGTAACTCGGCGCGCTTGACCAGCGTGATACCCCGCCGGCGCGCTTCGACGACTTCGACGTTGTCGAGCGGCACAGCCGATGAAGCGACGACCAGGTCGGCGCCCATCACGTTGGCGGCCCGGTGCCCCTTCATCACGCTTGCGCCAGACAGGGCTAACGATTCGGTCGCGGCGTTGCTGGCCAGGTCCGAACCACTCACCACGTAGCCGAGACTTTGCAGCACGTGAGCGATGGCAGATAGGCCCGCCCCGCCTATGCCGATGAAATGCACGTGGCAAGCAGGTGTAAGCAAAGAGTTCATTGCAACGCTCGTAATCTGGCTATTCCAATAGCCTGCAATCTACACATAAACAATGAGCACGATCAAGAACGATATCCCGACCAAGGTGCCCAGCCACGGATCGAGCAAGGTGGGCGCCAACCATCTGAGCAAATTGTCATAAGCGACTGGATCGGCAGGCGGGCTGATGAACCAGGGCAGCGGGTAGGCGTTGTAGTGCATATGGTGCAACAGTGTCCCGACGATCAAGTAGCCATTGGCGGCCCCCGTCAGCGCCCCCAGGATGACATAAGCGACCTTTTCACGCCTGTCACGCCTTTCCCTTCCAGAGCTATACAGAGCCGGCCCGACGTAGCCAATCATGGCAAAGAACGTCACGTAAATGGCCACGACGACCAAGCGCACGCGTGGGCTGAGAACTTGCAGTATCGTACTGATCTGATCGACTCGGCTGAGCAAGTCGAACATGAACAAGCTCAGAATCATGCTGAACGCAACCAGCGTTTCTCTGGCCCAGCCGCGAACGGCGCCAATAAGGCCGAAAAAGAGGATAAAGATGATCAGAAACGTGTTTAGTGGAACCATGGCCTACTGAGCCTTTCTCGCCAGCCGTAACAGCTCGCGTGCCAGGGCTGCCGCTGCATCGGTTCTGGCCATAGCGTGCAGCCTGTTTTGCATACTGACCAGCCTCGCTTCGTCACCCAACAATTGCTCCAAGGTAGGCAGCAATTCGGCGCCCAACTTTTCGTCATCCAGGCGCACTGCTGCGCCGCCCTCGACCAGGTAATCGGCATTGGTTTTCTGATAGCGCCAGGCGAACGGGTAGGGCACCAACACCGCCGGCAGTCCAAACAACGGGAACTCGCCCAATATGGACGCGCCGGCCCGCGACACAACCAGGTCAGCCGCGCGCATCGCCAGGCCCATATCCTCGTGCAGATAAGGATATAGGCGATAGCGTGCCTGCAGGGCCGGTGGTAGTGCCTGGCGACGGGCCGCGACCTCATCGGCGTCCAATGTGCCACTGATGTGAAGCAACTGCCAACGCTCCAACACGGGCTCCAGGATCGCGCCGATGGCGCGATTCAGGCTGCGCGCCCCTCGGCTGCCGCCAAACACCAGCAGCGTTTTGGGCTGCCCTTCCAATTCGAAATGAGTCAGGGCCTGCTGCTTGGGCTGGGCTGCCGCTTCGAGCAATTCCGCTCGCAGCGGATAACCGACGCAGAGTACCTTGCGGGCGGGCAGGAAGCGCCTGGAGGCTTCAACTGTCACGCCGATGCGCGTCGCCAGCCAACTGATAAATTTTACCGCACGGCCGGGTTCGATGTCAGGCAAGTATAACAGGATAGGCACGCGCCGCAGCCAGCAGGCCAGGGCCGCCGGCACACTGACGTATCCGCCCGTGACAAAAGCAGCCGACGGGCGCTCCAGGCGCAGCGCAGCCCACACGCCGCCGGCAAGCTTCAGACCATTGCGGATGGCGATCAGCGGCGACAGGCCGTGAATCCCTCCGGCCGGAATTTCAGCCATGTTCAAGCCCGCGCGGGCGACCAGTTCTGTTTCCATTCCTCCCACACTGCCCACATAGAGGAGCTCGAAGCTTGAAGCTTGAGGCTCCGATTCGCGATTCGCGATTTGCGATTTGCGGTCGAGTTCATTTGCCACGGCGAGGGCGGGATAGACGTGGCCGCCCGTCCCCCCGCCGCAGATCCATAACCGTTCCAAGGTAGCCTTGCCTCAAACTTGGTTTGGGGGTGGGGGTTGGGCGATTGCTCGGCCGCGCCACTCGCTGAGAGCGGCGATAACTGAGCTGCGAACTGGGCTGGCGAGTGCCACGCGAGATACTCAACAACAAGCCCACCCCACCCATGATCGATATCAACGCCGACCCGCCGTAGCTCAAGAACGGCAACGCGACGCCTGTGAACGGCGCCAGGCCGGTCACCACCGTGATGTTCAAGATCGCTTCAAAGGTCATCCAGCACGTTATGCCGGCCGCTAGCAGGGCTCCAAACACATCCGGGGACTCGGAGGCGATCTTGAACCCGCGATAGGCGAGCAGCGTGAACAAGCCCAGGACGAGCAAACAGCCTATCAGGCCCACTTCTTCACCCATCACGGCGAATATACTGTCGGTATGAGCCACCGGTAAATAGCCCAGTTTCTGGACGCTGGTGCCCAGGCCGCGTCCCAGGATGCCGCCTGAGCCAAAGGCGAGCAACGCCTGCTGCACGTGGTAGCCAGCCTGGGAAGAATCCGATAGCGTCTTGATAAACGCATCGATACGATCGCTGGCATGGGCCGAGTTGGAGATCAGCAGCGCGAACGTGCCAACCATCGCCCCCCCGCCAATCAAGACCTGCTTGAGCTCGGCGCCGGCCAGGAAGAACATCGTGCTGGCGGTGACCACCAGCAGGATGGCTGTGCTAAAGTCGGGCTGCATAATCACCAGGCCGGCGATGACGGCCATCAGCACACTGAAGGGGATCAGGCCGTAACTGGTATCGCGTATCTTGTCGCCCTTGGAAGCCAACCAGTCGGCAATGTACAGCACCGTGGCCAGC
>JAFGFO010000311.1 GCA_016931085.1 Thermoflexales bacterium
AGGCACACAGAGGCTTTAAAAAGGCTAAATCTTCTCTGTGAAGCTCCGTGTTTTCTCTGTGCATCTCTGTGACCTGAGTAGTTACTCTTTTCAATAATTCGGTTGGGCACGCTAAGCAAAATCGCGTTATTTGGTTTTACACCTTTTTCCAAATCCAGGCTATAATGCAGCAAACTAGAGCGCCAGGAGGTAACACATGAAAACCATTATCGTGATTGGCGACGGCATGGCGGACGAGCCGGTGGCCGAGCTGGGCGGGCGCACGCCGCTCATGGCCGCGCACAAGCCCGCCATGGATCGCATCGCCCGCCAGGGGCGCTGCGGGCTATTGACGACCATCGAGCAGGACCTGCCCACCGGCTCGGACACCGCCAACCTGTCGATCCTGGGCTACGACCCGCACACCTTCCAGGGGCGCGGTGTCCTGGAAGCCGCCAGCCTGGGTGTGGAGCTGGGGCCAGCGGACATGGCCGCGCGTGTCAACCTGATCTGCGTGGAGGACGGCAAGATTCGCAGCCACTCGGCCGGTCACATCTCGAACGAAGAGGCTCACTCGCTCATCCACGACCTGCAGGTCCACTTTCAAGACATGGACATCCGGCTAGTGCCCGGCCTGAGCTATCGCCACATCCTGGTCGTGCCCGGCGGCGACCCCCATCTGGAGTGCGCCCCACCCCACGACCACGTGGGCGAGCGAGTGGACGATTTGATGGTCCGGCCGGCGGAGCCTCAGGCGCAAGCCACAGCCGAGCTGCTCAACACCATCATCCGGCGATCCCAAGTTCTGCTGGCGGAGCACCCGCTCAACCAAAAGCGCCGCGCGGCCGGGCAGCAGGCAGCCAACTCGTTGTGGCCGTGGTCGCCTGGCCGGAAGCCGGTCGTCAAGACGCTGCACGAGCGCTTTGGGATACGGGGGGCGGCCATCACGGCGGTGGACCTGATCAAGGGGCTGGCCGTGTACGCCGGCATGGACGTAATCGCGGTGGAAGGCGCCACCGGCCTGTACGACACCAACTACGAAGGCAAGGCCGATGCCTGCCTGGGCGCGCTGGAGGACCACGACCTGGTCTATGTCCACGTCGAAGCGCCCGACGAGGCCGGGCACGAGCAGGACCTCCGGCTCAAGATAGGCTGCATCGAGGATCTTGACCGCCGCCTGGTGCAGCGCGTGCTGGATGGGCTGGAGGCGCGCCGGATAGAGGCCGTCGTCGCCCTCTTGCCGGATCACCCCACACCCGTGGCGCACGGCAAGCACGTCCGCGACCCGGTGCCGGTGGCCATCTGGGACCCCCGCCAGGCGGCCGACCCGGTCGAGCGTTTTGACGAGGAAAGCGTGCGGGCCGGCAGCCTGGGGCACATGAGGGGCGCGGAATTTATCGAGACGGTTCTGGGGAGAAAGACCCTGAGGGTCTTGTAGACCCTCAGGGTCTGCTTATGGCCCCGCCCGGCTGACCACGGGTAAGTACACCTGGCTGGCCCAGGGGATGATGGTCAAGTTCGGCCTGAGGGCGGGGTCTCCCAGCAGCACAAAGTTGTTCAGCAAATCGAGATGTTGGCCGCCGGCAGCCAGGGACAGCTTGCCGGCCAGCGTCGCCTGGCCCAGCGTGCCAGGCGTGCCATCAAAAATGTCCTGGTAGAAACCCTCGGCCAAGGCCTGGTGGCCAGTGCTTATGCCCAGACCGGTCGAACTCCAGGCGGCGATCGCGCCTCGATTCAGCTTGAGCAACTCCTCATCCAGAGTTGGCTCTGGACGCTGAAAGGCCCCAGTGAAACACGCCATCCCTAACACAATCGGCTCACGGCGCTCGTTGACCAGGCCGGGCAAGTCATCCAGGTGAAAGAAACGCTCCTCGGCCCACTGCTGCCACGACGAGTGGCCAGTGTACTGTACGATCAAGGCGCCGGCATTCCAGCGACCCAATACACTTTGCTGAATCGAGCTGAGCGTCGTGGTAGGCGGCAGATAGTAAATGCGCTGCGGTGTAAACGGGGCGGGCACAAGAGCAGCGAGATGCTCTGACTCGGCCGCAAAGTCGCCGGCCGGATCCTGGTTGTCGGCCACAAAAGTAACCGTATCGTTCCACGCCCCCTGAAAGGGCTCAGTCTCGTAACGCACGATCTTGTTCACCAGCGTTTGCGCTTCGGCCAGCGTCCCGACCGGCAGCCGGCCGATGAGCATGTCGGGCAAATCATCATTTCCGTCCAGGGTGACGTAACGATTGTCGGCGGCCGTCTCACCCGCCCACAGATCGACGTCGGCCAGGTAAGGTGGGATGAGCGTGAGTGTTGAGTTGGGGCGATACAGCCGGGGATCAGAGCTGCCGTCGCCCACCAGCAGCACGTAAACCGGGCGAGGCATCCAGTTGGCGTAAGCGTGGGCCAGGTAGGCACGAATAGCTGCCGGGGTTGGCCGCCCACCATCATAAGCATCATAGATGGCTTCAACGTGCTCGAGCGCTACGCTCAATCCCTGCGAGCTGCGCAAGCTGATCAAGCTGCCGAGAGCCGGAGTCAGGGCCGACGGCGCGATGATCAGATAGTCAGCCCCAGCGAAGCTGTTACCTGTCTGCAACGCGTACGCCGGACGCAGGACGGTTGGCGACAAGACACCCGTCGCAGCCGCCACAGCGTAGCGGTGCACTCCGCCTCCGGCCGGGTCGCCCAGCGATACCAGGTTGTCATTGGCAGTCACCCCACTCAGGCGCACAGGGTGATCTGAGTTAGTCACGTCATAGGCGCGCAGGCCATCCACCGCGCTCAAGCCCAGTTGGTAGCTCGAAGGGCTGGCCTGGCCGGTGAAAATGACCGACGAGCCGGAAGGCGCGCTACTGCGTGCGTAGCGAATCGAGAAAGCATCCAGCCATGCACCTTCGACGCCGGCTATACCCGGCAGGTTCAAAGTCAGCGTGTTATCGCCATCGAGCAGCACCCCTGGCGGGACGGTCAGCGTGCTCGTAAAAGCCTGCTTGCCGTCCCATTCGGCCCGCCCCAGGAACTGATCGTTGAGCGCAACATCGATCCTGTGATCCGGAGCAAGCCCCTGGATATCCGTGTAGCCAATGAACCAGGCGCGCAGCTCGGCCGCCTGGACCGTATCTATGGCCGGCAAATTAATGGTATACGAGGAGCTTGGATTGCCGGGATTCTTCACGTCGGCCCACGTCCAGTGGTCGCCATCGCGCCCGGCCGGGATCGAGCCGCAAAAGCAATCCGGCGTATAGAGCGCATTCTGTTCGGCGGTCAGCTCCACCCAGGCAGTGCCAAGCGCAAGGCCGCCTGGATCAGCCGATCTGATCTGCATGCGAGAGCCAAGTGACGTATCCGAGTCAAGGAAGTAAACGTCGTTTGCCGTCCAGCGGCTGAAACGCGGGTCGGCATAGAACAGCAGCCGTTCGCCGGCCTCAAAGCTCGCGTCGTCGTCGCCATCCCATTCCAACTCAATCTCGCTCCCCCCCCGCGTCAGGCGCACAGTGTGAGGGTCGACACTGCCGGCCAGGAAGCCAGCGCCAGCCAGGGCCTCGTAAGTGACAGCGGTCAGGCCGGGTGCGCTGACTTCTACTGCGATCGGGTCTGTGCTTGCGATTTGCCGCGAAGTGTTGCGATTTGCGACGCCCCGCGGAGATTTGCGATTTGTCGTGAGCGTAATCGAAGGATTTGCGATTTGAACATCCGCTGGGTTGATTACGAGCGTCCTCACCGCCGCCAGCAGGGGGTCAGGCTGGGCAGGCTGAGCCTCGGCTGGGAGGCGGCCGGCAAACGTGAGCGAGGCACGCAGGCGAGTGATCAGCCGCGTCGTCTGCCCGCCTGAATCGCTTTGAAGCGGGTAAAAGGCCAGGCGCGCCAGACGCACACCGCGCAGGATGCCCACTTCTTGCAGCACGAGTGGGGTAGTTAGTTCCTCCGTCTCGTCCTCTGTGCCTACGCGAAGCACGGAGAGAGAGGATTGCTGAAACGTGGAGGCCGGCGAGAAAGCAAGCCTAATCGGGCGGCCTTCGGCGTCGCGCAGGACTTTGTCCGGCTCAGTCGCCAGTGCCAGCGCGCCGGGCAGAGAGAGTGATTCCTCTTCCGTCTCGATCACCTGCAGCACAAGCTCAGCACCCGGCGGCACGGCTACCAAGGCTGCAGCAAAGGGCACGCGCGGGGCGCCTGCCTGGCTGCTTTGAGCGTAGCCGGTGATTTGCACCTCGAGCGTTCCATCGTCATGCGGCATGATATGGTGACCAGGTGTATGCCACTCTACGATCAGGCCATCCCCGGTCACGCTCACCACTGGCTGGCTTGATGGTGGCACTGGCGGCAGTGCATGGGCGGAACCTGCCACCTCGACACCATGGAGACCAGCCAAAACAAGCATGGCCGCCAACAGCGCGTTTACCCAACTCGATTCTTTCACCTTCTGCGCGATCATATCACATCCCCTTATGAATATGAAAGCCCCAGAGATATTAAATAATCCCCTCTGGAGCTTTTGCCCATTTTGGGCCCTGGGCTGGGGCAAAGGAGATCCCGGCCCCAGCCCACAAGCGCGTATTCAGTTTTTATTTTATCACAACAGGCAGGTAAACGCGATAGGCCGCCGTTCTGACACCCCTCACCGCGATACTCAGTGGTGCGTGAAGTGTCTCACGTCCAGTAGTATCCACATCGGCCAACCAGTACCACCACATGCCGACGTATGGCACTGTGTCAATGTATGCATAGCTCACACCGGACTGGCCGCCCATAGGCGAGGCCGATTCAAAGTGGATCAACTGGGCGCGAGCCAGGTCGTTGACGCCAGCGCGGTACAGCTTGAAGCCAAAGTTATCGATCTCGACCGCCGTGGCCCAGGCCAGGCTCACCTGCCGCCCGCTCACGCCGTCCAGCCGGAAGTAGAGCAGCTCGACCGCGGTCGGGATATCGATAATAGGCACAGTATCGGTCGGGTTGTTGGTCGGGTTGATAAAGATATCCGTTGCGCCGGTCACGGCGGCCGTGTTGGTCATGCTGAAGGTGTCAGTGCTGGCCGTGATGCTGAACACCGTCTCGATGATAAAGGCCTCGCCGGGATCCAGGTTGCGCCCAAAGCCATTAGAAGTGGGGGCAGTCAGGTCATCCCAAGCCAGCACACCGTTGGCGTTGTCAACCCGATTAGCCGGCGGCGTGCCGCCGACATACTCGACCGGGCCGACAAAGTGATCGATCAGTGGTACCACGTCGAGGATGCTGGGGCCGGTGTTGGTCACGTGGATGGTGAAGGTGATGATGCCATTGACCGCGCCCGGCGCATTGACACCCTTGGCGACGTCCACCGACGGGTCTGTCACAGTGACGGGTATCTCGTCCGTATCCGTCACCGGGCCGCTAGGCGTGATGCCGGCAGCCACCACCACATTCCGGTACGTGCCGGTGGTCGTTGTCACCCGGGCCTGGAAGGTAAGGCGGAGCACGGCGCCGGGGGCCAAAGGCACACCTGCGTTAGCATCCAGCCAAGTCAAGACCTGGCCGCTGACGCTTGGCGCGGGGCTGGCCGTGCCCGGTATATAGGTGAGGCCGGCATCCATCGTGTCGGTGAAAACAACCGGATCGAGAGGCACGTCGCCTGTGTTGGTAGCAGTCAGCATGTAGGTCACCACCTGGGTAGGCGCCACCCGGGACAGGCTGACCGTCTTGTGAACGTCCAGGCCGGGGTTGATCACGTCCACGTCCGCCGGGTCAGTATCCGTCACATCCGGCCCTACCGGCGGCGTGCCTGTCGCCGTCGCGATGTTGGTAAAGTC
>JAFGFO010000312.1 GCA_016931085.1 Thermoflexales bacterium
AGGCACACAGAGGCTTTAAAAAGGCTAAATCTTCTCTGTGAAGCTCCGTGTTTTCTCTGTGCATCTCTGTGACCTGAGTAGTTACTCGCAATGTTACAAAAGCGTTTCTTGTGCTAAAATGGGGCATGATGTCTGAACGACTCCATACCCTGGTAGTTGACGACGAGGAAAACGTCCGTTTCTTCCTGGACAAGGCGCTGGGCAAGGATGGGCACACGGTCGTGACGGCGGCCAGCGGCGAGCAGGCGCTGGATCACCTGCGCGACACGTGCTTTGACCTGGCCGTGCTCGACCTCAAGCTGGGAGGCAAGGTGGATGGCCTGCGCGTGCTGGAGGCGATCCGGTGGCGCTGGCCAGAGACGCTCGTCATCATCCTGACCGGCCACGGCTCACTCGAATCGGCCCTGGCTGCCATCCAAGAAGGGGTGGACGGCTATTTGCTCAAGCCCGCCGAGCCGGAGGATGTGCGACGGGCCGTGCGAGAGGCGGCTGCCCGCCGCCAGCGACAGGCTGGCGAGGGAGAAAAGGGCGGGCCTCACTTGCAACAGGGAGCCTTGTCGATCGACCGCGAGAGGCATGTGGCCAGCCTGGACGGAGCGCCGCTGGATTTGACGCCGTCCGAGTTCCGCTTGCTGGCTTACCTGGTGCAGCACAGCCCGCGCGTCATCTCTCCCAGCGAGCTGGTCCAGGTGGTGCAGGAGTACCCGGGGAACGACGAGCGGGAGGCGCGCGAGATCATCAAGTGGTACGTACACCGCCTGCGCCGCAAGCTCGAGCCTGACCCGGCCCAGCCCAGGTATATCCTGAACGTGCGCGGGGTTGGGTACAGGATTGGAGGGGAGACTGCTTAGAAACCAAGCTTGTGGGAAAAACTCAGTTTCTTCAAGTTTACCAACCTAATTCCAACCTTTTTTCAACCAAACTCAAAGGCAGCCAACCAAGCTCAACGCTTCGAGGTTGCCTTTTTGTTTTATAATGAAGCTATAGGAATAGACTATGGATACTTACAAACGCATTCTGGTGGTTGACGATGAAGAGCAGGTGGTTTTTGTCCTGCGCCACAGCCTGAAAAAGCTAGGGCCGCTGTATGAGATCGTGACAGCCGCCGATGGCCAGGAGGCACTGGAAAAGATGAAAGAGTCCCACGTCGATCTGCTGATCACCGACATCGCCATGCCGGGCATGGACGGCTTGACGTTGACAGAGGCAGTGCGCGCTCGCGACCCCGAAACCAAGGTGGTGTGGGTCACGGCCTACGGCGAGTGGAAGGACGTGGCCGAGCAGATGGGCGTCCGCCATTATATGCTCAAGCCGGTGGATGTGGATGAAATCCGGCGGGTGGCGCGTGAAGAGCTTGAGCCAGAGCCTGAGCCGGCCGGCGATGGCGTTGACGAGGTGGCGCATCCGGCCCTGGGCGGCGTGCCCGAGCCTGGGCCGCGAGGCGAGCCGGCGAAGGAAAGATTGGCCAAGATCCTGGTCATGGACGACAACGACAATTTGCGCCGCCTGTTCAGCCGCGCGCTCGACAAAGCCGGTTACGCCACCCACCAGGCGGCCACCATTCACGAGGCGCGCGAATGGCTGGAGCGCGAGCATTTTGAGGTCTTTTTGTGCGACATCCGCATGGGAAGCGAGGGGCTGGGCACCGACCTGCTGCGCGAGCAGTTGGAAGCCTTGAACAAGGCCGGCACGCAGGTCATCATGGTCTCGGCTGAGTCGCACTATCGCGACCTGTGCGAGCAAATGGGCATTGATTTTTACATCGAAAAACCGGTGGCCATCCCCCCCCTGGTCACGTTGGTGAACCGCTTGACGGGAATCAGATAGAGAGTTCAGAAGTCTATCTGACATCTGTATCTGACAAGGAGCATGCCATGAGAACTAGTTTATCCTTTTTGGACAGCTTGCGGAACCGGCTGGCTGCTGTGCTGGTGCTGGTTGCCATGGTTCCACTCGTGCTGGTCGCTGTGCTGAGCTATGTGCGTGGGCGAGACTCGATCCAGGAGCTTGCCCTGGAACGGGTTGGGACCGTTACCGAGGCCTCGGTGCTGCAGGTCGAGACTTTTTTGTCCCAGTTCCAGTCCGACCTGTTGAGCCTTAGCCAGACGCCGCCGGTGCAGGGCATCATCCGCGCTCGCGACAATAACGGGGTGGACCCCACTTCCAATAACACTTATGAGGCATGGGTCGAGCAGCTCAACACCATCCTGGAGCCGGTGGCCAAAAACAAGAAATTTTACCGGCAATTGCGCTATCTCGATGAAGATGGCAACGAGATGGTGCGGGTGGATTATCGAGATGAACGAGTCAGTGTCGCCTCTGGCGACGAGCTTCAAAACGAGGCTGGCGCGACTTATTTTATCGAAGCGCTCAAGCTCGGCCCCGGCGAAATGTACGTCTCTGAGTTGAGTTTGAGTCGGAAACAGGGCCAGGTCGAGCTGCCCTATACGCCAGTGATTCACCACGCCACACCGATTTTTGACCAGGCTGGCCAACGCCGCGGCGTTTTTGTGTTGAATGTGTACGCCGATAGCTTCCTGGAGTTGTTGAAGGTAAAAGGCAACGCGGGGAACTATCTCGTCGATCAGGCGGGGTATTATTTGCACCACCCGGTCGATGCCCAAGAATTTGGCTTTGACCTGGGCACTGGCTATAACGTCAACCAGGACTATGCCTGGACCATGGGGCGGGCGACGGGCCTGGCCGCCTTTACCGCTGTCGATCCGACCAAGGCTGAGATCGTATCACTGCGCGTGATCAGGTTCGATCCACGCCAGACGGAGCGTTACTGGTGGTTGATGGAGCGTCTGCCTCAGGCCGAGGTTTTGGCCAGCATCAACGCCTTGGGTTTGGCCCTGGGCGGGCTGGTGACCGGCGTTTTGGTGGTGGTCGTGCTGGTTGCGCTTTGGCTGTCTCGCAGCATAAGCCTGCCGATCAGCGTGTTGGCTAAGGCTAGCGAGCGGATCGCCGGCGGTGAGTGGGACGCGCCGCTGCCCACCACTGGCGGGGCCGAAATCCGGCAGTTGACGGGCAGCTTTCAGCTTATGACGGACCAATTGCGCGAGACTGTGGGCGAGCTGGAAGCACGCGTGGCCGAGCGAACCCGTGCCCTGGAAACCAGCTCCGCTGTCAGCCGCAGCCTGTCGACCATCCTGGACGAAAAGCAGTTGTTGGCCGAGGTGGTTGAGCAGGTGCGCTCAGCCTTTGATTACTATTACGCTCACATTTATGTGTGGGACGAGGCGCACGAGAACTTGCTGATGGAAGGCGGCACCGGCGAGGCCGGGCGGGCGATGCTGGCGCGCGGCCACTCGATCCCCAAGGGCAAGGGCCTGGTGGGGCGCGCCGCCGACAGCAACAGCATTGTGTTGGTGCCGGACACGTCGGCGGAGCCGGGCTGGCTGCCTAACCCGCTGCTGCCCGAGACCCGCTCGGAGGTGGCCGTGCCGATCGCCATCGGCAAGCAGGTGCTGGGCGTGCTGGACGTGCAGCATAGCGTGCGTGGCTCGTTGGGAGAGGCTGAGGCCCAGTTGATCCAGTCGATCGCCAACCAGGTGGCGGTGGCCTTGCAGAACGCGCGCGCTTATGGCCAGGCTCAACGCCAGGCCGGGCGCGAAGCGACCGCCAACCGTATCAACCAGCGGATTCGCGAGGCGACCTCGATCGAGGACGTGCTGCAAGTGGCCGTGCGCGATCTGGCCCAGGCGCTCGGCGCCCAACGCGCCGGCATCCAGTTGAAGCGCGTGGCTCAGAGTTATGAATCGTAAAACGTGAAACGTAATACGTGGGGGGTTGATCAATGATGGACAATTCAAAATCGAGAACTGGCTTGCCGCGCGGGCTGCGCACGTCGCTGCGCGCCCAGCTGGGTGTCTTTTCCACCTTATTGGGGGTCGTGCCGGTGGTGCTGGCGGTGGGGTTCTTGACCTGGTTTAGCATCGACCAGGCGGGGGCTGCCCTGCGGCAAGACGCACTGGACAAGCTCGTCTCAATCCGCGCCGATCGCGTCAAGGCCGTCGAGGGCTATTTTATCGAAAAGCAAAACGACTTGAATGTGCTGATCGAAACGGCCGCCACGCTGCGGCGCGGGGCCTTTGACAAGCTGGCTGGCATCAACCGGAGCAAGGCGAATGCCATCGTGCGCCTGTTTGGAAACTGGCAGGATGACATCGTGGACGTGTCGTCTGATCCCGACGTGGTCGGGGGGGTGGTGAGCCTGTCTGAGGCCTTTGGGTCATTGGGGACAGGCTCCGTGCGCTCGCTTTACCTGGGCAAGGGCGACCTGGAAGACGCCGGCGACGGCAGCGCCTACAGCGCCGCTCACCAGCGGCAGCACGGCTTTTTCAGCGGCTACATAGACATTCATGACTACCCGGACGCTTTCCTGATCGACATGGCCGGTGACGTGGTCTACAGCGTGCGCAAGAGCGAGGTCTTGGGCGCCAACCTGGTCTCGGGTGATTACCGGAACAGCGGCCTGGCCGAGCTCTACCAGGCGCTCAAGGGCCAGGTACCCGGCCAGTTCTACATCGCCGACGCGGCGCAATTCGAGGGCAGTTGGCGTATGTTCATCGGATCGCCCATTTATAGCGGCACGCTCCAGGTGGGTGTCTTGGCTTACCAACTGTCGTTCGACGATATCAATGCCATCATCCAGGACCGTACCGGCCTCACATCTTCAGCCGAGACCTACCTGGTCGGGCGCGTGGGCGGGGTATCTGGCTACCGCAGCGAGCGCGAGGTCAAGGCAGGCCAAATCGGCGAGCCGAGGACTGGCGTCGATGTTGACAAGGCATTGAGCGGCCAGTCGGGCCAGGATTTCAAGATCGGCTCCACCGGCGCTTACGAGATCAGCGTTTACGAGCCGCTCGATCTGCCAGGCTTGAACTGGGCCATTATCTCCACCGCCAGCGTGGCCGAGATCATTGCCACCAAGGCTCCCGGCGAGACGGAGGACTTTTTCGCCAAGTATACCCGCCAGTATGGCTATTACGACTTGTTCCTGATTGACCCCGAAGGCTATGTATTTTACTCGGTCAAGCGCGAGAGCGACTTTGAGAAAAACGTGCTTACTGACGACCCTTACAAAGCTACTAACCTGGGCCGGCTGGTGGCGGAGGTGATCCGGACGCGCCAGTTTGGCCAGAGCGACCTGGAGCGTTACGCGCCCAGCGGGGACTTGCCGGCCGCCTTTATGGCTCAGCCGCTGCTCGGTTCGGGGGGGCTTGACCTGGTGCTCGCTGTGCAGTTAGCATGGGACGAGGTGAGCGCTGTTACCGGCGATATCACTGGCTTGGGCGATACGGGTGAGACCTTCCTGGTCGGCCCGGATCGATTGCCCCGCACCGAGCTTCGCCTGCGATCGGATTCACTGCTCAACTTCAAGCTGGAAAGCGGCTTGATGGAGCGGGTGTTGGGCGGCGAAACGGCCGCGACCGAGGCGGTCGACTACCGGCAAAAGCCGATTTTTGTCGCCTTTGAGCCGGTGCACGTTTCGGGCCAGAACTGGGGTCTGATCGCCAAAGTTGACCAGGACGAGGCGTTGAAGGCGCTCGGCTCACTGCAAGCCGGCATTCTCATCGCCGGCCTGCTCCTGGCGCTGGCGGCCGGCGTGGTGGCGGTGATTGTCAGCAACCTTCTGGCCAACGGCCTGGCGCGGCCCATCGTCGAGCTGACCCGCAGCGCGACGGCGGTAGCGGGGGGCAAGCTGGATGTCAGTCCCCCGGCCATCGCGCGCGAGGACGAAGTTGGGCAGTTGGCGGATGCCTTTGGCACGATGACGGCCCAACTGCGTGACATGGTCGAGGGCTTGGAAGCGCGCGTGGCGCAGCGCACGCGCGCGCTGGAGATCAGCGCCCAGGTCAGCCGCCGGCTGTCGACCATCCTGGACGAAAAGAAGCTGGTATCGGAAGTGGTCGAGCAGGTGCGCTCGGCGTTCAATTATTATTACGCCCAGATTTACGTGCTCGACCAGCCTGGCGAGAATCTGCTCCTGGCCGGCGGCACCGGCGAGGCCGGGCGCACTTTGTTGGCCCGCCATCACTCGGTGCCGGTCGGGCGCGGCCTGGTAGGACGGGCGGCCGAGACCGGCACGCTGGTGTTGGTGCCGGACGTGGCGAAGGAAAAGGGCTGGCTGCCCAACCCACTGCTGCCCGAGACCCAGTCGGAGGTGGCGGTGCCGATCGTGGTCGGCGAGGAAGTGTTGGGCGTGCTCGATGTGCAGCACAGCGTCACGGGGTCGCTTGGGCCGGCCGAGGCCGACTTGCTGCAGGCGATTGCCAACCAGGTAGCGGTGGGGCTGCGCAACGCCCGCTCGTACGCCGAAACGCAGCAGCGGGCCGAACGCGAGGCGCTGGCCGGCGCGATCGCCACCAAGATTCAATCGGCAAGTACCGTCGACGAGGCGATCAAGATCGCCGCCCGCGAGCTGGGGCGGGCGACCGGCGGGCGCACCCGCGTGCGCCTGGCCACCGCGCCGTCTGAAGCAGCGCGCCGTAGATCGGGATAAAGAGAGGGTTATATGAAAAAAGCTTTTTTTGACCGGAGCCTGGCTATCAAGACAAGCGTGGGGCTGGCTATTATGCTCGTCCTGGTTATCGTGGACGTCGCTGGAGCCTACTTTCTGGTTCAACAACAAAGGTACGATGCGCGCGTTGTCAACATCGCTGGCCGCCAGCGGATGCTCAACCAGCGGATGACGCAGCAAGCCTATCTCGTTTCGATGGGCGATGCGAATGCGCGCTCGGCATTGAGCGAAACGGGCGCGCTCTACGAAAGGTCGCTGAAGGGGCTGCAAAATGGCGACGCCGAGCTGGGGCTGCCGCCCGCCTCGCCCAAGCTCAGGGCGCAATTGGATGGGGTCGCGGGCCTCTGGGGACCCTTTTACGCCCAGGTCAAGGTCGTGCAGCAGGGGACGCCAGGCAGCGACGAGTTCCAGGCCGCGATTGCTTACATCAGGGACAAGAACCAGGCCCTGCTCGATGAAAGTGACCAGTCCGTGACCCAGTTCGAGGGGGAAGCCGCCCAACGGGTGAACACTTTGCTGACCTTTTTGTTTGTGAGCCTGGGGCTGGCCGTGGCCGTCTTTGTCGCCGCCTGGATGATAACCAGCCGGGCGATCAGGCCGATTGTGGACATGACCGCCCTGGCCGCCCGCATAGCGGGCGGGGAGCTGGATCAGACCATCGCGGTGTCCAGCTCGGACGAGACCGGCCTCTTGGCCGGCGCTTTTAACCAGATGGTGGCCCAACTGCGTGAGACGCTGCGCGGGCTGGAGGTGCGGGTGGCCGAGCGCACGCGCGGCATGGAGTTGGCAGCCGAGGTCGCCCGGCGGCTTTCGACGGTGCGCGACCTGGACAAACTGTTGTCGGAATCGGTCGAGTTGACCCGCTCCAGCTATGCCCTGTACTACGTCCAGGTCTACCTGGCCGCCGCCGGCGGGCGCTCGCTGGTCCTGCGAGCCGGCACCGGCTCTGTTGGCGCCCAGTTAGTGGCGCGCGGCCACCGCCTGCCGGTTGGCCCTGGCTCGATCAACGGAACGGCCGCCGCCAGCCGGCGCTCGGTGATAGTGGCCGACACCGCTCACAGCGCCACCTTCCGCCCCAACCCGCTGCTGCCGAACACGCGCTCGGAGATGGCCGTGCCGCTGGTGGTCGGCGAGCGAGTGGTGGGCGTGCTCAACTTGCAGAACGACCGGCCAGGCTCGCTGACCGACGAGCGCCTGCCCATCTTTGAAGCCCTGGCCGGGCAATTGGCGATTGCCATCGAGAACGCCGCGCTGTTTGCCCAGGCCGAGCAGGCGCGGGCCGAGACCGAATCTTTTGCGCGCCGCCTGACCCGCCAGGGGTGGGAAGGCTTTATGGATGCCCTGGCACGCAGCGAGCGGATGGGTTACACCTTCGAGCGGGAGGCAGACGCTGTAAAGGCGTTGGAGGGAGATTTGCCCCAGGGCGGGAACGGTCACCGGCTGAACGTGCCGATCGCCGTCAGCGGTGAGCCGCTTGGCGCGCTGTATATAGAGGGCGAGCCGGAGCATCATTGGAGCGGTGAAGACAGCGAGCTGGTCGCGTCTGTGGCCGCCCAGGTCGCCCAACAGGTCGAAAATTTACGCCTGCTGGCCGAGGCCGAGCAATACCGGGCCGAGGCCGAAGAGGCCGTCCGCCGCACCACGCGCGAGGGCTGGCAGACCTACATCAAGGGGTTGACAGCCACCAGCGGCGACTTTGTGTACGACGCCGAGCGGGTGAGAGAGACCCAGGAAACTAGCGGGGTGACAGCGTTGGGCGAACTTGCCGTGGCTCGACCGCTGACGGTGCGCGGTGAAACGGTCGGCGAGGTGGCCATTCTCGAGGCCGCTGGCGGGGGCGAGCAGGCTGCTCAACTGGTCGATCTGGTGGCCGATCGCCTGAGCGTTCAGATCGAGACCCTGCGCTTGCTGCAAGAGGCCGAGCTGGGGCGGCAGCAGTTGGACCGGCGCGCTGCCGACCTGCAGACCGTGGCCGAGGTCAGCTCCAGGGCGGCCACGATCCTGGACCCGGCCGAGCTGCTTCAGAACGTGGTGGAGATGACCAAGGCTCGTTTTGGCCTCTATCACGCTCACATTTACCTGCTGAGTGAGGCGGGCGACAGGCTGAACCTGGCCGCCGGCGCCGGCGAGGCCGGGCGGCAGATGATCGAGCAGGGCTGGCACATCCTTCTCAGCCGAGAGCACTCCCTGGTGGTGCGCGCGGCGCGCAACCGGCAGGGCGTCATCGTCAATGACGTGCGGGCCGAGCCGGACTTTATGCCCAACCCACTGCTGCCCGAAACGCGCTCCGAAATGGCCATCCCGATGCTGTCTGGCGAGCGCTTGGTAGGCGTGTTGGACGTGCAGGCCGATAGCGTGGATCGCTTTAGCCAGGAAGATGTCAACATCAAGACCACCCTGGTCGGCCAGGTCGCCAGCCTCCTGGAAAACGTGCGTCTGTTATCCGAGGTTCAGAAGAGCACTCAGGAGTTGCAAGCCCGCGGCCAGCAACTGGAGACGCAGAGCCGCGAGCTGGAGCGGCGCAGCCGCGAGCTGGAAGCCAGCCAGCAGGTGACCTTCGCCGCCAGCGAGCACATCACCCCCGAAGAGCTGCTGGGGCTGGTGGTGAACCTCATCCGCGACCAGTTCGATTTCTACCACGTCCAGGTTTACCTGGTAGATCAAGAAAAGCAGGCCGCCGTCTTGCGCGAGAGCACCGGCTATGCCGGCCGCCAACTGCTCAAGGACAAGCACCAGATCCCATTCGACCAGCCTTCGCTGGTGTCCAGGGTCGTCAACACAGGCAGTCCCATCCTGGTACAAGACGTGAGCAAGGCCCAAGACTGGCTGCCCAATCCCTTGCTGCCGCATACGCAGGCCGAGCTGGTCGTGCCCTTGAAGCTGGAAGGCAATGTGTTGGGTGTGTTGGACGTGCAGAGCCGCACCACCGACCAGTTGACGCCGGCCAGCATCAGCTTGTTCCAGACCATGACCGACCAGGTGGCCTTCCTGTTCGAAAACAGCGCCCTGCTGGCGCGCGTGACCGAGCAGACGCAAGCCCTGACGGCCTTTACGGCCCAACTGAGAATCGCGGCCGAGATCGCCGCCCGCCTGAGCGCCATCCTCGACGAGGATCAACTGCTGCGCGAGGTGGTTGACCTGATGCAGAGCCGCTTTGGCCTTTATCACGCTCACGTCTACTTGACGGAAGAGGCTAAGGGTGAGAGGGGCTTGGTCGTGCGGGCCGGCTCCGGCGAGGTGGGGCGCGTGCTGGTCGAGCGCGGCCATAGCATCCCGCTCGAGCGCGAAAAGAGCAGCGTGGCCCGCGCCGGACGCGAGCGGCACGCGGTGGTCGTCCAAGACTCGACGCTCGATTCGGATTTTATGCCCAACCCGCTGCTGCCCCAAACGCGCTCCGAGCTGGCCGTGCCGCTGGTGGTCGGTGGGCAACTGCTGGGCGTGCTGGATATCCAGGACGACCAGCCGGGCCGTTTCCAGGAGGCTGACGTATCTACGCTCAGTACCTTGACCGGCCAGATCGCCACTGCTTTGCAGAACGCGCGCTCCTTCGAGGCGCAAAAGCGGGCCGAGCAGGAGATCCGCGAGCTCAGTCGCCAGAGCGAGCTGGTGCTCAGCTCGGCCGGCGAGGGCATCTTTGGCGTGGACCAGGACGGTGTCACCACCTTTGTGAACCCGGCCGCTGCCGAGATGCTGGGCTGGACAACCGAGGAGCTTGTTGGCCACCGCCATCACGACTTGATCCACCATACCAAGGCCGACGGCAGCCCCTACCCGAGCGAGGAGTGCAAGGTCTATGCTGCCTATCGGGATGGGAAGACCCACCGGGGCGATGACGAAACCTACTGGCGCAAAGACGGCACCAGCTTCCCGGTGGCCTATACCAGCGTGCCGATTCGCGACGAGGAGGGCACCATCCTGGGCGCGGTGGTTACCTTCCAGGACATCACCGAGCGCCAGCGGGCCGAGGCCGAGACCCAAAAGCGCGCCGTGGAGCTGCAGACCGTGGCCGAGATCACCACAGCGGCCGCCACCATCCTCGATCCACAGGTGCTGCTGCAAAGGGTGGTCGACCTGACCCAGGCTAACTTTGACCTGTATCATGCTCACATCTACCTGGTCAACCAGGAAGGCAGCACGCTCGAGTTGGCGGCCGGTTCCGGTGAAGCAGGCATGCAGATGAAAATCGAGGGCTGGAAGATCGACGTCAACAATGAAAACTCTCTGGTGGCGCTGGCGTTCCGCGACCGGCGGGGCATTATCACCAACGACGTCCAATCCGCGCCAGGCTTTATGCCCAATCCCCACCTGCCGGAGACGCGCTCCGAGATGGCCATTCCGATGATCGTGGGCGAACGCACCCTGGGTGTGCTGGACGTGCAGTCAAACCGCCTGGATCGCTTCACCCAAAATGACATGGCCATCAAGACCACCCTGGCCGGGCAGGTCTCCACCGCTTTGGAGAACGCCCGCCTGTTCGAGGAAACCCGCTACACTGCCGAGCGCCTGCAAGAGGTGGACAAGCTCAAGAGCGAGTTTCTGGCCAACATGAGCCACGAACTGCGCACGCCGCTCAACTCGATCATCGGCTACTCGGAAGTCATGTTGATGGGCATCGACGGCGAGCTGGACCCCGACACCCACGAGGACGTGCAGGCCATCTATGATAACGGCAAGCACCTTCTCAATCTCATCAACGACATCCTCGACCTGGCCAAGATCGAGGCCGGCCGCCTGAGCTTGAGCTTTGAGGAAGTGGACGTCGAGTCGCTGCTCGACGACGTCAAGACCAACAACATGGGGCTGCTGCTCAAGAGCAAAAAGCCGGTCGAGTTGCAAGTCGCGGTCGAAGGCGAAATCGCTCCCATCCGGGCCGACCGACTGCGCCTCAGCCAAGTGCTCAACAACCTGGTCTCCAACGCGGTCAAGTTCACCGAGCAGGGCACAGTCACGCTGCACGCTTCCCAGGAAGAGGGCTGGGTGCACATCGCTGTGAAGGATAGCGGCATCGGCATGAGCGAGGCCGACCTGGCCAAGATCTTTCAGCGCTTCCGGCAAGTCGACGGCTCGAACAAGCGCCGGGCGGAGGGCACCGGGCTGGGGCTGTCCATCACCCGCTACCTGGTCGAGATGCACGGCGGCTCGGTCGACGTCACCAGCCAGGTGGGCGAGGGCAGTACCTTTACGGTTCACCTGCCGGTGGCTGGCCCGCAGGAAGTGGGCGAAGGCGAGGTAGCTGCGTAGGGGCCCATTTGCGGCACCCCTCGCCTGGTTGCAACGCGGCACATGGTGTGTTATAGTGTGACATATGACAAGGCAAACTAACGGCTCCCTGGATGCAGCGGAGCGAGGATCGACTATCCTGGCAGTCGACGATAACGTGCGCAACGTCAAGTTGTTGGAAGGCATGCTGTCGCCGCAGGGCTACCGGGTGATTCCGGCCCACAGCGGGCAAGAGGCGCTCGACCTGGTCGCTCAGCATGGGCCGGATTTGATCATCCTCGATATCCTCATGCCGGGCATGGACGGGTTCGAGGTGGCCCAGGCCGTGCGGGCACGCCCGGAAAGCCAGGCCATCCCGATCTTGATGCTGACCGCCCTGCGCGAAATGGAGCACAAGACCCAGGCGCTCGCCTCTGGCGCCGACGACTTTTTGACCAAGCCTTTCAGCCTGGTTGAGCTGCTGGCGCGCGTGCGCGCACTCCTGCGCCTCAAGCACTTGCAAGACGCGCTGGATCTCAAGACCAGGCTGCTGGAGCATGTGTTGGGGCACCCGGTCTCTGAGCAAGAGGCGCGGGAGATGTTGGCGGATGGCAGGCAGTAGGAAGTAGGCAGTATGGCAACACTATTCAGATCCGTCGCTTGCTGCGAATGTGGCCACGAGATGGGGCCTGACCCCTATCTCGTTCGCTGCGGGGCATGTGGCGGCGCGTGGCTGGACGCGCGCTACAACATGGCGGCCCTGTTGACCGAGGCTGGCTGGCCGGAGGTGCTCGTCCACCGGGCGAGCACGCTGTGGCGTTACGCCGAGCTGCTGCCTTTCTCGGACGATTTTCGTCCCATCTCGCTGGGTGAAGGCTGGACGCCGCTCACTCGCGCCGAGGGGCTGGAGCGCGAGACGGGGCACGCGGGCCTCTGGATCAAGGACGAGCGCCAACAGCCCACCGGTTCGTTCAAAGACCGGCAGGCCTCGGTGGCGGTCAGCGCGCTCAAGGCGCAGGGCATCACCGAGCTGGCGCTGGCCTCCACCGGCAATGCTGCCGCCGCCTACGCCGCGTTCTGCGCGCGGGCCGGCATCAAGCTGTGGGTCTTTTTGACCAGCAGCGTGCCGGCCGAAAAGATGCGCGAGCTGGCCCTGTACGGCGCCGAGGTGGTCAAGATCACCGGCACCTACGACCAGGCCAAGCAGGTGGCCGCCGACTTTGCCGCCCGGCGCGGCATCCACCTCGACGGCGGCGCCAAGGCCATCCCGTGCAAGGAGAGCATGAAGACGCTGGCCTTCGAGATCGCCGAGCAGTTGACGGCTCAACCTGCCCCCCCGGCCCCCTTCCCGACGCAGGCAGGGGGAGAAAGGAGATGGCAAGCCCCCGATTGGTACATCCAGGCTGTTTCCGGCGGCATCGGCCCGCTGGGTGTGATCAAGGGCTTTGCCGAGCTGTACGAGGCTGGCCTCATTGACCGCGTGCCCAAGCTGGGCCTGGTGCAGACGGAGGGCTGCTCGCCGATGGTGCAGGCCTGGCAGCAGGGATTGGCCAAGGCCGAGCCGGTGCTGCACCCCGATAGCTTGATCACCGTCTTGGCCACTGGCAACCCCGGCCAGGCTTATACGCTGCTCAAGGCCAGCATGGACCAGTACGGCGGCGCCATGATCGCCGTAAACGACGGAGATGCTTTCCGTGTCATGCGGCGCGTCGCCCGCCTGGAGGGCTTCTCCATGGAGCCGGCCTCCAGTGTGGCTTTCGCGGGGCTTGAAAAATTCCTGACTCGGGGGATCATCAAGCCCGGCGAGCGCGTGGTGGTCAATTGTTCGGGCCACACCTTCAGCGCCGAAAAACATGCCCTCGAAGACCGCTACGTGTTCGAGCTGCAGACGGAGCCGGTGTCGGCCGAGCGCCGCCCGATCGAGGGGCTGGCAGCTGCCCTGGAGCAGTTGGACGAGCAGGTCACCACCATCGTCGTCATCGACGATAACCCCCACGACAATCGCCTCATCCGCCGCTTGCTGCAGAGCTACAAGCGTTATCGCGTCTTTGAGGCCTACAACGGGCCTGACGGCATCGACCTGGTGCGCCAGCGGCAGCCTGACCTGGTTGTGCTGGATCTCAGTTTGCCAGACATGGACGGTTTTTATATCCTGGGCGAGCTTAAAGCTGACGAGCGCACGTGCAAGATCCCCGTCATCGTCATCTCGGCCAAGACGCTCACGCCGGACGAACAAAAATATTTGCGGCAATACACCGACTCGGTCTGGCAGAAAGGCAGCTTTAGCCCGCGCGAGTTGATCGGGCACGTGGCCGAGGTGCTGGGCGATGACGCCAACAGCCTCGAAGCGCTGGCCCAGGCCACGCGTGGCGCCGACGAAAAATCATTGGGAGGCTTTGGCGCCGTTCGCCGCCCGCGCATCTTGTTGATCGAAGACAATGTGTGGGAGGCACGGCTGATGCGGCGGCTGTTCGAAGCGCGCCAGCGTTTTGAGGTCATCGAGGCTTACTCGGGTGTAGACGCGCTCAGGATTGCCGAGCAAGCTCCGCCTGACCTTATCATCCTGGACCTGCTGCTGTCGGATACCACGGGCGAGCAACTGCTGGCCAGCCTGCGTGCCAACGAGCAAATCCGCACTATTCCCATCGTGGTCGTTACGGCCAAGGATTTGTCCGCCGACGAGCGGGCGGAATTGTCGGGCCAGGTCAATTCGGTTTGGACCAAGTCAAGCCTGGATCGAAACAGCCTGCTCGCTCACGTGGAGAGCTTGTTGACGGAGTGAGTATGGAGCAAGCCACGATTTTGTACATCGAGGACAATTTCCACAATCGCCGCATCGCCCGCAAGATTCTGCAATCGCGCGGCTATACGATGGTCGAAGCGGAAGATGGCATCAAGGGACTTGAGATGGTCACGAGCCTCAAGCCGGCCCTGGTTCTATTGGACATTGGCTTGCCGGGGATGGATGGGCTGGAGGTGGTGGCCCGTATCAAGGCTGACGAAGAGCTCAAGCACATCCCGGTGATTGCGCTGACGGCGTCGGCCATGCGCGGCGACCGCGAGCGCTTCCTGGCCGCCGGCTGCGACGATTACCTTTCCAAGCCGGTCCAGGTGAATGAATTACTCGACAAGGTCGGGGAATATTTGCAAGTAGGGGCGGTTCGCGAACCGCCCCCGCCGCCCTATTTTCGGAACGGTGAGACAGCATGACAACCATTCTTCTCATGGAAGACGATCCCTACGAGGCACGCCTGGTGACGCGGGTGATGGAGCGGGCTGGCTATCGCGTCTTGCATGCCCCCGATGGCGAAAGCGGCTTGCAGATGGCGGCCGAAGAAAAACCGGACATCGTTTTGCTCGACCTGGGCTTGCCCGACCTGGACGGCCAGACGGTGGCGGCCCTGCTCAAAAACAACCCGGATTTATCGGCTGTGCCTTTGGTGGCGGTGACGGCCTGGCCGCCCGACACCGCCCGGCAGATGGCTGAAGCGTATGGCTGTGACGGCTACATATCCAAGCCGATCAGCCCCCGGGAATTTCCTGCCCAGATCGCGGCGTACTTGGGCTAGTTGCTCGTTGCTTGTTGAGTAAACTGTAACCCGTAAACTGTAACCCAACATGCTCCCCCAATTGGACGGCGTTCACAGCTCACGACAATTGCCTGATGATCGAGTCAGGTTCCAGGTGAAAGAGGAGTCGCCTTGCCTGAGCTGGGCTTTTAAGGCGGTCACGGATGCTTCAGTCGTCTTTATGCCGGCCAGCCGTTTTTCGTGGGAAGAGTTGACCGGAGCCTACAACCAGACGCGTGTCGATTACATCGTGCCGATGCCCATGAGCGTTGGGCGCTTGCGCGAGTACGCTCGCAACTATGATATCGACCTGGACGCCTCGGTGGTGGCCATCGAGGCGGGCCAAATTCTAGGCCTGGCCATGCTGGGCGTGCGTCGTGATCATACCTGGCCGACCCGCCTGGGTGTGCTGCCGATCAGCCGGCAGCGTGGCCTGGGGCGGGCCTTGATGGCGTATTTGCTTGATCAGTCTTGCCGCCTGGGCGCTGCGCACGTCGTTTTAGAAGTCATCCAAGGTAATGCCCCTGCCCACGCATTGTTCACGAGATTGGGCTTTCGAGAAACGCGTCCGTTGCTCATCCTCCGCCGCCCGCCCGGCCGGCTGCTGGTCGAGGCTGCCCCTTACGCCGTTCAAAGCTTGGACCAGGTGCAAATTGCCGCTTGCCTTGAGCGGCGCAGCGGTGTCCCCTCGTGGTTAGATGAAACTCCTTCGCTGCACAACATGGGTGGCTTGGCCGGGCTGCGCGTCGAGCTGGCCGGCGGCGGGGGGGCGGGCTGGATTGTCTATCAGGACAAGACTTTTCAATTGTCACACCTGGTGTTGGAAACCGAAGCCGGCGACCCAACCCAGGTCGGGCGGGCGCTGCTGCATGCCCTTCACACCCAACACCCGGCCAAAGATACCAATACCGAAAACGTCCCCCTCGACGACCCGCACCTGCCGGCCATGAAAGAAGCCGGTTACCTGGAATCTTTTGGGCGGATCGAGATGCGGCTCGATATCTAACATGTTATCCCGAAAATAAACCGCCCTTTGTCCTGCCGCTTGCGTAAAATGGGAAAGTGTATTATCCTGGTAGTATCTTGGATACCTTATCCCCCCGGGTGAGTGTCTGCATAACGGGTATGTAGGCACAAAAATTTATTTCTTGGCAAGTGAGTGCCCTCTGGAGTGGTGCCGTGGCAAAAACGCGCATACTCGTGGTCGAAGATGACGGCGTCATCGCCATGCACATCCGGGATTGCCTGGATGTGCTGGGCTACGAGCTCGCCGGCATCGTCATAGCAGGCGAGGATGTCGTTCAACAGGTGGCTGAGACGCAGCCGAACCTGGTGCTCATGGATATCCGGCTGAAGGGCCAGATGAACGGCATCGAGGCGGCCGATCAGGTGCGCGCCAGTTTTGATATCCCCATCGTGTACCTGACGGCTTATGCTGACGAGACCACCGTGCTGCAAGCGACCGCCACCAACCCCTATGGCTACGTGCTCAAGCCTTTCGAGGACCGCGAGTTGAGAGTGGCCATCGAGGTAGCTCTCCACAAGTACAGGCTGGAAAAGGCTCTGCGGGAAAGCCAGCGATGGCTGGCGGCAACCCTCAGCAGCATCGGCGACGCCGTGATCGCGACCGACGCGGACGGTGCTGTCAAGTTCATGAACCCGGTTGCCGAAGCGCTGACCGCCTGGCCGCAGGCCGAGGCCTTGGGCCAGCCGCTGGGGCGGGTGTTTACTATCTTGAACGAAAAAACGCGCCAGCCGGTCGAGGACCCGGTGGCGCGGGTCATTCGCGAGGGCGTCGTGATTGGTCTGGCCAATGCGACGGTACTCGTCGCCGGGGATGGGCGGGAAATCCCGATTGCCGACAGTGCCGCCCCGATCAAGGACGAGCGGGGGCAGCTCACCGGCGTCGTCTTGATCTTTCGCGATGTCACCGAGCGCCGCCGCGCCGAGTTTGCTCTGCGCGAAAGCGAGGAGCGCTACCGGCGGCGCTCGGCTGAACTGCAGGCCCTGCACAACATCTCGCTGCGCCTCAGCGCGCAACTGGAAGCGCCCGTGCTGCTGAGCCTGGTCGTCGAGCAGGCTGTGTCGCTGCTCGATGCCGACGCCGGCTGCATCTATCTCTACGAGCGGCAGAGCAACGATCTGGTCTTGAGCGTCGCCACCGGCATCATTCGCGAGTTCGCCGGCAGCACGCTCAAGCCCGGCGAGGGCCTGGCCGGGAAAGCCTTCGAAAATCGCTACCCCATCATGGTGGAGGATTACAGCTCCTGGCCGGGGCGGGCCAGGATATACGAGGGTGAACTGCGTTTCAAGGCCAGCCTGGCTGTCCCCTTGCTGGGGGTGGACGGTGTGCTGGGTGTGTTGAACGTCATCGGCGGCGAGTACAAGCCAGCCTTTGACGAGCACGATATCTGGCTGGCCGAGATGTTTGCTGCCCAGGCCACCGTGGCCTTGGAAAACGCTCGTCTACACAGCGAGGTGCAGCAGCGGGCCAAGGAATTGACTGCCCTCAACCAGGCTGGCCAGGCGATCACGTCCAGCCTCGATCGCCAAGAGATGCTCGACCTGGTGATGACCGAAATCAGGAGCTTGCTGAATGCCGAAGGCGCGTCGTTGTTGTTAGTCGATCCGGCTCTGGACGGCGGTGGTGAGTTGGTCTTTGAGGCGGTGACCGGGCCGGGCGCGCAGGATCTGGTGGGCAAGCGTATGCCGCTGGTGGCCGGCGTCGCCGGTTGGGTCGCCCAGCATGGCCAGCCGGCCCTGGTGGCCAACGCGCGGGACGACGCTCGCTTTTATAATCGCATCGATGCCGTCACCGGTCTGAGCACGCGCTCGATGGTGGCTGTGCCTCTGATCCGTGGCCGCCAGGTCGTCGGCGTGGTCGAGGCGATCAATCCCTACGTCGAGCACGAAGTGGGCAAGAGTATGCGTGTGTTTAACCAACACGATCTTGACATGCTGGCGGTGATGAGCGGCTTTATCACGATCGCCTTGGAGAACGTGCGTTTATTCGAGGCTGAGCGGGAGCAGCGCGATCTGGCCGAGACGCTGCGCGAGGTGGGGGCCACCTTGGTGGCCACGCTGGACAAGGACGATGTGCTGGATCGTCTGTTGGAACATGTCAACCGGGTGGTGCCCAACGACGCGGCCAACATCATGTTGATCGAAGAGAGGGCGGGCGAGCCGCTTGGCCAGGCCGCTGTGGTTCGTTGTCGCGGTTATGAGCAATTCGGTGCGGCAGACTTTTTGGCAGGCATCGTTTTTCCGGTGTCGCAGATTCCTAACCTGCGCCAGATGGTCGAGACCGGTCGCCCGGTGTTGATCCCGGATACGCGGGCCGAGTCAGGCTGGTCCGCCTTCCCCCAGCTGGAATGGCTGCGCTCCTACGCCGCGGCGCCCCTCCGCGTGCGCGGCCAGGTGGTGGGATTTCTCAACGTGGACAGCGCCAGGCCTCGTTTTTTTAGCCAGCAGCAAGCCGAGCATTTGCAGGCTTTTGCCAACCAGGCGGCCATCGCGCTGGAGAACGCTCGCCTGTTTTCCTCGTTGGATCACGAGCGAAGCCGGCTAGAGATGTTGTACTACCTGGGCCGCCAACTGGCCGAAAGCCTGGACGTGCGCGAGGTGGCCTACCGGGCACTGGATGGCCTGTCGACCATCGTGGGCGCGCTGTATGGCGTCGTTCACGTTTACGAGGAGACCGTCCTGACGCCGGTGGCCATCGTCGGATACGACCCTGGGGTGGTCGAGGCGGCCGATGAGCGACTGCGGCTCAATCTGGGCGAAGGCTTGGCCGGCTGGGTGGCAGCCCACCAGCAAGCGGCGGCTGTGCCCGACGTGACTCGAGACGAGCGATGGAAAGCCATACCAGGGCTGGATGACCAGGTGCGTTCGGCCCTCAGCGTGCCACTCGTGTGCGGCGACGAGTTGGTCGGTGTGTTGTCCATCAGCAGCGTCCGAGAGGCGTTCTTCGGTGAGGATGTCTGCCGGCTGGTGGAGTCAGCCGCCGGCACGGTGGCCGTGGCCATCGCCAACGCCCGCTTGTTCCAGGTCGAACAGGAGCAGCTCCACCGCTTGCAAGAATCCCAGGCTCACTTGATCCACGCCGAGAAAATGGCTGCCCTGGGCCGCCTGGTGGCGTCGATCGCCCACGAGATCAACAATCCTCTGCAGGCCATGCAGGGTCAACTGGAATTGGCCCAGGAAGAAGTCGAGACCGATCTGCGGCGCGAGAATCTCAAACGCTACCTGGGTATCGCCATCAACGAGGTTGATCGAGTGGCCGACATCGTGCGCCGCATGCGCGACTTTTATCGCCCGGCGCGCGAAGAAAAGCGTCCCACCGATTTGCACGCTGTGCTCGACAGCGTTCTGGCACTGTCTGGCAAACAATTGCAGCACAGCGGTGTGAGCGTCGAGCGCGAATGGCAGCCCCGCTTGCCTCTCGTTCATGCAAACTCTGACCATCTCAAGCAGGTTTTTCTCAACTTGGTGCTGAACGCCATCGACGCCATGACGGGGGAGGGGGGGACGCTGCGAGTGAGAACCCGGCTGGATCAGCTCCCGCTGCCCGGCCGAGGCGCCGAGGTCCAGCCGGCCGTATGCATCGAATTCATCGATAGCGGGCGGGGCATGCCGCCGGAAGCGATGGAGCGTCTCTTCGAACCGTTTTTCACTACCAAGGAGAGCGGAAGTGGCCTGGGCTTGTCGATCAGCTTTGGCCTGGTCGAAGCGCACGGCGGCCAACTGCGTTTAGCTAGCCAGGCCGGCGAGGGGACGACGGTGACCATCTTGTTACCCGTGGGAGAGGCTCAGCCGTGAACGCACCGGTCAAAATCCTGGTCGTGGACGACGAAGCAGGCATCCGCTCGTTCCTGGAAGAACTGCTGACGCGCGATGGCCACCAGGTTGTCGCAGCTGAAAGTGGTGAGGTGGCTTTGGAGTATGCCGCCAGCCAGACCTTTGACCTGGCGTTGGTGGATTTGCGGATGAAGGGCATCGACGGCATGCAGGTGATGTCGGCGCTTTACCAACGCTCGCCTGACACGGTCGTCATCGTCATCACGGGGCACGGCTCGCTGGAAACGGCGATCGAGGCGCTGCGCCACGGTGCTCACGACTATTTGTTCAAGCCGGTCAAGGCGGTCCAAGTGCGCGAGAGCGTGCGGACGGCCTTGCTCAAGCGCAAACGCAACTTGCGGCAGCACGAGCTGCTTGGCCTGACGCGCCGCCTGATCGAGAACATGGAAGGCCACGACCTGGCATCGCCTGGACTGACCCAACTGCCGCCGGCCTCGCCGTCCGATGAGCAAGGGCGCTTCCTGGAGCGTGGTCATTTGATCGTCGATGCTATGCGGCACGTCGTCACGCTGGATGGACACGTGCTGGAATTAAGCCCGACCGAGTTCGAGATCATGGCTTATCTGGCCAACGAAGCGCCGCGCGTCGTTTCCCCCCAGGAATTGGTGCGCGCTATGCAGGGTTACGAGTGTGAAGCGTGGGAGGCGAGCGAGATGCTGCGTTACCACATCCATCGCATTCGCCACAAGGTCAAGCATGTGAGCGGGCGAACGGACCTCATCCGCACCGTGCGCGGCGTCGGTTATACGATCGAGAGCTGAATTTGCCAACAAAATCGCAACAAAACTGCTACAAAACGCTAACGGTAGGGCAGGCCATATTGCGTTATACTAG
>JAFGFO010000313.1 GCA_016931085.1 Thermoflexales bacterium
CACGCTGTCCATGAAGGAGGCCAGGTCGTTGCCCGGCGTGCCGTGGATGTGAATCTCGACCGGGCTGTGCAGGTCGGTGCCCAGGTAGCGCTGGCCGTAGACCTGGCGCAGCTCGATGCGCCTCGCGCCCGCCTCGACTGCCTCGCGCAGCCGCTGGTTCAGCTCGCGATAGTGCAGCCCACTCGCGTCGATAAGTAGGGTTTCAGGTTCACCTGCACTGCGCGCAGGCGCAAGTGTCAGGTTTAAGGTTTCAGCTTCTGTTCCCATTCTCTATCTCTCTATCTAAATTCTCTATCCGAGTTCTCTACCGAGCTAGTCGCCGATCTCCAATCCTCGCCCGCCGCTTTCGCTGCTCCACGCCTGGACGGCCGGTCTCTTGGTGCTGGCCTGGCTGTAGGCTGGCAGTGCCATTTCCAGGTGTACCGCCGGCGGTGCGGCTTCTTTCTCGCTGGGGAGCGCCAGCCCCAGGCGCCCCACGATCGGCTCGCCGCCCACCGGCGTCCAGACCCGTTCGAGCTGGGGGCTGATGAGCCGGATGGGCGCTTCTTCGGAGGAGAGGTAGAGCCGCTTGCCGGCGACAGCCGTCGTCAGCGGGCGCAGGCGGATGCGGTCGGTGAGGCCGATCATCTCCCCGTGATGGGCGATGATGACGGTGAAGGGGCCGTTGATGAGTAGGGGGGAGTAGACCTGGCGCAAGGTGCGGTAGGTGGATTGCTGGGCCGGCGGCAGCCGCCGGATGTCGGCCCACAGCGGGGGCGCCATGACGCGGGCGGCCAGCTCGACCGGCAACTGGTGCCGCCGCATCAAAAAGTCGGCCGCGTAAGCAATCACTTCGGTGTCGGTCTGCATCGTGCATTTGTAACCCTGCATCTCCAGGTAGCGCAGGTTAGTGCCGTAGGACGAAATCTCCCCGTTGTGCACCACACTCCAATCCAGGAGGCCAAAGGGGTGCGCGCCCCCCCACCAGCCAGGCGTGTTGGTGGGAAAGCGGGTATGGGCCGTCCATAGATAGCCGCTGTAGCCCTCGATGTCGAAATATTCGGCGATCTGGCTGGGATGGCCGACGCCCTTGAATATCCCCAGGTTTTTCCCGCTGCTGTAGACGTAGGCGCCCAGGCCGGCGCCGTTGATCTTCATCACCTTGTCCACCAGGTAGTCGACCTCGCTCTGCAGGAGACTGTCGCGCTCGTTGACGTGCAAAAAGTAGCGCCAGATCAAGGGCGGGTCGAGCAGGCCGGGTGTGGGCCGGTGCGGCACTTCTTCGGCGTGAAGGAGGCTAAAGTGATCGTACAGAAAGGTCTCCGTCTGCGGCCGGCTCTCGCGCCGCGTGTACATCACGTGAAAGGCGTAGCAGTCGGCGTGATCGGGATAGCAGCCGTACACCGCAAAGCCTGCCCCCAGCCCGTTGCCGCGCTCTTCCATGTTCGTGATGCCGCGCGCGATGTCGTGGCCCGAAAAACACGCCCCGCTGACGTCCATGATGCCCAACAGCCCGCACGCGTCGTAAACCTTGTCGTCCCCATAAGGATTCTCGTAAGATATGCGCTTCATCGTCGTTTCCTACTCCCTACTTCCTACTCCCTACTTCTTACTCCCTACTCACACCTCAATCCCATCCCCCACCACCAGGTGCTTGCGATAGTCCTTGGGGAGCGAGATCAGGCCAAAGTTGCCCGCCAGCAGCAGATCCTTGAAAGAACTGACGTCTAGGCCGTCACGGATGAGGCCGGTGTAAATGCCGGCCCGGTTGATATCGCCCACGAAAATCGCTCCCACCAACTGCTTGCCGCGCAGGACAAGCTTTTTGTAGACGGGCGCCTGGCGATCGCACGTATCCATGACCTCGTACGCGCCATCGCCAGCCTGGGGGTCCGTCAGCCCGACCGAGATCGTGGGCACGCTGCAGATCTCGACCGAGTTCATCGGAAATCCCCCCTCGTATTCCTGGTAAACCCCGGCCATGTTGCAGCCGGCCACGCAGCCTTGCCGGTAAGCGTTCGGCCAGATGGCGATCGGGCGGCTGGCGCCCAGCAGCATGTCGTACGCCTCCACACAGTCGCCGGCGGCGTACACGTTGGGAACGTTGGTGCGCATGCAGGGGTTGACGACGATGCCGCGCCCCACCTGGATGCCGCTTTCCGGCGGGACCAGGCTGGTGTTGGGCCGCACGCCGATGGCAAGCACTACCACGCCGCAGTTGACGCGCTCGCCGTCGCTCAGGATGGCGTGGTTGACCCGCCCGTCCTGCCCCACGATTTCTTGCACCGTCGCGCCGGTCCTGATCTCCACGCCGGCCCGGCGCAGGATGCCCTCGGCCAACTGGGAGGCCGTGCGGTCGAAGGTCGCGCTTAGGATGCGCTCGGCCAACTCCACGACGGTCACTGCGATAGAGCGCTTCATCAACGCCTCGGTCGTCTTGAGGCCGATGAGGCCCCCGCCCAGGATCAGCGCCGACCGGACGTCGTGATCCTCGATGTAGCGCGCCAGCCGGCGGGCATCTTCCCAACGCGTGAATGTAAAGACCCCCTTTTGCTCCAGGCCCGGAATAGGCGGAACGAAAGGCCGGCCGCCAGTGGCGATCAGCAGGCGATCGTAAGCCAGCGCCTCTCCCCCCGCCAGCGAGATGGTCTGCTCCTGGGGATTGATGCGGGTGACCTCCACGCCCAGCCTCGTCTCTACTTTGTGACGCTCGTAGAAATCGGGCGGGCGATAGGGCATGTGGGCTTCGTCAACCAGACCGCCCAGCAGATAAGAAATGAGCGGCCGGGAGTAGACGTGATGGGCTTCATCAGACACGACCGTGATCGGGTTATCCGCATCGTGCTGGCGCACCGCCTCGATGGCGCCTACGGCTGCGGCTGAATTGCCAGCAATAACGTATCTCATCAGAATTCCTCCTCGTAGACCAGCGCCTCGTTAGGGCAGTGGGCCACGCAGGCCGGCGTTTGCTCCCCGTAGCACAGATCGCACTTGGAGGCCGCCTTGCGCTGGGTGACGCTGCGCTGGATGGCGCCGAAAGGACAGACCATAATGCACATCCAGCAGCCCACGCACTTGTCCTCGTCGCACAACACGGCCCCCCTTTCGTCACGGTGCATCGCCCCGGTCAGGCAGGCCTCCAGGCAGCGCGCGTCTGTGCAGTGGCGGCACTGCATGGCAAACGAAAGTGGGCCTTCCTCCTCCACCACCAGCCGCGGCAGCAGCCCAGCCGCTTCTTCCTTGAAGGCCTTGATGATCTTTTTGGACTGCGAGTGCTGCACCAGGCAGTGAATCTCGCACAAGCGGCAGCCGATGCAGTACTCCTCGTTGACGTAAATTCGTTTCACCGTTCTTCTCCCTACTTCCTACTCCCTCTTCTCACTCCCCGGCTGCCCTGACACCCAGCGTTCTCAGCTCCACCTCGTTGAGACCTACTCCGCGCAGGTGATCGCGATTGCCACGCAAGCTCTCGATCGCGTTGACGCCCAGCCCGCCCAGCATCTCTTTGATCTCCATTGACCAGGCTCGCACCAGGTTGGCCAACTGGCGGCTGCCGATGTTGGGGTTCAAGCGCTTGGTGAGGTAGGGGTCCTGCGTGGCGATGCCCCAGTTGCACTTGCCGGTATAGCATTTTTGACACAGGTGGCAGCCCATGGCCACCAGGGCCGCCGTACCGATGTAGACCGCGTCCGCCCCCAAGGCGATCGCCTTGACCACATCGGCGCTGCTGCGGATAGAGCCGGCCGCCAGCACCGATACCTGGTTGCGGATGCCCTCCGCCCGCAGGCGGGTGTCCACGGCGGCAATGGCCAGCTCAATAGGGATGCCCACGTTGTTGCGGATGGTGGTGGGGGCCGCCCCGGTGCCGCCGCGCAGGCCGTCGATGGCGATGTAATCCGCCCCGGCCCGGGCGATGCCACTGGCGATGGGCGCCACGTTGTGCACGGCGGCGATCTTGACCCCCACCGGCTTGTCATAGTGGGTGGCTTCCTTGAGCGCATAGATCAATTGCCGCAAGTCCTCGATGGAATAAATGTCGTGGTGTGGCGCTGGCGAGAGCGCGTCCGTCCCCTCCGGGATCATGCGGGTCGCCGAAATCTCGGCTGAGACCTTTTCGCCCGGCAGATGCCCCCCGATGCCCGGCTTGGCGCCTTGCCCGATCTTGATCTCGAGCGCCGCCGCCGCCCCCAGGTAGCGGGGATGGACGCCAAAACGGCCCGAGGCGACCTGGGCGATGGTGTAAGGCCCGTATTCGTACAGGCTGGCGTGCAGCCCGCCCTCGCCAGTGTTGTACAGGATGCCGCTGGCCTTGGCGGCTCGCGCCAGCGACAGGCAGGCGTTGTAACTGATCGAGCCGTAGGACATGGCCGAAAACAGGATGGGCGTCTCCAGCACGAGCTGGGGGGCCAGTTGGGTCTTGAGCTGTATCCCCTCCGCCGTTCGCTCGAACTCGACACGCTCGGGCTTGCGCCCCAGGTAGGTGTGCAGCTCCATCGGCTCGCGCAGCGGGTCGATCGAGGGGTTGGTCACCTGCGAGGCGTTCAGCAGCAAATGATCGAAGTAAATCGGATACGGCTGGTCGCAGCCCATCGCCGTCAACAGCACGCCGCCGCTGGCAGCTTGCTTGTAAATGCTGCTGATGACGGACGACGTCCAGTTGGCGTTGGGCCGAAAGTCGGGCGGGTGGTGGCGGACGGTCAACGCGTGGGTGGGACACATCGTCACGCAGCGCTGGCAGCCCACGCAACGCCCATAGTCGCTGTAGACCCAATCGTACTCCGGGTCAAAGTTGTGGACGTCGTTGGCGCACTGGCGCACGCACACCTGGCAGGCGATGCAGCGCGCCTCGTCGCGCTCTATCGTGAACTCGGGCGCAAGCAGGTTGAGACTCATAGCCAAACTCTCTGTAAAGATATAATAGATACAATAGATACGAACTTTATAAAGATTGCGTGGATTATACTATACAGTCCGCATTTTGTCAAGCCTGATTGCAGATTTGCTGATTTGATGTATGATTGACGTGGGGTAATGCTTATGGACACACTGACGATTCGCAGCGGGTTGGAGGCCCTGGACGAGGTCGTGCAAGGCATCCGGCTGGGGGATAACGTCGTCTGGCAGGTTGACCAACTGGAAGACTATGGCCGCTTTGTGCGCCCCTTTGTCGAGCAGGCGGTGGCCGAGCGGCGGCGCTTGGTGTACGTGCGTTTCGCTCCTCACCCGCCTGTCCTAGAGGCTCGAAATGGGCTGGATTGGGTCGAGTTGGATCCACGGCCGGGTTTCGACTATTTTACGCGCCAGGTTCATCAGACGATTGAAAGGTATGGGCGGGAGACCTTTTACGTATTTGACAACCTGTCGGCCCTGGCCGTGGAATGGGCCACCGATGAGCTGCTGGCCAACTTTTTCCAGGTGACCTGCCCCTTCTTGTTCGAGCTGGATACTGTGGCCTATTTTGCTCTCATCCGGGGCCGTCACGCCCACGCGGCCGTGGCGCGCATCCGGGATACGACGCAGATTCTCCTCGACGTCTACCGCGTCAAGGACCAGCTTTACATCCATCCGATCAAGGTCTGGGACCGCTACTCGCCGCAGATGTTCTTGCCTCACCTGGCCTCTGGCGCTCGTTGGGAGCCGCTGTCCGGCAGCCACCAGGCAGCCGAGGTGCTGGCCTCGGCCCGCCAGTCACCCTTGCGCGGCACACGGCGCTCGATCGCCCCGTGGGAAAGCGTCTATCAAAAGCTTGTCGATTACTCCAGCTTTGACGAAACGGATCCCGAGCAGGCCGCTTTGAAGCAAGAGCTGTGCCGCATGCTGATCGGCTACCACCCCTTTTTCAGCCGGCTCTTGGACCACTATATCAGCCTGGATGATTTGCTGGCGATTCGCGAACGCATGGTTGGCTCCGGCCGGATTGGCGGCAAGGCGGCCGGTATGCTGCTGGCGCGGCGGATTTTGCAGGCGGACGGGGAGGGGGCAGGCCTGGCAGAACGTCTGGAGGATCACGACTCGTTCTACATCGGCTCGGACGTGTTTTTCACCTTCCTGGTCGATAACGACCTTTTCCGCTTGCGCCTGCAGTTGACCCGCAATTCGTTCACCTCTCCCGAGGAATACGAGGAGGTCGAGCGGCGCTTCCTGGCCGGAGGTTTCGCGCCCGCCGTCGTCGAGCAATTCCGCGCCTTGCTGGATTACTATGGGCAGTCGCCCATCATCGTGCGCTCCAGCAGCTTGCTGGAGGACAGCCTGGGCAATGCCTTTGCCGGGAAATACCGCAGCGTGTTTTGCGCCAACCAGGGTGACCCTGATAAGCGCCTGGAAGGCTTTATGCAGGCCGTCAAACTGGTGTATGCCAGCGCTCTGAACCCCGATGCCTTGTCTTATCGCAGCAAGCGGGGACTGGGTGAGAACGATGAGCAAATGGCCATCTTGGTGCAGCGTGTGTCCGGCATGCCCTACCGGCACTATTTTTTCCCGACTTTGGCGGGGGTCGCTTTTTCGCGCAATCTCTTTGCCTGGAATGAGCGGATCGACCCAGAGCAGGGCATCATCCGCCTGGTGTTTGGCTTGGGCACCCGCGCCGTCGACCGCGTCGGTTCGGACTATCCCCGCATGGTCGCCATCAGCCATCCCCAACTGCGTCCAGAAGTGGGGCCGAGGATCGCCAAGTACTCTCAGCGCCAGGTGGACGTGTTGGACCTGGTCGCCAACCGCTTTGAGAGTCGCGCCCTGGCCGAAGTGCTGGACGGCCGCGATTACCCCAATCTTTACATGCTCGTTTCGGTCATGAAAGATGGCTATCCCTACGATCCCATTTCCGCTCGTGTCGAGGGTGACGCCAGGAGCTGGGTGCTCACTTTTAACAACGTGCTGGGCCGCACGGATTTTGTGTCGCTCGTGGGGAAAATCCTGGCCAGGCTAGAAAAGGCCTACGGACACCCGGTAGACATCGAGTTTACTGCCTCGGTGGATGACGGAGAGCACATCCGGCTCAACTTGCTCCAGTGCCGGCCCTTGTTTTTGCCTGGCACGGCGGCGGCGGCGCAAATTCCAGCCGATTTACAGTCTCGCCAGGTGCTGTTTCGCGCCCAACGCATGGTTTGCGGTGGCGCTGTCGAGCACATCCGCTATATTCTCTACATCGCCCCCAAGGCTTATGACGCGCTCGAGCTCCAGTTGAAACATGGCCTGGGACGCTTGGTGGGCCAGATCAACCGGCACCCGGTGGTGCAGGCGGGCAAGATCGTGATGATGGGGCCGGGCCGCTGGGGCAGCAGCAACATCAAGTTGGGCGTCAACGTGGGCTATGCCGATATCGACAATGCTTGCGTCTTGGTGGAGATCGCGCTGGAAGAGGCCGGCCACGTGCCTGAAGTATCGTACGGCACCCACTTTTTCCAGGACTTGGTCGAGGCTCAGATCATTTACATGCCGCTGTATCCCGACGACGCCGCGGCCCAGTTCCAGGTCGGGTTCTTTGAAAACGCGCCCAACGCTTTATTGGAGCTGTTCCCGCAGGCCGGGGCGTACGAGTCGCCGGTGCGCTTGATCGACGTACCGGCCGCGGCTGGCGGCGCTTTTGCCCAGGTGGCAGCCGACCCGCAGCAGCGCAGCGCCGTGTGCTTCCTGAGCCAGCCTTAGGGGCGACCCATTGGGTCGCCCCTGAGCATCGTCCCGCTTAGGCCCAGCCGCGCAAGTGGACTGCCTCGGCCACTCGGCTGACAGCCACCAGGTAGGCGCCTGTGCGGTTGTGCACCTTTTGCTCCTGGGCGGCCTTGTGCACGGCGTGGAAGGCGGTCGTCATCTTCTTGTCCAGCCGCTCGTGCACCAACTCTTCTTCCCAGTAATAATCGTAGGCGTTCTGGACCATCTCGAAGTAAGATACAGTCACCCCACCGGCGTTGCACAAAAAGTCTGGAATCACATAGACGCCGTTCTTGTACATGATTTGATCGGCCTCGATTGTGGCAGGGCCGTTGGCCAGCTCGGCGACGATCTTGGCCTTGACGCGCCCGGCGTTCTCCTCCGTGATCACGTTCTCCAGGGCGGACGGGATCAGGACGGTCACGTCCAACTCGAGCAGATCTCCGTTGCTGACCGGCTCACTGCCCGGAAAATTGGCCACCGAGCCGGTGGCTTGCTTGTGAGCCATCACCTGCTCGTAGTCCAATCCGTCTTTGTTATAAATGCCGCCCTTGGAATCGGAAACGGCCACGACTTTTAGCCCCAGCAGCTCCGCGCCCAGCTTGTGCGCAAAGGCGCCGGCGTTGCCGTAACCCTGGATGGCGGCCGTCTCGCCCTGCAGATCGATGCCCAGCACCTTGCCCGCCTCGCGTATGCAGCACAGGCCGCCGCGAGCGGTCGCGTCGCCGCGGCCGGCCGAGCCGCCCAGCGCCAACGGCTTGCCCGTGATGACGCCGAATTCGTTGTAGCCGTGCAAGGCCGCGTACTCGTCGGCCATCCAGGCCATGATCTGCGGCGTGGTGTACACGTCGGGCGCCGGCACGTCTTTCTCCAGGCCGATCAGTCGCCCGATCTGGCGGATGTAGGCCCGGCTCAGGCGTTCCAGCTCGCCCGGCGACAGTTCCTTGGGATTGCAGATGATGCCGCCCTTGGCCCCACCCAGCGGGATGTCGACCACGGCCGTCTTCCACGTCATCCAGGCCGCCAGGGCGCGCACGGTGTCGATCGTCTCCTCGGGGTGGTAGCGGATGCCGCCCTTGGTCGCCCCGCGCGCGTCGTTGTATTGCACCCGAAAGCCGTGGAAAATCTTGGTCGAGCCGTCGTCCATCTTGACCGGCAGCGTCACGTGCAGCTCGCGGATCGGCCAGCGCAGCAGCTCGTGCAGGGCCGGGTCGAGCTTGAGGATGGCCGCCGCCTCGTCGAGCTGGCGTTGGGCTGTTTCGAATGGATTGGGTTTTTGTTGTTGGTTCACGTCTTATCTCTCCTTAATAATTTCTGAATTAATCCTCGCTCTTTTGTAAACGACCTTCGAGCAAGGTAAAGTGATTGACCAGGATGTCTTTGCCTCCTTCGTATCGCTGCGCCTTGATGGCGTCCGTTATCGCTTGATGCTTGGACCACATCTCTTTATAATAGCTGTAGTCAAAATAGAGATTCAAGCCGACGGCTTCGTAAGCGTCCCAATAGGCTTCTAACAGCCCTTGCACGAACTCGTTTTGCAACTGGCTAAAGATGAGCAGATGGAAGCGCCGGTGTTCCGTGTGGGGGATCTCGGCCTGGGGGCCGGTGAGCTTGCGCTGAGCTTGGACCAGGACAGCGTCGAGCTCTTGGTATTCCTCCGGGCCGAGGTTACGCACGGCTTCATCCCAGAACGCCACTTCCAACTGGACTCGCAGCCGGTAGAAGCGGTCAAAGTTCTTCCTGTCGAGCGCGATGCCGTACAACACCGCCGTGCGGATGGCGGCGTAAAAATCGTAGGGGAGGACGTACGTGCCATCCCCCGGCCGCATCTCCACCACGCCGTAGGCTTGCGCGACGACCAGCTCCTCGCGTAGCTTGCCCCGGCTGACCCGCATTTGCCTGGCCAAATCGTCCATAGGAGGCAGTTTCGTCAGATCCTCCCCGTTCACCGCCATGTCTTTGTCGACAATGTGTTGGAGGATGGTGTAGGGCAACGCATTTCTAAGCATGTTACCTCCTAGATCGTTTGATAGATACAATAGATATAACAATTCATAGATCGTACAGCGCGGAATTATAGCACTAATTCAAATTATGTCAAGTGGGGATCAGAACCGAAGAAACCGAGTTTCTGCAAGGCAGAACACTCGGTTTCTTTAGCGTGGCAAGCTTGCCTGTTGCGATTAACCCGGCTCGCGCAGCTCGTAAAAGCACAGCAGCGTGCTGCCGTACTTGCGCTCGCCAGCCGGCTCGAAATGCTGCAGCTCGACCGCCTGGAATTCGCGCGGGTGAATTTGCACGATGATGGCGCCCTCGGCCGACAGCCAGCCGGGCCGGGCGTCCAGTGCGTGCAGTGTCTCCAGCCACAGGCCCTTGTATTGGGGTGGGGCGATGTAGATAAAGTCAAAAGGGGTAGGGGGAGGGACGGACAGAAAGGCGAACACGTCGGCGCGCACGGTCTGCGCGCGGTCCTGGAGCTGGGTGTGGGCCAGGTTGAAGCGTAGCGTGTCGAACGCCGCCCGGCCCTGTTCCACGAACACCGCCTCGGCTGCCCCGCGGCTGAGTGCTTCGAGGCCCACGCCGCCCGTGCCGGCGAACAAGTCCAGGAAGCGGCAGCCGGCGATGTCGCCGGCCAGGATGTCGAACAGCGATTCCTTGACCCGGTCGGTCACCGGCCGCGTTCCCTCGCCCGGCACGGTCTTGAGTTTCCGCCCTTTGGCGCTACCGGAAATAATTCTCAATTTTCAATTCTCAATTTTCAAATGGCTAGTACCCAGCCGGCCAAATAGGCAAGCATGCAAAAAAGACCTTCCCGAAAGCGGGAGCTTCGGTCACTTGAGCGACCGAAGGTCGCCGCTTTCGGGAAGGTGCCAGTTGTACGCAGTGCCGGCGGTGCTATATCTCGGTCAGGGTGAGGGCTTCTTCTGGGCAGACGTCCACGCACGACTCGCAGCCGGTGCAATCCTCCGGGTCGCCGGAGAAAACGGCCACCTTTTTGCCGTCGACCTCTTGCAGCTCGAACATCTGGCTGGGGCAAATGTCCACGCATTCGCCGTCGGCCGAGCACTTTTGAACGTTGACGATGATCTTGTATGTCATTTTTCTCTCCTGTATGGGGGCCGCTTGGGGCCCGAATGGTTGAAATACGCCGGCCCCATTTTACCCGATTTAGCCAGATGGTCAAGTGTCACAATATCATGTGCAAATCCAGAGATGAAGGTCAATGGAAGAATTGCCGCTTCGACCGCTTCACCCGCTCGGCGCGGTCGTCGGCCCGAACCACTGCGAGGCGGACTCCAAAACTAGTCTGGAATGTCTAAAGCAATACGGAGAGCCTGATCGAGTGCTCGCAATTTCTGCGGCGGTAATGCACCTACGTAGTTGGTTAGCGCCGACTTGGGTAAACTCACCAGTTCGTCACAATGAATGCTGCTATCGTGTTTCAACCCCTCTTGTTCACCAATCAACACCTGGGTCGATAACCCATCATGAACCGAGTAAATAGGCGCACAGATCACCGTTGAAAAGCGTGAGTCAATCACCACTTGACGACTGACCACGACAAACACCCTTGACTTCTTCGGGTCTTTGGTCGAAGGTCGCATCACTCGATAGAGTTCGCCGCGTTTCATATGGCAACCTGGTAAGCCAATACATCCGCTGCTTCTTGGTTCAAGCGTTCAGCCTGCTGATTGATGATTTCAAGGTCGCGGGCGTTTTGCTCATTCCGAATCATCTGAGTAATAAAGGCCCACAAAGCCATTTCGATAAACTCGGAACGAGTTCTATCTGATCTGGCGCGTTGGTCAATAGCTTTGAGTAAATCTTCTGATAGGGTGATAGAAGTCTTGACTTTCATACTACCAACTATACTCCATCTGTAATACTTTGTCAACCCCTCGCTGGTTATGAGGTGTTGTCGCCTGTTAAACTTCACATTGTCCATCTGACTCGTAGCAACATCTTCTAAACGGCTGTCTGCTTTCGTTTCCTATACGCCGGACTTCTGACATAGAGGGACAGCATTCTCCACAAAACACCCAACATTCCTCCGCAATCATATCGCCGCAATATTCCTTTGGATTCGACTTGCACATTGACTTCACAAGTTTTCACGACTATCTCTCTTAACCCAGCGGACTCCACCAAGCCTACCCATTCACTGGATGTCAGAGGGTTCACATTGACACCCAAATCTTGGGACGTCCAGGCAACCAATTCAGGTGGCGGTGGAACCTTTAGCCAGGTTGACTCATTGAGGCCGACGTATCCTCCTGGTTTTGTCACCCGCACATATTCGTTAACCGCTTTCTGTTTGTCTTCTGGAAAAGCGGTCACAGACTCGGTGATGACTGCATCGAAAGGGTTATCCTCGAAAGGGAGATTTTGTGCATCTGCTACCCTGAATTCAAGCCTATCCATTACCCCCTCTCTCTTTGCCCTTTCCTTGGATTTCTCGACAATCACCTCTTTGTGTTCAATTGCCCTGCTCTGTTGTTGCTGCCTAACGATCGGCTGGATGCGCGGGTAGGCTTCTTTGCACCCCAATGGCACGCGATTCTTGACCACCTGTTGTCACCTGGGACAGATAACGCTGCCCTTACTTCCCGATGATCACGTCTCTCAATTTCGTGGATATTTGTCCACCCGGACATACCTGTCTTGTGCTGCATACCGAACATATCGACCACAAAAAACTAACCGCATATATCAAAACGATCCCGAGATAGGTTAGTAGGTATATTGTACTCTGTTGATATAGAAAATAGATCGGCAAAACGATTATCCCTAGAAAGCTTGCAAATGCCAAGCTAACAACTATGTTGTAGGCCTTTTCTGACCTTTTTACATTCTTGAATAACCGAGCTATTTGACTGGATGGCAGACAGAATCCACCCACACAGGGAGCAAACTTGCCCACATAGGAACATTGCCAATACACACAAACGTAGCTTTGGGAAATTGCCACAATGACAAACAGAGCCAGATAGATCGCAAAAAAGGCTGTGCTAACTCGCCAGAGGAATGCAGCAAGGGCAACATACATTACCATCATGGGTACTGTTAGCAACAAGTACAGTGACTTTCTCGGATATGGCACACAGTTTTTGCTCATATCTTGCTTTTTACCTCTTACTGTCCCTAACGGTCGGGATAAGCCGCCGCGCTGGGCCGCCTTATGCACTTCTGGGCATAGACTACTGCCCACAAATATTTCCGCCAAACCACCTCACTCACTGCAAACCCTGCCTCATCTTTGAGCCAGATTACTTGTTGAATGAGTGTCCCTGGGAGAGTCAAATTTCCCGTGCCGCAGCCCAGGTCGAGAATTGTGTTAGGAGTCCAATCTGCGGGCAGATAGCCGAGTAGTGCTTCCAACATTTCGGCATAGCACGGATTACTTCGGCGGACTGATTCGGTATATTCATCTTTGATGGAATTGAAGAATTGTGCCAAGTCACCCACTTTGAGTATCCCTCGCCAAACGACGTATCTCGATCATAGCGGCCTAACGTATTTTGAACTAAGCCGTTCCCGGCTGCACGCACCAGTCTTCCGGCGCTTGGAATTTAAGCCACAAGCGAGTGGAGATTGTCTTCCTGGCGGCTCCGGTCTGAGGATATTGTACACCAAACAGGCCAACTTTGGCAAATGGGATAGGGCCATGTGGAGCGAAGAGCGGGCTTTGAGGCCACCTAGGGGCTACTGTCGAGGATGGTTCAGGGCGTACAAGTTGGGCACGAGGCAAGCGGGCGCAAGGGCGTAGAGAAACGGAGTGCGTCCTGGGAAAGATGACGGCTCAACTATGCACG
>JAFGFO010000033.1 GCA_016931085.1 Thermoflexales bacterium
CAGAGGCACACAGAGGCTTTCAAAAGGCTAAATCTTCTCTGTGAAGCTCTGTTTTCTCTGTGCATCTCTGTGACCTGAGTAGTTACCAAGAGTTTAAGGTTTGCAGGTTTCAGGTTTCAGGAACGCAGCTCAACCCGAAACACATCGTACATGTATTAGTCGCACGAGAGGGCATTTTGGTTCAAAATTGGAGCACGAATCTGGACACGGATTTGGACACGGATTTGGACACGGATTTGGACACGGATTACACGGATTGCGGACACGGATGGGGATGGGTGTACAAAAAGGGGGGGATGGGATATAATAGCAGATAGAGAAATCAGATCGCCAGACGGCGTCTAGCCGAAGAGATAGAGAGATGGACCGACCAGATTTGAGCCGGGTTGAACCCGAGATAGCCGCCTATATCGAGAGCCTGGAAGCCAGGCTGGAGCAGTTGGAGAGCAAGAGGGGCGTCCGAGGCGGGCGCGCTCGAGACGAGCTGGAAGCCGAGTTCGAGCTGCCGCTCGAGCCGGACGAGCCGCCGACCACTTGGAGCCTCATCACGCTCAGCGCGGCCGGCTGCGCCAAGCGCACGCCGCGCCACCTGTACAGCCGCCAGCGGCGCGGCGGCATGGGCATCTTTGACCTGGACGTGCCCGAGGCCGACCCGCCGGCCTTCCTGGCCATCGCCGACGAAGGCCAGGATCTGATCCTGCTCACCAACCTGGCGCGCGCTTTTCGCTTGCCAGTCGACAGCCTGCCCCTCCTGCCCGTGCGCGGCCGGGGCGAATCGATCACGGCGCGCCTGCCGCTGGGCGCGGAGGAACGGCTGGCGGCGGTGTTGCCCAGGCAGGACAGCGGCTACGTGGCCCTCCTCAGCCAGAGCGGCGCCGTGCGCTGCCTCAGGCACCATTACTTTGGGGAAAGCCTGGACAGCGAGGTTTCATTGTACAACCTGAACACCTTTGGGCCGCTGGCAGCCGCCTGCTGGACGGCGGGCAACGCCGATCTCTTTATCGCCACCCGCCAGGGCCGCGCCATCCGCTTTTCCGAAAAGCAAGTCTCAGTGCAGGGCAGTCCCGGCATCCGCCTGGATAAGGGCGACCGGGCCGTCGCCGTGGCGCCTGTGCGGCAGGACAGCGCCGTCTTCCTGCTCAGCGCCGGCGGCAAGGGGACGATCCGGCTGATGGCGGGCTTTGCCCCCAACAAGTCACCCGGCGCCGGCGGCAAGGTGGCGATCAACACCGATCAATTGGTGGGCGCGGTGAGCGTCCAAGACGACGACGATCTCTTTATAATCTCGCGCCTGTCCAAGATCATCCGCTTCAAGGCCGGCGAGGTGCCGGCCAAGGAAGGAGTCGTGCAAGGCGTCCACTGCATGGCGCTGCGCGCCGACGAGACGGTGGCCACAGCCAGCTCCCCGAAAGCTTAAAGCTTTCGGGGAGCTAACTCTGCAAACACCTTGCCGGGGTTCATGATGTTCAGCGGGTCCAGCACCTGCTTGATGCGCTTTTGCATTTCGAGCGAGACGGGGTGCAGGGCGCGCTCCAGGTAGGGGCGCTTGAGGACGCCCACGCCGTGCTCGCCGGACAGCGTGCCGCCCAGCTCCAACGCCAGGTCGAAAATCTCGCCCACCATCGGCTCGATCTTGGCCCATTGATCGGGGTCGCGCTTGTCGAAGAGGATGTTGGGGTGCAAGTTGCCGTCGCCGGCGTGGCCAAAGACGACGACGGGCAAGCCGTAGCGAGCGCCAATGGCCTTGATGCGGCGGATCGCTTCGGGGATGGCGCTGCGCGGGACGGTGATGTCCTCACCCAGCTTGTTGGGTGCCTTGCGGGCCAGCGAGGGTGACACCGAGCGGCGCGCCTTCCACAAGCTGGCCCGCTCGGCCTCGTCGCGGGCCACTTTCACCTGGCGCGCGCCGTTCGCCTGGCATATCCGGGCGGCGGCCTCGATCTCGCGCACCACCGCCGGCTCGTCCGAACCGTCCGTCTCGATGATGAGCGTCGCCTCCACGTCCAGCGACAGCCCAAGCTTCATGGCCTCCTCGATGCAGGCGATCGCCGTCTCGTCCATCAGCTCGAGCGTGGCCGGCACGATGCCGGCCGACAAGATGGCGCCTACGGTGCGCGAGGCGTCATCCAACGAAGGGAACTCGGCCAGGGCCGTGCGGGCAAAGCGCGGCCGGGCGGTGAGCCGCAGCAGTGCCTCGGCAATCACCCCCAGCGTCCCCTCTGAGCCGGTAAAGAGAGCGCTCAAGTCGTAGCCGACGACGTCCTTGATGGTTTTGCCGCCGGTGCGCAGCACCCGCCCGTCCCCCAGGACGACGGTCAGCCCCATGACGTAATCGCCGGTGACGCCGTATTTGAGGCAGCGCGGCCCGCCGGCGTTGCAGGCGATGTTCCCGCCGATCGTCGAATGGCGGATGCTGGAAGGGTCGGGCGGATAAAACAAGCCGTGCTTTTCCACCTCGGCCTGCAAATCGGCCGTGACCAGGCCAGCCTCTACCAGGGCGATGCGATTGTCCAGGTCGATTTCGACGATGCGATTCATACGCGTCATCGTCAAGGCGATCCCGCCGCCGAACGGCACCGAGGCGGCCGCCAGCCCGGAGGCCATGCCGCGCGGCACGATGGGGACGCGCTCGCAGGCCGCCAACGTCACCACCTGGCTGAGCTGCTCGACCGTCCTGGGCAGCACCACCACGTCGGGCCTATGCTCGGCAAAGGTGCCGTCAAAGCTGTAGACGGCCAAATCCTCGGGCGAATGCAGCACGCCATCCTTGCCCACGATCTCTTCCAGTTGCTTGATGATGTTCTTGTCCATAGTTCAATATCCCCCTCACCCTAGCCCTCTCCCCCAGGGGCGAGGGAATACGCCCGGTCCAGCAAGGTCACCGGGTGCACCACCTCGACTTCCAGCCCACGCCGCCGCACGCCCACGTTCAACTGCATCTGGCAGCCGGGGCAGCCGGAGGCCACGAGCTGCGCCCCAGTCGCCTCGAGATTGTCCAGCTTGCGCGCCATGACCTTGAGCGAGGTCTCGTAATGCGTGATCAATTGGCTGCCGGCCGAGCCGCAGCACCAGTCCGCTTCCGGCAGCTCGACAAATTCCAGCCCGTCGATCAGTTGCAGCAAGGCGCGCGGCTGGAGCCACACCTTCTGCCCGCGCCGCAAGTGGCACGGGTCGTGATAGGTGACGCGGCCTTCCAGGCGGCCGGGCGGCTTTTCGAGCGGGATTTCCAGCAAGAACTCGCTGATGTCACGCACCCGGCGGCTAAAGGCCTCTGCGCGGACCGCCCAATCCGCATCGCCGGCCAGCAGTCCGCCATACTCCTTGAGCGTCGAGCCGCACGTGGCGCAGTCGGTGACGACGACGTCCACGCCGGCGCGCTCAAAGACGGCTATGTTGTGGCGAGCAGCGGCCTGCACCAAATCCTGGCGGCCATAGCCCCGCGCCGGCATGCCGCAGCAGACAACGTCCCTGGGGCTAATGACAGTGCAGCCGTTGCGGGCCAAGACGCGCACGGCAGCCGCAGACTCTTTAGCGAACATCAGGCTCTGCGCGCAGCCCAGGAAAAAGCCAACGCGATAGCGGGTTTCAGGCTTGAGGGTTTCAGGTTTAAAGTGGGTGACTTTTGGCAAGACCTGGCGCAGGGGGCGCTGGGGCAGATGCGGCAGCATGGCCTCCATGTCGCGCAGTTGGGCCGGCAGCAGCCGCCGCAGGCCAAGCGCGTACACCAGGCGGCGCACGCCTAGCCGTTCGTACAAGCGCAGCGGCAAGGTAGCCCACTCCATGCGGGCCGGATGGGCGATCAGCCCCCCAAAGAGCGTATCCTTCCAGGCCGCCGGGCGCAGTTTTTCCTGTGCACAGCGCATGTCCAAAGCCAGATCGGCCGGGCGAATGCCCACCGGGCACAACTCGTTGCACGCCATGCAGGCGAAGCAGGCATACATCTGCTCGAACAGGTTGGGGCTCAGATCCAGCTCGCCCTCCAGCCCCTTGCGCGCCAGGGCCACCCGCCCGCGCGGCGAGGCGGTTTCGGTCAGATACTCGCGATAGGTGGGGCACACCGCCAGGCACAGCCCACAGCGGATACAGTTGAGATAGGCGTTTTCAGATAGAGACATATCAGATAGAGATAGAGACTTGAGATAGAGATAGAGACTTGAGATAGAGATGAGACGATCATTGTTAGATGGTTGGTGCACGAAAATGGTTTCAAGGTTTCAGGTTTCAGGTTTCAGGACCGGCAGGGTCAGCAGGGCGTTGGGCACGACGAGCACGTCGAGCTCATCCCCCAGCTTGGCGGCCGCCATCGACAGGGCCTCCTCCACAGTCGCCGCCGGCGTCATCTTGCAAGCGGCGACCGCCTCGGGGCATTCGCTACCCACGATGATCACGCGCGCCTGCTCCAACACCTTAGCCATCACAAAAGCCCGCTGCTGGCCGGGCGGGTAGCCGCGCCGGCGCGCATCGTCCAGGATGAACGCGATGTCGGGCGCGTCGCGCATGCCGGCCAAAAAGCGCTGCTCGCCCACCCCAGCCCCGGCGCCCTCCTCGCAGCGGGCCGGGACGATCAAAAAGCCGCCCGGCTTGACCACGGGCGTCGGCGCGAAAAAGAGATACGAGGCCGCCCGGCTGGCCTGGTAGAGGTTGCTGTCCTTGGGGAAGCCCGTCCCGCCAATGGCAACGTCGTACTGGTGAGGGATGGGCATCTCGTACACGGACCTGGCGAAGGCCACCAACGCTTCAAAAGCCGCTTCTGGCTCGCCTGCGGCCACCTTGAGAACACGCTTGTCGCCGTCCAGTACCACGTTGAGGATAAAGCGCAGCCCGGAGCGCCGGGCCGCCTCGGTGATGGCCGCGTGGAAGGGGTTGCCCTCGATGCGGCCCAGGCGAGTGCCCGGGTGGTCGACAAAAGCCGGGCCGTGCGTGTGAGCGATGAGCGCCTCGCCGGCCGCTCCCACGGCGAGCGTCTTGCGCCCGCCCGAATAGCCGGCGTATTGGTGAGGCTCAACCAGGCCGGTGGCAATGACGAGCTCGGCCTCCACCGCCGCGCGGTGAAGCGTCACCGGCACGCCGCCGGCGGTGAGACCCAGGTCAACCAAGGCCTGGGGGTTGCGAGCCTCGTTGTCGATCACGCGGTAGCGAGCCACCACATCCGTCCCCAGCTTGGCTTTTTTTTCCTCCAAGGTGGAAGGGCGGTGCAGGCCGGTGCCGCACAAGAGCGTCACATCCTCGTCGCGGACGCCGGCCGCCTCAAGCTCGCGGAGCAGGGCCGGCACGAGCAGGTGATCGGGGCTGGCGCGGGTGACGTCGGTGAAAACGATGCAGGCCCGCTGGCCCGGGCGCGCCAGCTCGCGCAGCGGGGGTGTGCCGATAGGCTGAGCCAGGGCATGGCCGATGGCCGCTTCCACGTCAGCCAAAGGCGCCACTGGCCTGGAGCTCAGCAGCGTGCCGTGGCAAGCGGGCGGCAGCTCGAAGGCAAGCTGCGTGTGACCGTAAGGAACATGGAAGGTTTCAGGCTGCCAGACGCGAAGGTCCTCGAAACGCTCGACGGTAGACATAATACCGTTCTCCAAAACTTACACAAATCTACACAAGGTAGATTGCTGTTTGGTTCCTGCTTCAACGAGGAGCACTGGCCCCAATGAGGCCTGTAACCTCTCCTCTCCGCAAGCGTTACTTCCCGGGGAACTCCCGGTAGCCCCGCTAGAAATGCGACCGACAGTCGACATTCCTAGCGGGGTAGCCAAGCCTCTCAAATTGACGGCTGCGTTCAGATCGCGCTGGTGACGAACGCCGCACTCACACTGCCACTCGCGTTCGGCCAATGTCAAATCGTCTTTGATGCAACCGCACACACTGCACAGCTTGGACGAGGGGAAGAAACGCGGCGCTATGAGCACTTGCACACCGTTCCAGGCTGCCTTGTAGATAATCTGCCGCCTGAACTCGTACAGACCCACATCTGCAATCGCCAACGCCAGCGTGTGATTTTGCAACATGCCGTTCACATTCAGGTCTTCCAGCACCACCACCTTTGGCTTGGGTTTCGCCTTGACGATGGCACTGGTTGCCTTGTGCAGAGCATCCTTGCGAATGTTGCCAATACGATAGTGCAGCCGCGCTATCTTGCGACGGGTTTTCTCACGGTTCTGGCTGCCGGCCTTTCTCCGTGCCAGTTCCCGTTGGTGTCGCTTCAACTTGCGCTGCACCTTCCTCAGCACTTGGGGGTTCTCAAACTCGCGTCCATCCGAGCACGTCGCCATAGCCTTGACGCCCAGGTCAACCCCAACCACTTCAGCCTGGCTGGGGAGGGAGACCTCACTGCCACCGGGGTCGGGCAGTTCTTGTTCAACCTGCACGCTGACGAACCACCGGCCGGCATGCTCCGACACTGTCGCCGACAGAATCTTGACACCCAAAGTGGGCAGATAGCCCTTTTCGTGCAAGCGCAGCCGCCCCAGGCGCGGTAATTGAACGGCGTCCTCAAAGATGTGAATCGCACCCGTCAGCCGGAAGCTGCCCAACCCACGCTTGCGGCTCTTGAAATGCGGGTAGCCTTCCATCTGCCCATCCTTGCGCCGCTTATGAGGCTCAATCTCGCCGTTCTTGAGCCGCCGGAAAAAGTTGTCAAAAGCCTTGTCCAGGTCGCGCAACGCCTCTTGCGGCGCACACTTGCTCACCTCATACATCCAGCCCAACTCGCCCTTCTTCAACTCGTTCAACGCGCGGTGCAAATCGATCGCGCTCGGCAACCGCTGCCCTGCCTCATGCGCCTCGATCTTGCGCGCCAGCCCCCAGTTGTAGGCGTAGCGTGCCGCCCCAGCATGCCGCGCCAGCGCCGTGCGCTGCCCGTGATTCAAGTCCAACTCGGTCTTGTAGGCCCGTAAGACGATCATAGCCCCTTGGCTACCTCTTGCAAGGTCTCGACTAGCTTCTTGTTCTTATGACTTCGACTGCCATACAAGCGCGCCGAAAACACCGTGATGATTTCCAACACATCCTGGGCCAACTCTTCCTCGAAACTCAACGGCGCTTCCCCCTGGTTGATGATCACCACTTCCGTGTTGAAAACCTCGCACAACGCAAACACAAGCTCACTGCCAAAGCGCAACAGACGATCCTTGTGCGTCAGCACCACCCTCCCAATCTGACCCAGGCAAATCCGCTTGATCAACTGCTGCAAACCCCGCTTGTTATAGTTCATGCCTGAACCCAGGTCTTGAACCACTTCGTAGCTCCAGCCGTTCGCCGCGCAGAAGGATTCCAGCAAGGCAACTTGTCTTTCCAAGTCCCCCTTCTGATCGTGACTTGATACCCGCGCATAGGCCACCGTCGGGCGATTGGCTTGGGGAGGACGTGGCACAAGACCATACAATTGGCTGAGATCGTAGCGCCGTTGTCCATTCGGCGTGCGTTCAACTTGAATCTTGCCAGCAGCTTCCCATCGACGCAGAGTTTCACGACATACACCCAATTCTTTTGCGGCTTGCCCAATGCTCACTTTCATACTGCCATTATACACAAAATGACAATAAATGTCAAGTAATGTTGATATATTATCGAGCAGATACTATCCCTGTTACAGGTTCAAAGGTTTCAGGTTTAAGGATCTGGGAGCCCGAAACGCTCGCGACCCTAACTTGAAACCTGAAACTCTTGAAACTTTAAATCCAATTCTCGTCCAAGCGCTTGCAAATCGGCCGCTACCTTGGGGCCGAGCGAGATGCCCTCGCGCCGGCAGCGCTCGGCCATTTCGTACTCCTTCTCACCGTGGATGTAGATGCGCTCTTGTCCCTCGGCCTTGGGGGCGGCCTTGAGCCGCCGCTGCAAGTCGTCCATGTCAGCCTTGAACGCGTCGAGTGGGCGGAAGGCGTCTACCCGCCACGCGCCGAAAAAGTGGCCGAGCTTGGCCGGCAGGGGCTTGCCATCGGGGGTCTTGGGGTACACCAGGTCGGCGTAGGCCGCGCCGGACAAGAGCGCGCAGAATATTTCCACCCACAGGCCCAGCCCATAGCCCTTGTGGCCGCTGCACAACTCGCCCGCGCCGCCCAGGGGCAGCAGGCCGCCGCCGGCGCGCTGCTTAAAGTTCTCCAAGACACGCCGGGCATCGTCCGTGTCCATGCCGCGCTCGTCCGTGGCCCATCCCGCCGGGAGGGGTTTGTTCAAGCGATCATAGACCTCCAACTTGCCGCGCGGCACGGTGCTGGTGGCCATGTCCAGCACGAAAGGGCGCTCCTTGCCGGCCGGGGCGGCCACCGCGATGGGATTGGTGCCCAGGGCGGCATTTCGCCCAAAGGTCGGCACGACCAACACGTCGGCGTTCGTCATCGACATGCCGATACAGCCATGCTCCAGGGCCATCATGGCGTAATACCCAGCGATGCCATAGTGATTGGAATTGCGCACCGTCACAAAGCCGGCGCCGGTCTCCAGTGCTTTTTGGATCGCTTTTTGCATCGCCCGGTGAGAAACCGGCTGTCCCAGGCCTCCGCCGGCGTCGATCGTCGCCGCTGCCGGCGTCTCGACCAGCGTCTCCACCTTGGGACAAGCAAAGATGGTGCCATCGCGCAAGCCATTGACGTAACGCCGCAAGCGCGCCACGCCGTGGCTGGCAATCCCGCGCAGGTCGGCCGCCACCAGCACGCCGGCCGTGACGCGGGCATCTTCTTCGGGGACATCCAGCCGGCAAAACACCTGCACGCAAAAGTCACTCAAGGCTTGGACCTGCACCCGAGTTTCATCTGGCATCGCTAACCTCCTCTTTCACGCCCTTCTCTATCGTACATCTTTTAATCACGAATGTCACGAATAGACAAATGGCACGAATTTTTGCTTAAAACATTCGTGAAATCCGCTTCGGAGCCCCGAAGGGGGTTCGTGTCATTCGTGATAAAGGAATCCCGGCATGTACAGTAGCAAATCACGCCCCGCGCACGACGTCCTTGTAAATCCCCATGTTGCGCTCGATCTCCTTAGCCGGTGTGAACTCGGCTTCGACGGTGTCGCGCGCCGCACGTCCGAGCCGGGTGCGCCGGCGCGGGTCGCTCAACAGGCCTGCCATCGCATCGGCCAGGGCCGTCACATTGCCGGGCGGGACCAGCACACCATCCTCTACCGATCCCTTGCCCAGGACGTCGGGGATTCCGCCGACCATCGAGGCGATGACGGCCTTTTCGCACGCCATCGCTTCGAGCAGCGCATTAGGCATCCCGTCCCGCAGCGAGGGGATGACCACCACGTCCGCCAGGTGATAATACGCGGGCACGTCCGTAAGCGGCACGTTCGGCACGACTCGCACGTTGAGCGTGGGGTCCTGTCGTCTAAAGACCTGCAAGATGGGTTCATCCTCTTTACGCACGCCGCCCACCAGGAGCAGGATCGGCTTTTGCTCAGAGCTTGCGCACAAGCGGGCAAAGGCCGGCAGCAAAACCGTCAAGCCTTTCTTTTGGCGCGCCTCACCCAAGAAGGCAACGACCGGCGCATCGCCCAACTCCAAAGACTTGATCAGACTCTTGCTGCGCGAGCCTGGCCTGAACAAGAAGGTGTCGACCGCGTTAGGAATGAAGCGCACGTCGCGCCCGGGAGCAAAGGCGCGCGCCTTGCGCGCCAGGTCAGTCGTGACGGCCGTGATGGCGTTGGCATGATGCAGCGCCCACGAGATTTGCGAGAACCTGGCCGGGTCAAAGATGGTGCGGTCCAGGTCGTTGCCACGCGCGCTGACGACCGAAGGCAGACCCAGGTAACGCGCCACGGCCACCGCGACAAAGGCCGGCTGTGTGACGTATAAAGCATGAACGAGGTCAAAGCGGTAGGAAGCATACAGGGCGACGATGCGATCGAACCAGTCGGACAGCGTATCGTCGTAGCGTGGATGCAGGCCCAGGCGAAACACACGCACACGGTCGTCGACGATCTCGACCAGGTTGCCGGGTGCGGCCGTGTCCGTCGGCGCGCTGACGCACACGGCGTGGCCGGCTTTGGCCAGGCCGCGTGCCAGTCGCCAGGTCGACACGGCCAATCCGCCGATATCGGGAGGGTATTTGTCAGTCAAAAGCAAAATGTTCATAACCCCATTGTACACCGACTTGGCGAAACGGCAAGTAGGGCAGCCCTCGGGCATTCGAAGCGAAAGGCAATTGCGGGCATACATCCCCCACAATGGCGTCATTTTGCGGCCTGGTGCCCCACTTACCTCCCCGAAAGCTCTAAGCTTTCGGGGAGGTTGCTCCAGGGGAGGTTGCTCCACTTGAGCGATTTGCCTTTACATACGAACAGGTGTTATAATAGCTGGCACACATCCAGCTTCCAGAAACGAGAAACATGACAAACGAGCTGACACACCTTGACGAGCGAGGGCAAGCCCGCATGGTTGACGTGGGCGGCAAGGCCCACACGCACCGCACAGCCGTCGCACGCGGTGAGGTACACATGAAGCCCGAGACCCTGGCCCAGCTGCGGCAAAATGCCCTGGCCAAAGGTGATGCGTTGGCCACGGCGCGGGTGGCCGGCATTCTAGCCGCCAAGCGAACGTGGGAGCTCATTCCCCTGTGTCACCCCCTCTCACTCACCCACATCGCGCTCGAGCTGGACGAGCTTGACGCGGCGAGGGACGAAGGGAACACCCCCAGCGGCATCGAGATCACAGCCACGGTCGAAACGGTCGGCCAGACCGGGGTGGAAATGGAAGCGCTCACAGCCGTCAGTGTAGCAGCCCTCACGCTGTACGACATGGCCAAGGCGATCGACCGCGGGATGCACATCACGAACGTGCGACTGCTTGAGAAGCGCGGCGGGAAGAGCGGCGAGTGGCAGGGAACGTAAAGCGTAAAACGTCCCTCGGCTAGCTCCCCCTTCCCCCCTTCGGGGGGCGGGGACTGCGCGGGATGATATAAAACGTAAAAGATATGCAAATTACGGTCAGGTTGTTCGCGGCATTAAAAGAGCGCGTAGGCGCCAAGCAAGTGATGGTGCACGTGCCCGATGGAGCGAGCGTGGCAGAGATGTGCGAACAGCTCACGCGCGACTACCCGGCCTTGATGCCGGCCATGCCCACCAGCATCGTCGCCGTCAACATGCAATTCGCGCCCCCCGGCCAGGCGCTCGGCCCGGACGACGAGGTGGCCTTGTTCCCGCCTGTCTCGGGCGGTTCGCTCCCCGCAGATCGCCTGTCCCCCCCGGCCGACATCTGCCAGGTGACGGCCGGCGAGCTCGACGTGAACGACATCGTCCGCCGCCTGGCCCGGCCCACGAGCGGCGCGGTGGTGACGTTCACCGGCGTGGTGCGAGCCGCAGAAGGGCGAGACGCGCCGGTGACGCACTTGCACTATGAAGCCTACCAGCCCATGGCCGAGGCTAAGCTGCGCCAGGTGGCCGCCGAGATGCACGAGCGTTTCCCAGCCATCGACGCGGTGGCCTTGATCCAACGCACGGGGCAGCTTTCGGCCGGCGCGCCCACGATCGTGGTGGCCGTGTCATCCCCACACCGCGACCAGGGCTGCTTTGAAGCCGCACGCTATGGCATCGACCGGATCAAGGAGATCGTGCCGGTGTGGAAAAAAGAAATCAGGCCGGACGGCGAGACGTGGATCGAAGGGCATTACCGGCCACAAGCGGGGGACTGAGTAAGAAGTAGGGAGTAAGGAGTAGGAAGTAGGGAGTAAGGAGCAGGAAGAAGGCGCTTCGCGGGAAGAAGCATCTCCTTCGCTGCGGAGGCAAGGCGTGGAAAAATCCGAAATCCGAAATCCGAAGGCCGAAAGCCAAAAGCGCGTCGTCGTCACCGGCTTGGGGACGATCAGCCCGTGCGGGCACGACGTGGCGGCGACGTGGGAGAGTGTCGTCCACGGCCGCAGCGGAGTGGCGCGCATCGCGCGCTTCCCCACCGGCGATCTCAAAGTCAAGATCGCCGCCGAGGTCAAGGATTTCGACCCGGCGCAGTACATGAGCGTCAAAGACGCGCGCCGGCGGGACCGCTTTTGCCAATTCGCCGTCATCGCCAGCCTGGAAGCCGTCCGCCACGCCAGGTTCCAAGTGGACGAAAGCAATGCTGACCATGTGGGCGTGTTTATGGGCACAGCCGTGGGCGGGCTGAACAGTTATTACGAGGTGTGCAGCACGCACATCCAGCACGGGCCGGGCCGGGTAAGCCCCCTGACGATCCCGTTGATCATTGGCGACAGCGCCAGCGGCCACGTGGCGTTGGAGCTGGGCGCGCGCGGGCCGAACGTGGCGCCGGTCAGCGCCTGCTCGGCCGGCGCGGATGCCATCGGGCTGGCCTACCGGGCGATCCTGCACGGCGATGCCCTGGCGATGGTCGCCGGCGGCGCCGAGGCGACCATCTCGCCGATCGGCATGGCCGCCTTTGACGCGCTGCGCGCCATGTCGCGCCGCAACGACGACCCACCCGGCGCCAGCCGCCCCTTTGCCGCCGACCGCGATGGGCTGGTGATGGGTGAGGGGGCGGCCGCCCTCGTGCTGGAGCGCCTGGACGCGGCGGAGGCGCGCGGCGCGCAGCCGCTGGCCGAAATCACCGGCTATGCCAGCACGGACGACGCCTACCACATCACGGCCCCCGCCCCCAACGGCGAGAGCGCCAGCCTGGCCGTGAGGCGCGCGCTGCACAGCGCCGGCCTGTCAGCCGAAGAGGTCGATCACATCAACGCGCACGGCACCGCCACCCAGTTCAACGACGCCATCGAGACAAACGTGATCAAGGCGGTTTTTGGCCCGAGAGCCTACCAGATTCCCATCAGCGCCACCAAGTCGATGACGGGCCACATGATGGGGGCCACCGGCGCGCTGGAAGCGATCTTTTGCGTCCTGGCCTTGCAGGAAGAGCTACTGCCGCCCACCATCAATTTGCACCTGCCCGACCCGGCCTGCGACCTGGACTATGTGCCCAACACCGCGCGCCGCCAGGCGATCCGCACGGCGTTGAGCCACTCGTTCGGCTTTGGAGGGCATAATACAGTCCTGGTCTTGAAGCGATTCGAGGGCTGAAACCTTGAACATGAGACTCGACACCAGCCTGCCCGGCCTGCCGGCCTTTCAGGACACCTCGCTGCTCAAACGGGCGTTGACTCACCGCTCGTACGTCAACGAAAATTTCGAGCTGGGCCTGGAAGATAACGAGCGGCTCGAGTTCCTGGGCGATGCCGTGCTGGATTTTGCGAGCGCGGTCTGGCTGTACAATCGCTTCCCCGAGGCCAGTGAAGGGCGCTTGACCCGCTTGCGGGCCGCGTTGGTCAAGACCGAGATGCTGGCCGAGTTCGCCGCCCAGGTCAACCTGGCCGAGCACATCATGGTGGGCAAGGGCGAGCGCGAAAGCGGGGGGCAGAAGCGCATCAACTTGCTGGCCGATGCGTTCGAGGCCGTCGTCGGCGCCCTGTACCTGGATCAAGGCATGGAAGCCGTGCAACGACTGATCGAGCCCTTGTTTGCGTTGGCGACCGAGCATGTCGTCTTGGCCGACCTCGAGCGAGATGCCAAGAGCACCTTGCAGGAGTGGAGCCAAGCCGAGCGCGGGCAAACGCCGCGCTATCGCACGGTGAGCGCCAGCGGGCCTGACCACGCCAAGGTGTTCGCGGTCGAGGTGTGCATTGGCAGCCAGGCGGTCGGCCGGGGCGAGGGCTCCAGCAAGCAAGTAGCTACACAAGCGGCAGCGGCCGACGCCATCCGCCGCTTGCAGGTCATCTGGCCGTCGCGTACCCTGGAGCAAGATTCCGCCAGGTGACCGGAACCTGGGAGGCGCCGGTCACCTGAAGGGCTTAGCCAGTCTGGCGAATGACAAAGGGCAGGTACACCTTCCACGCCCTCGACGACAAGGCGCGGCTCCAGTCAGGGTTGCGGCTCTTGCCGTCGCCGGTCACCTGCTACAGCGCGACCGGGTTGGTCCGGTCCAGGATCCACAGCTCGTACTGAAGCGGCGTGCCCGTGCTCTGCCGCTCAAAGGCGACGTAGCGGCCGTCCGGCGAGACGCTGGGGTTGGAGACGTACTCGTTGTACAACGTGGCTAGCGTGACGACCTGGCTGCTGGCCAGCTCGTACTGGTACAGGTTGCGGTCGAGCGCAAACACAAAGCCCTGCCCGTCAGGCAGCCACGCCAACGAGACCCACACCGCACCCCCATCGTTCACCAGGCGCGTGCCGTACCCTCCCCCAACCGTCGTCAAGTAGATGCCGCGCGTGCCGGCATCGGTAGACCAATAGTGGTACAGGACCCGGTCGTCGACCGGCGACCAGGCCTGCTTGCCGGCCAACGATGGCGCGTTGAACAAGTCTGCCCCGATGGCCTGGCCGGCCGCCTGGAAGCGCCGGGGCGTGATGACGTCCAGGCTCAGCTCGCTGCCATCCCGCTTCCACGAAAGCGATTCGCCGTTGTACTTGCCACACGTGCCGCCAAAGGTCAGCGTGCCGGCATCCACCGTCTGGCCGGCCACCGCGTCCACCACCGCCGCCGCGTACTCTTTGCACACCCCGCTGTCGGCCTTGGACCAGGTGAACACCACGTACTGCAGGCCAACCCCCAGATCGGCCACGTTCGGGACGCTAAAGCTCACCTCGTCGTGCCAGCCGCCCACGTTCACCGACACGGCGTCCGCCGCCCCTTCGACGTAGACCTGGAACACGGTGACGCTGCCATAGTTGTTGTATACCTTGCCGGTCACCGTGCCGTACGAATACCCGCCAGCCTCCAGCTCGGCCTTGGAGGGTGGGTTGCTGATCCGGCGCAGGCCGCTGCCATCCGGCTTGACCCCGTACGCGTCGGAGTGAAAGGCCGAATAGGCCATCTCGTGGTCGCTGCTAAAAGCCAGCTCGCTCCCGTCCGGCTTCCAGGCCACGTCGTAGATGTGGTTGGTGCTGGACGACGCGCCAGGGTAGGTCCACAATGTTTGCGAGTTGGCCCCGTCGGGATCGACCCGCTTGACCGTCTTGGCGTACCCCGCCTCGTCCAGCCCAACGTAGGCAATGCTGCCGCCCCAGTCCGGGTAATCCTGGCTGCCGCTGACCTTGAAGGACACGTTGTCCACGTTGACGTACAAAGACTGGGCATACAACTCGATCACCAGGTAGACGTGCTGCCCACCAGCCCGGGCACCGTTCAAGGCGCTCAGATCGCTCGCGCCCAGGGCAAGACTGCCCGTCGCCTGCCAGGTCTCGCCCGGGTAGCCAGCCGCGCCCACGTCCACCAGCGTGGCGAGGGTGCTGCTGGGGGTGGACAGCCTGGCCCTGAAGTAACCCAGGGTCGGCGAGCCCGAACCGAGCACGAAGCAGTAGTCGAGGGCCAGCGCGGCGGCCGTGAGCTGGCTGGGCAAGTGCAGCTCCTGGAAGATGTAGCCATAGCTGTCGGAAAACTCGGGCCAGATCTGCATGCCGGCCCCCACCCCATCCTTGCCGTAGCCATTGCCGGCGTGGGTTCCAATCGGGTTGGTGGCCCAGGCCGTCTTGTCCTGGTCGAAACCGCCGTTGCGCACCAGCTCCCGCTCAGTCACCGGCCGGGTGTCCCCCGGCGCGGCGGCCTGGGCCGGACAAGGCGCCAGTGGGGCGGCCAGGCTCGCGATCAGTCCAACGAGTAAGACAAAACGCACTGTGTTGACCATCGTTTGCTCCTTTTTTTATAGACCCTCAGGGTCTTAGACCCTCAGGGTCTGACTATCATCCCTGCCGGCGTCGCGCCGCAAGGGCCAGCCCACCGCCGCCGGGCTGCGGGCCTTTGCGGTGCGGCGTGAGGCGCCGGTGGCGCTGCTGGCGTACGCATACACCCCGGCGCTACTGCTGCTGTCGCTGGCCGTCTCGCCCCACACGCCGAGAGTATCGCCATACTTGCTCACGCCGCGCACGCCGCTGACGTTGCCGATGGCGCTATCTGTCTCGCCATGGACGCCAAATCCGTGATCGCCTTTCCCATATACGCCAGCGGACTCGCTGCTGGAGCTATTGGTACGGCCGAAGACACCATAGGTTGGAGAGATCGTTTCTGACCGGGCGAAGCCGACTATCCCCATAGCACTTTCATCACTAGAATAAGTTTCGCCCCACACGCCAATGCCGTCATCGCTAGTGCCCCACACACCATAGACCTCTCCGCTCACGCCCATCACACCCGAGCCTGTCTCGCTCACACCTGCAACGCCTGCTCCTCTGTCATCTGCCTGGCCATAGACACCTAACCCGTACCGGGTGGTCGCGACACCCACCACGCCGGTGAAGGGTGCCGTGCCATACACGCCTATGCCGTTCGCGCTGGAGCCGGCCACGCCATAATTATTTTCGCCCATGCCCATCACGCCTGCCACGCTGCTCCATCCATACACCCCGGCCGAGCTGCCGCTTGTGCCAAATACCCCGGGCAAGTCACCACCGTCGCCCCACACGCCGGCCCCACCGGGAGGGGTTCTGCCGGAGGCGGCTCCACTCGCGCCGCTCAGCGCGATCCCAGCGGTGTAGACATTCCGGGCGGCCAGCATGGTCCCCGCCAACGTCCCGCTGACGACGGCGCCTGGCCGCAAGCTGTGGGCGTAGGGGGCGCCGGCCAGCGTCACGCGCGGGTCGAGCGCGACGTAGCTGCCACCCCCGGCCGGGCAGCGCACGGCGATGGCCAGGTAGCGCGCCTGGCCCTGAAAGGCGTCGGCCCCGAAATCCAGGCTCACGCTGAAATAGCCGTCGTCCAGCACGACGCCGTCCTCGGCGTCCGTGCCGCCCACCTGGCCGCCGCCGGCCAGCGCGTCCCACAAGCTGAATTCGAAATCACACGTGCCGTCCACCGGGCCGCCGCCGTTGGCCAGACGGCCCTGGTAGCTAAAGGCCGTGCCCAACGCCGCCTGGGGCTGCCGCGGCCCGGCCTCCGCTCCAATTCGCTGCACGAGCAGCACCCCACCGCCCAGCGCTAGAGCCAGGCCCAACGCGACTAACAAGCTTGACCAATTTGTATATGTCTTCATGATATTTCTCCTCGATAGATAGTTTCAGGTTCAAGGTTTCAGGTTTCAATAGCCCCCCTGATTGACTGACAAATCTTTTTGGAACGCTGATGAACGCTGATTTTTCATTTTTATCCGCGTCAATCCGCGTCAATCCGCGTCCTAATGATCGCCTCGAAGGCTGTTTCGCGTTTTGTCAGTCAACCAGATATAGCCCCCTCTACTCCTGCCTTCGGTTGCCGCTTCGCAGGGGGAAGGTCTAAACACCGCGCCTGGGTGGGCTGGCCCTGGCCGAGTGGGCTGCATCCGGCAGCGGGCCGGTGTACGCCTCGATAAAGGCCCACAAATCGACCAGGCGCTCAAAATAGCGCGTCTCGATTCCCACGGCGTGCTGGACCCAACCGCGCCAGGCGGCGCCCTCCTCCTCACGCTCGCGCCAGATGCGCACCACAAAAGAATCGCTGCGACATGTTGTCATAGACAGTGTCTATCCTCTCTCGCTGGGGCTGGAATGCGCGCCGCCCGCTTTGCCAGATCACCTGCACACAGGATACCACAGGGGTGTCTCAAAAATGTCTACGCCGGGAGGGGAAAAGCAAAAAAGCTTGGGGACATGGCAGATAGAGAGAGGAGATAGAGAGGGAGAGGGAGAAACTGTTACTTGCCGGCCGGCCGGGCGCGGCTGCCGCGGGTGGGCACCCCGTGGCCGGCGGCGCGCAGGGCGGCCAGGTCGCGCTTGACGGTGCGCTCGACGGTGCCGAGGGCGGCCGCCAGGTCGGCCAGCGTGGGGGCGGCGGATTGAGCGGCGGCCTCGCGCAGCAGGCGCAGCAGGCGGTGCTGGCGGCGGGCGGACGGGGTGGGGAACTGCTCGTCCTCCGGCGCGGCGGGCGTCCAGGTGACGATGACGTACTCGTCGTCGCGCAAGGGACGGCCAGTGGGGGCGAAAAGGTGAGGGAGGCGCGCTTGCCTACTGAGCCGCAAGTCTGCACCCAGCCGGCTCGTATCACCCGCCATGCCCAGGCGTTGAAACAGGCGCCTGGCCTCGTCGAGCATGGCCGCCCCGGCCGGGGCGCCGGCCCCCACGTACAGGCCGTAAGCGGCCAGGCTGCGGGCCAACTCGGCCTCAGCTTTCAACTCGCGCAAAATGCGAACGCTGGCCTCAAAATGATCGGGTGCTTCTCGTTCAGCCTGTTCGCCGCCTGACAAGCCAATCGCCTCGCCCACCAGCCGGTGCAGCACACCCTTGCACCAGGGCTGGTGTATATCCTGGGCCATTTGCAGGCCGGCGCGCGCCTGGTCTAGCGCCTGGCCGACCCGGCCGGCGCCCAGGTTCAGCCTGGCTAAACGAGCGTAAAGCACGGGGATTTGATCGCGGTCTATGCTGACGGATGCACATTCCCAAGCCTGCTGCAGCAAATCCGCCGCTCGCTCCAAATCTCCCAGGTCATAATAGGCCTCTCCCAGGCCGGCCAATATCTCAGGC
>JAFGFO010000314.1 GCA_016931085.1 Thermoflexales bacterium
CCCAGCCCCAGCGTCTCGGCGTACAGCATCAAATAGTGCTGCGCGCCCAGGGCGTGATCTCGGCCGGATGGATCCATCGCGATGCCGGCGAAGAAGATCAAGCAGGGAGCGTTGTGAAAGATGTAATCGTCGCCATTGTCCAGGTGGCGTAATGCGACCCCAAAGTCTGCCTTGAGGTACTGCATGTGCTGCCACGAGTCCGGGGGAAGAAATAGGGCGGCGGGTTTGCTGGCGGCTAGCTTGATCATCGTCAGCATCGACCGGACATGCTTGGTCAAGGCCTCGCGCAGCTCGGCGATCTTGGCCGCATCGGTGACCACGATGAAGGCACGTTCCTGGCAGTTGATCGACGTAGGCGCCATACGGGCGACGTTGATCAAGTTCTCTATTACGGCCTTTTCGACCGCTTGATCTTTGAATTCACGGCAGCTTCTTTTTGTCAGCAAGAACGTTTCCATATCAGGCGGCGATATGGCGCATGCGCGCGCAGACGCGAATTCGTCGCCGGGCACATCTTGAATGGAGAGCGCGTTTTGCGGACAAATCGCGACGCAGTGCCCGCAGGCATGGCAGTGGGCCGCGCGGTTGATCGTGGGACAGGCGTTCCCATTACGGACGATGACGTCCAGGCCACACACCCCGGTGCAGAGACCGCAAGCGGTGCATTTTTCTGTATCCAGGATAGGGTGAGTCATATCGTTTCCTCTCTCGTGTTTTCATGTCTGTTGATTCTGGGCATTATGATGAGCTGGCTCATCACAATGCGCGGCGGCTGGTGATCCAGCAGGAACGCCAGCGCGTCGTGGATGAAGGTGTTGCGGATCAACTGGTAGTCATCCAGCACGAGCACGAAAGGGGTGGGGATGGCGGCGACGTCATTGGCGAGTGTCGTCGTCAGCGACTCGGTGGGCGGCATCTGTGGCGAGCCGAGCAGGCTTTGTGTGGCCTGGCATTCTTCTCCCTCCAAAATCAGGATCGCCTATTTCTGCAGCCGCTCGAGTCGCGCCATCACCTCGGCTAACTGCTTCTGCAAGTCGACGGCCGCCTCCTGCAAAGCGGCGATCTCCTCGTCGCGGCTTGTGGCAGGCGCAGATGGCGATGCGGCCGGTGCTGGTATAGCAGCTCCCCGGCCCGCTCCCATCCCGCGCCCCATGCCCATTCCGCCGCCCATCCCCATGCCGGCCTGGACGTTGGCATCGGCAACGGATTGAAGCTGCCCCGCTTTGAACGCCTCGACTGCCTCGCGCGCGGAAGAGATCGCCGCGCTGCAAAAGACGGCCGGCGATTTGCGCCAGCAACTGGCCAAGATCATGGAACAACTCGATCGATTGGAAAAAAACGCGTAATTTGAAAGGAGTTATCATGCGCATCGCAATCTCAGCCGACGACGGGCGCGGCCTGGACAGTGTCGTCAGCCCTCACTTTGGGCGTTGTCCTTATTTCATCTTGGTGGACGTGGAAGAACGCCAGGCCAAACGCGTTCAAGCTGTCGCCAATCCCCACTATGGCAATCATCAAGAGGGGCAGGTGCCCGCTTTTATCCACGAACAGGGAGCCGACGTGATGCTCGCCGGCGGCATGGGCCGGCGCGCCATCGCTTTTTTCGAGCAGTACAACATCCGGGCGGTGACCGGCGCCTATGGCACCGTCAAGCAGTCACTGGAATACTATCTCGGCGGCCAACTCATCACCATCGAGGGCGAGGGGCTGCTGGCCCGCGCACTACAGCACGAAGTGGATCATCTGGACGGGATCTTGTTCATCGCCCGAGTCGAGGATCCCGGGTGTATCTGGGAAGCGAGTGAATTGAAGGCAGCCGCGCAGAAAGAGCTGGTGCAGATTTGATGGTTAGAGAAAGAAGGTGATAACGATGGTATACGTCAACGAGTCTCTGTGTACGGGCTGTGGCGAGTGTGTAGACGTGTGCCCATCTGGCGCGATCCGAGTGGTGGGCAGCCTGGCGCACATCGACCAGGATCTATGCCAGGAGTGCCAGGCGTGTGTGACGGCTTGCCCCAACCGGGCTATTCTGGTCGTGCAAGAAGTGGAGCGGGCCGGGCAGTCCATCATGGTGCAAATGCCATCAGGCGCCAGTGCGCCATCAAGAAGGGGCGCGCCGCTTGCCGTGACCGCGCTGCCCCGCACCGGGTTGTGGCCGGCTGTGGGCGCAGCGTTGGCTTTTGTCGGGCGCGAGATCATCCCCCGCGCGGCCTGGGCGCTGCTGGACGCTTGGGATCGACGACAAGCCCGCTCAGGCATTGTTTCTTCTCCCGTGGTGGATAGCACCAGGCGTACGGGCCATGCCTTGCGAGGCGGCGGCCGCCGCTTGCGCCGGCGTGGCGGATGGCGCTAGCGCGGGCATTTCCAACTAAAAACAGGGGTTGGTATGGGACAACAAAAGGAATCGACACAAGTGACTTACTCGGTCAAGCTCGTCGACGAGGCTGCTCATCCCAGGAATATGAGACGCATGTCTGACCCAGATGCCCGTGGAATCATCCATGGCTGTTGTGGGGATACGATGGAAATCTACCTGCGCTTGGAGGGAGATTGGATCAAGGAGGCTACCTTCATGACCGATGGCCACGAATCAGCGATAGCATGTGGAAGCACGCTCACCGCCATGGTGCGCGAGCGATCTGTGGAGGCGGCCGGTAAGATCAGCCCAGAAGAGTTGATCGAGTCCCTGGGTGGTCTGCCCGAGTGCAAGACCCACTGTGCCAGGCTGACGGTAAACACACTGCGAGAAGCCCTTGCCGATTGGCGCGCGCGAGATACGATGCTCCATACGGGCGGGGTTTCAACTTTGGGGACCATCTCTGCAGACTCAGTAGATCCAACATTGCCGAAAGAAATAAGATGAAAAACAAGCTAACAGCCTGTCGGAGAGGCAGCCCACTGGGCTTACCTGGAAAGGCGCGCTCTCTGACAGCCTGCTAGACAACAGAAAACCGAAAATGTGGCGCTTTGCGCCACATGCACTTGCCGTAGGCGCAAGTGTTTGCGGTTCAATTTGTGCCCCTCCTGAGCGGTTACTAATGGAGTATAGAAACTATGAAAAAGACCGCGGTGTGTGGAAAAGGCGGCAGCGGGAAAAGCACCATCGTCGCCCTCCTGGCACATGGCTTGCGAGACAGGGGAGCCCGCGTGTTGGTCGTTGACTCTGACGAGTCCAATCCTGGCATCTATCGCGTGCTTGGCTTTGATCAGCGGCCAAGGCCTTTGCTGGAGCTTGTGGGGGGGAAAAAGCAGGTGTTCTCGACGTTCTCGGATGAACCGCCACCTGGGGAAAGCCTCCTGACGCGCAAGGAGTTTCACATCGCCGATCTTCCCCCCAGCTATATCGTGGAGAAAGACGGCGTCGGCCTTGTCTGCGTCGGCAAGATCCTCCAGTCGCTCGAGGGCTGTGCATGTCCCATGGGAGCGCTGAGCCGCGAGTTCCTGAAAAGGCTCTCGCTGCAAGAGGGCGAGAGAGTCGTCGTCGATATGGAAGCTGGCATAGAGCACTTTGGTCGAGGCGTTGAGACGAGCATAGACAGCGTGCTCATCGTGGCCGAACCCTCTTTCGATTCGTTGGAACTCGCCGGCAAGATAAGCGCCCTCGCCACCGAGTCGGGTGCGGAACGGGTGTGGGTTATTCTCAACAAGATCGGGTCTGAGGAGCTCGCCTCGCGATTGAGAAAAGAACTGGAGGGGAGAGATCTGTCGGTCATTGGCGCCATCGGCTACGAGCCGGAGATCTTCCAGGCTGGCCTGGAAGGGCGACTGGTCCGCCGTGACAAGTTAGAAACGGACATGGGAAGCTGGCTGGATCAGTTGCAATAGGGGGGATGATGTGCCTGGCGACAGCCTATATCAAAGGGGATGATGGCCAACGGGAACAAGTGATGCAGGACGTGGCATGGATCGAGCTTATAGAGGGTGGGGTTCAATTGACCGCCCTCCTGGGGGAAAGCCAGCTGTTCCAGGCCCAGATCGAGAGCATTGACCTGCTGAAGAGCGCGATCGTTCTGAAAAGGGTGACCGCTGACTCTCGACCGCAGGAAGCAGGCGGCAAGCGCCCTCGTCTCAACCCCGATCTTGGTGTTCCCTGAGCTTTCTCAGGTAGAAGCGGTGGCTCGCGTACTCCGCCTCGACGAGCTGATCCTGCGCCACCAGCCGGCGGACCACCGCCCAGTCCGTCCCGGCTCGCGCCAGGAACTCGTCCACCGCGTCCTCTCGCATGGGATGGACCGCCGTGATACTCAGCATGTCTTGCTCGACGTCGCCCGTGAACGCAAACGCATTGCCCTCGTACCCGATCAAGTATTCCACCTGGCCCACACCCTGGCTGAAAATCTGATAAGCGTGATTGGGTGAGATAGTCTATAGCTTCCCCGGCCTCTCTCGCCTTTTCAATCTTGCCCCGGACATCCTGCAAGATTTCCTCCGGCTCGTAGAACGAGCGGCGCTCCACCTGCATCTGGATAGTGCGCCCCAACTGGCAATACACACAGGCGTAGGTGCATATTTTGGGCGGAATGTTGTTGATGCCCAAACTGCGTCCCAAGCGCCTGGATGGAACAGGCCCAAAAGCGATCATGCCATCACCTCCTTCACAATCACGGCCATCCCGATAAAGCCTCCCCAGGGCAGGCGGGCTTGTGACCACGGCCAGCCGCGAGGAAACAGCGTGGTGCGCCACACGACGCGCGCCTGCTCTCTGGTGATGAGCCGCAGCAATCGCTTCAACTCGCCCACGCCGTAGAAGCGCGCGGCATCGTAGACCGTCGGCCGAAAGAGACCCCCCAGCCGGCGCTGCAGGCCAAGCAGGCTCCAGCGGTTGAGCACACCCAGCACCACGCCGCGCCGCGCCACCCGCCGCGCCTCCGCCAGCGCCTCCTGGGGGCGCTCCAGGAACTCGAGCGTGGTGACCATC
>JAFGFO010000315.1 GCA_016931085.1 Thermoflexales bacterium
AGCGAAAGGCTCAAATCCAGTGAATATAATCGACGGGACACGCTCAAATTATGCGCGCCGGCTTGTCCCATGTGCGTAACGCTCCCCAAACTCTCTTGCGCCCGCACGCTAAACTATAGTATAATCGAGGTATGAGTCAAGCATCAGACGACAAGACACGCCCAATCACGCTGGCTGAGGCGGCCAAAATATACGGGTTCAATCACAGCTATCTGACCGAGTTGGTGCGCAAAGGAAGATTGAATGCTACGAGGAGTGGGGGCGTGTGGTTAACTACACCTGCAAATGTGGAGGCATATATCGCCAGTCGTTCAAAACGGGGCAAGTATCGCGGCGATATCCAGGCTTGACAAAACGCGAATGTTCGAGTATAATTAGCACAATCGAATAGCAAAAGCGCCGCCGGCGGGTGCTACAACACCCAACCGGCGGCTGACCCACCAACTGGGATGTCCAGTCAACGGGCTTGTGATATTGTATCACAGTTTCGGCGGCTGCCCAAGTGTTGGCGGTCGCCGTTTTTGTTTGCGGCCGGGCCGGCGGCGCGCTATTCCAGGGTGTAGGTTGGGTCGAGTGCGAAGCACGAGACCCAACACCTGATCCGCGTGTGGGAGCTTTGTTGGGTTTCGAAGACTCAACCCAACCTACACTCATCGGCGGAGGTACACATGAAGGCGATACGACAGGCCACAGGCGGAGCGCTAGCGATGCTAACGGCGGCAGTTTTGCTGAGCGTGTTGGCATGTGCCGGGCTGAGCGCGCTGAGCGGCCACACGATCACGGTCGGCGACGGGCAAAGCCTGGTGGCCATGCACAACCCGGTGCAAGAGGCGCAGGCCACCCGCGTGGCGCTGGCTGCCGCAGACGAGGCGTCCGCGCGCGAGCTAGAGCGCCAGGCAGTAGAAGCGGCCAGGCCGGCCCTCGCGCTGCGCAATACGCTGGCGGCGCTCGGCGTGGGCGCAGGCGCGCTGGTGCTGACGGTCGGGCTGGCGTTCGCAGCGGTGGCCTGGGTGGGCAAGCATGCGAGTGCGGTCTATCCGAACGGCGCCGGATTATACCCCGTCATTGTGCGGCGTACGTGGAATGGCGTCACGATCATGCACGATCCCAATCGCGCATTGGGACCGACGACGGTGTACCAGGTTCCCACCTGGCTTGATCGGCTGGCAAGAGGACGAGCCGGTGACTCGCCCCTACGAGTCTCGTTCCCCCAACCTGGCAGCGAAGCGGCGGTGGTGCAGATCACGGGCCAGGCGCAGGTGGCGCAGATCGCGGCGGCGCAGAACCGCTGGCCACGGCTGCCCCCGGTGGCGGGAAGGATGACGGTCCACGAAGGCGAAAGGATGCCGCCCGCGCCCACGACGCGCATGCCGGCCGTGCGGGTGATCCAAGACCCGGAGCAGATTGCAGACTTTGAGCACAAGCTGCTGGAAGGTGGGGGAAAATGAGCAGGCGCAGATTCCCCCTCACCCTAGCCCTCTCCCCCAAGGGGGAGAGGGGATTGGCTGCACTGGCCGGGGTTGTCCTGTTCATGCTTGCCCTTGCTCTCTCCCCTGCCCACGCCCAGGACCCGGTCAGTGGGGCATTGGCGACATTGGCGGCGGCGACGGTGCAGGCGCAGCACCGGCAGGCGGCGCAGGCGGCCACACGCCAAGCATCATCCGCGCAGGCGACGGCGACGGCCCAGGCGTACCAGGCCGAAGCATCAGCGACCGCGCAGGCCCAGGCAGTGAGAGCGACCGATCAGGCGATCCAGGCAACTGGCCAGGCAATGGAGATGACGAGGCAAGCTTTGCAGGTCGAAGCAACGCGAGCCGCCGGCGCCGCCCAGGTCCAGGCAACCGCGCAAGCACAGGCCGCCAGGGCCACTGAGACAGCCTACCAGCAAGAGCAGGCAGAGCATGCGCGGCAAGAACGGGTGGCGCACTATGCCGAGATTTTCCTGTACGCGGCGCTTGGCCTTGGGTTTGCCGTCGCGCTGCTGCTGGCCTGGCGAGCATACCAGGCAATGGGAGCGGTCGAGCAGGCCAAGCTTCCTGGAAGTCCTAACCTTCCCGAAAGCTCGGAGCTTTCGGGAAGGTCGATCGTCGTAGAGGGCGAATACAGTTCGGCAAACCCGCGTGGACTAGACATCACCGTGATCAGCGACCCGGGCGCGGTGGAGCGGTTTGAGCAGTTTGTATTGGAGAATGGAGTATGAGAGGATTCCCCCCTCACCCCGCCTTCGGCGTCTCCCCCAAGGGGGCAAGGGAATGAGCGCTGAACTTGTGCCCATCAGGCGCAATCTGCCGGCGTTGCCGATCCGAGAAGCCGAGGAGGTCGGCGCATTGATCCTGGCTACGCTGGACCGGATGGGATTCGTGCATCGCAACCGTGACGGCACGTGCTGGACGGTCTGCTTCGAGTCAGCCGACGTGTGGGGCGACCGCTGGGCCAGTTTCGTGGTGGATGTGCAGCGGCTGTGGCACATTGCCGTGGCCGATCTGGCCAGCCCCCGCGTCAAGAAGCAACTGGAAGCCGTCACCAAGTGCGAGGTGAGGATTGTGACTCGCCCGAGCCTGATGTACGCGGTACGCTTGAGGCCGGCTCACTTGCCTGACCGAGTGGAGTTGGATTTGCGGCCTTCCCGCCGGCCCGGAGGGAGGTCGGGCAGCCGGCTTTCGGTACCCATCGGCCGGGGGCATGCCGGCGATGTGTGGCGCGAGTTGCCCAGCCTGGGGCACACCCTGATCATGGGCGCCAGCGGCGCGGGCAAGTCGTCCTGGCTGCACTGCGCGCTGGCGGCCTTGTTGAGCAGTACCGGACCGGAGCGACTGCAAGTGGTGCTGATCGACCCCAAGCAGATGGAATTTGCCGTCTGGCGTGGCGTTCCTCATTTGCGCGGGCCGGTGGCGAGCGAGGTCGAGACGGCCGTGGCGGCCCTGGCCGAGCTGGCCGCCGAGGTCGACCGGCGCGCCCAGGTCATTGCCGAGGCCGGCGCGCGCGACCTGGCCGGGTACAACCTGTTCTGCCTGAACAGGCAGGGCCGGCAGGTTGGAGAGCGAGGGAGTGGGGCACAAGGGCACGGCACGCCGTGCCCTTACGGGATACCCGTGCGGGAGGCGGATAGTGGAGACGTAGCGTGCTACGTCTCCACGATGCCCTACATCCTGGCGGTGATCGACGAGTGCCTCGACCTGACCTTGCAAGCCGGCAACCGCTCCGAGCTAGCTAACCTGCTGAAGCGCTTGGCCAGCAAGGCGCGGGCAACAGGAGTCTTTCTGTGGATGGCAGCGACCCACGGAACGGCCGACATTCTGCCGCGCGTGGTGAGCGTCAATCTGTCGTCGCGGATCGTGCTGCGGGTGCAGGATGGAGCAGCGGCGCGGCTGGCCGGCTGCCCCGGCGCCGAGCGGATCGCGCACGCCTTGCCCGGCCGCTTGCTGGCCAAGTTGGAGAGCGAGCTGCAGGAATTGCAGGGGTATTATCTACCAGATGACAGACTGACGAGGATCGCAACCCAGGTACGTGGCGGATCAACCCGCTACGACCGAGACCTTGAACCTGAAGCATTAAACCTGAAACCTGAAACGAACTATGAGGTGCTATGAGAACCATTCGCCGTGTGAGTTACACCCTGAACCGGGGCAAGTGGAACGCGCTGGTGGAGCTGGTCAAGCGCTATGCCGGCGAGAAGGACGCGCACCTGATCTTTTTCGGCCAGGCTGAGCATTTTGCCGGCCATTTTTCGCACCGCAGCCGGCGCGATGAGTTAGTACGTAGCAGCTACGCCAGCCCTCACGGCTTGCAGGCACGCGCATGGAAGATGGCCCTTCAGGATGCCTACGAGACAATGAGCAAGAACTGGGGCGCGTTGGCCGCCAGCCTGCGCCCGGGCGTGGCCAGCCAGGCCCACTGGAGCGAGGCCCAAAAACACTACGCCTACTGGCTTCTGAAGTCACCGCAGCGCCTGGCTCAATTGGTCGGCGGACGAGCGCCGGAGCCTGAGCATTTCGAGATCTCCCAGGCTGAACGGCGGCAGGTGCGTAACACTCTCAGGCGCGTTATCCGCAGGAGCAGGGCAGGCAAAGGCTCTGAACTGCCCAGAGTGAAGCAGACGCGCTCGGCGGCGTTTGATGCAAATATGTACGAGGTGTTCACTCACGACGGTGTGCAGTACATCAAGGTGATGAGCCTCCTTCCCCGCCAGCGCATTGTCATCCCCCTGACCGGCAGCACGCCAGTGCGCGGCACGATCCGGCTGGTGCTGGACGCAGAGCGCCAGCGAGTGGAAATCCACTATGCGGTTGAGGTCAAATCGCATCCCCCGCTCCCAGGTGAAGCGTGTGGGCTGGACGCGGGCGTGAGTGAGGTATTTACCGACGAGCGCGGCGAGCGCTACGGGACCGAGTTCGGCCGGCTGCTGGACAAGGCATCCGAGGCGTTGAAAGACAAGGGACAGAAGCGCAACAAGCTGCACCAACTGGCGAAAAAAGCGGCGGCGCGAGGCGATCACAGAAAAGCGCGCAACATCCGCCGTTTCAACCTGGGACGCAAAAAGCTGAACGAGACCCGCCGCAAGCTGCGCGCCGAGATGGCGCGCCAAATCAACACGGCCACAAACCAGGTCTTGCGCAAACGCCAACCTTCTGCTATCATGACAGAACGATTGGACATTCGCGGCAAGGCCGCAAGCAAGCGTCTCTCGCGCCAGGTCAGCTTGTGGGCGCGAGGGATGTTGAAGGAACGAGTTGAGTTCAAGGCGTCGGCTGGAGGTTCCAGTCGAGAGCAGGTCAACCCGGCGTACAGTTCGCAAACGTGTCCCATCTGCGGGTTTGTCCACAAAGACAACCGGCGGGGGGATATGTTTCAGTGTCTCCATTGCGGGCACGCGGACGATACGGACCGGGTGGCCGCACACAACCTGAAGGCAAGAAGGGCAGATCCAGAGATACACCTTTGGACGCCGAAGGAGCGGGTCAGGGCCATCTTGCTGGACAGGTTCAACGCCCGTTTGGAAAGCAGAGCTAGTCCGGTAGTCGATTGGTCGGATAGTCACGCCAAGCAGTTGGACAGCCGACTACAAGACCATCCGACCGCTTCGCGTGACCACAAGACTAATTCTGCGACTGTTTCGGGCAGGACTCCAGGCGCGGGAGGAGCGCGGCTCACCGCCAACCGGAGAGCGAAACGGCCGGTGCAATCTCGCCTACCCCCAAGGGACTATCGAAGAGCGAGGGAAAACGCCGGTGCGAGGTGTGACACCATTGGATCACACTTCAGGAAACAGACTTTATGACGATCATGTTTGGCCTCCAACTGCCCGTGGTAGGCGCCTTGTGCACCAGTGCGGCTTATTTGCTCGTCGCATTGATCTCACTTCGCAAGCGTGGTTTTTCCACATGGCTAGATGGGATGTTTATCCTCTATCTCGTTCTTTCCATCCTGTGGAGCGTGGGCAATGCCCTGCTTGTTTGGCGCGGCCTGATCCCCCTGGTCCCACAGCGGGGATGGGAAGTGGCTTACGGGGTGATTGTCATCTTGCCGGTGCTGCTGGTTATGCTGACGATGCTGTTTTTCGAGCGGGCGCATGTGAAATGGGCCGCCGGGATCGGCGGCACTATGGTTGTACTGGTGGCACTGGTGGACAATAATGTTTGGGGGGTGCAGACCGCTTTGCAAACTGGCCTGGACGTGTCCTCGGCCGAGGATTTGCTGCACACGCTGCGCTGGAGCGCGTGGGGCCTTTTTGGCGCGGCGGCGGTCGTCTTGACAGGCTGGATTTACTTTCAAACGCGCCGCCCGCTTCATCGCAATCGAGCCTTGTACTGGCTGATCACTTGCATACTGGTAGTTGCCGGCGAGTGCTTGACGCTGATGTTGGTGACTGACTACCGGCAGATTGGGCTGGTGGTGCACATGCTGGGTGTGCTGCTGATGGCGTTTACGCTGATTCATTACAACCTGCCTAGCTTGATCGGCTTGATGCGGCAGAGCCTGTCGGGCACTTTCGTCACCTTGGTGATTGGTGGCGTGTATGTGCTGGTCTTTTGGCTGGTGAGGCCGCTGTTGGTCAGCCCCAATCTCACTCTGCAATGGGTCGTGGTCGGACTGCTGGCGGTGGGTCTGGCTGTCGTGGTCCCCCCACTGCGGCGTTTCACTCAATGGCTGCTCGACAAGGCCTTGTTGGCGGGCAAATACGACCCGGCGCGGGCCTTGCGCGAGTACAGCGCGGCGATTAGCAACATCCTCGACATCAACGTGCTGGTGACGGTGGCCATCGGCATTATCAGCGAGGCGATGGAAACCAGGCGAGGCGCGCTTTTGCTGCTGACCAAGCGCGAGGACGACGTCGTGGAAGTGAATACGATTCCCGGCATGGGGGAAATCAAGATCAAAGAAGCCGAGTTTGCGCCTGGCAGCCCGATCTTGGCCTCTCTCAACACCGCCCAGACACTCAGCCAGTACGACATCGATTTTTTGCCCCAATACCGTTCCACCTCACCGCTCGAACGGGTGTGGCTGCACGATCTCGATATGGAGCTTTATGTGCCGATCTGCCAGCAAGAGACGCTCCTCGGCCTCATCACCTTGGGCGCCAAGGCTAGCGGTGAGCCATACTCCCGCCAGGACTTGAATGTGCTAAGCTCGCTGGCGAACCAGACCACCGTAGCGTTGCAGAACGCGCGCCTGGTGGCCGATCTCAAGGCGCTCAATACTCAGATGGGCCAACTCAACGAGGAGCTGACACGCATCAATCGCCAATTGGAGAAACTCGACACCGCCAAGACGGACTTTATCCAGATCGCATCGCACGAGCTGCGCACGCCGATTACCCAGGCGCGCGGCTATGCCGATATGCTAGGCGACATCGTGCAATCGGGCGTACTCAGCCCGACCCAGGCTCTGCAGATCAGCCAGGGCATCAATCGCTCGACCAAGCGCCTGGAGGAAATCGTCACGGCTATGCTGGATGTCTCGCAAATCGACATCCAGGCGCTCAACTTGAGCCGGGCGCCCATTGCGATGACAACCGTCATGCGCATGTCACTCGAATCCTACCAGGAAGGCGCCAAGCAGCGCCAGCAAACCCTCACTGTAGATGGCCTCGCCGGCCTGCCGCCGGTGCATGGTGACTTGCAGCGACTGTGCCAGGCTTTTGGCAACATCATCGTCAATTGTATCAAGTTCACCCCTGACGGTGGCAGCATCACCATCAATGGACGGGAGTTCGTAGATGTAGACGACGCCGGAGTGGGGACACACTGCGTGGAGATTGTGATTGCCGACACGGGGATCGGCATCGACCTGGAAGATCACGAATTGATTTTCGAAAAGTTTTATCGTGTAGGCTCTACGTCGTTACATTCGACCGGGACGACCAAGTTCATGGGGGCCGGCCCCGGCTTGGGATTGCCGATCGCCCGCGGCGTGATCCAGGCTCACGGGGGCCGGGTGTGGGTGGAAAGCGAGGGCCGCGACGAGCAGCGCTGCCCCGGCAGCCGCTTCCACGTGGTCCTGCCAGCGGCTGTCATCCCCCAAGAAGAAGGTTGAGCTTAGGCAAGACCGGCAACACGAGATTGCGCTAGTGTGGGTCCCGCACCTGAGACCTTAACCCTGAAAGCTGGAACTAGGCAGTTCGGCTTCGCCGAACTGAAGCAGTCGCCCGCCGCTCCAGCGGGCGGTACGCACCTCCTGGCCACTCGTGCCGGTCAAGCGTTCGAGTGCCTTGGAAAAGGCTGGCGCGTCGCCGGTGGTGTAAAAGCGGATCTGCCCAGGCTGGCCCGGCGGCGCCAACAAGCCCTGCTGCGCGAGCAGCCGCCTGATTTGCTTGGCCACAGCCGGGCTGGGGTCGATCACCCTGACGCCAGGGCCGGCGATGCTTTGGATGATCGGCAAGAGAAAGGGGTAGTGGGTACAGCCAAGGACGATGGTGTCGACGCCAGCTTTGAGCATCGGCGCCAGGTAGCGCTGCAGCATGGCGTGTGTATCCGGTGTGTCGAGCCGCCCGGCTTCCACCTGCTCGACCAGGCCCGGACAAACCTGCTTGAACAACTTGATGTCCGCTCCAAAGCGTTCCACCTGGCTGGCGAAAAGCTTGCCCTGAAAAGTGACTGGCGTGGCGAGCACGCCCACCTTGTGCGTATGGGTGTTTTCTGCGGCCGGCTTGACGGCTGGCTCCATGCCGACAAACGCTACCTGGGGGAACTGCTGGCGCAGTGTGTGCAACGCTGCGGCTGAAGCGGCATTGCAGACGATGGCGATCACCTGGCAGCCGTGATCGAGCAAAAAGCACGTGATCGCCTGCGCAAAGCCCACGATCTCGTCCATGAGGCGGGGGCCATAAGGGACGTGTGCCTGGTCGGCGAGATAGAGCACGTTCTCGGCGGGCAATTGCAGCGCCACTTCGCGCCAAACAGACAGGCCGCCGACGCCTGAATCGAACATGCCAAGGCTGAAGGCTGGGTGTTCTTCGGTCATGATCGCCTGCTTCAAACACAAAAGGCGTAGGCCACAGCCTACGCCTTGCTTCGCTCTCTATGCACCCGGTAGCGCACCGCCTTATCCACGAAGAACACCCGGCAAAAACCTTGGTGACCCTTCGTGGCCTTTGGGGAAGAGTCCTTATTTAGCCGCTATCTCTTCCCGGCGTTCTTTGAGCCGGGCTGCCTTGCCTCGCCGGCCACGCAGATAGTACAGTTGGGCGCGGCGTATATGGGCGCGGCGCAAAATCTCCACTTTCTCCACGCGCGGCGAATGAAGCAAAAAGGTGCGTTCGACGCCTATCCCGTGCGATGCGATGCGGCGCACGGTAAAGTTCGTCCGCGCACCACCTTTGCGGAAACGCATAACCGTACCCTGAAAGGCCTGCACGCGCTCGCGCTCGCCCTCGACGATGCGGATGTGGACACGTACAGTATCCCCCGGCTGGAGAGCTGCGGTCTCGGCCTTGAGTTGTTGTTGTTCGAGTGACTCAACCAGATTCATCTTTCATCCTCACATAACTAGTCGTGATCGATATGATACTCCCACCTCCAGAAGCCCGGTGGGCAGCGAGAAGAGAGTATACCATAGATGTGAAGTTCGTGCAAGGTGCGCTTTCCGCCTTTCCGGAGGATGCCCTTACCCTGTTGGCAGAAACGTGCTAAAATAGGCTTGTTCCAACGCGCCAGTTCGACTG
>JAFGFO010000316.1 GCA_016931085.1 Thermoflexales bacterium
GCGGTTTCTCCGGCTCGCTCTGCGCGCCAAGGGCGAAAGCCTCAACTCCAAAGCGTGAAATTAGTCCCCAGCGTGAAACGCTCGCTGCAACCAGCGGGGCGTCCCTGCGTGCGCCTAATGCCGCCGCCGGCTGCCGAGCATCTGCGCCCAGCGCTGGCTGGTCGTGCGCGGGACGCTGTATTGCTGCTGTATCTCTTTCACCGTGGGCCTGGCATACGAAGGCGCTTCAACGCCGTAATCAAAGTTGGTCACAGTGCAGCGTTCGAGCTTCCGGCCGAGCAAGCGCTGGATGCCCTGGACGAGCGGCTCGTCAGCCGGGGTGATGAAGGTGATCGCGTTCCCGCTTGCGTCGAAGCGGGCGGTCCGCCCGATGCGGTGGACATAGTCTTCCGCCGTCCCCGGCGCGTCAAAGTTGAGCACGTGCGAGATGCCCTCTACGTCGATGCCGCGCGCGGCGATGTCGGTCGCCACCAGCACGCGATACTGCCCCCGCCGGAAGCCTTCGAGCGCCGCTATACGCTGGCCCTGCGTCCGGTCGCCGTGAATCGTCGCCGCCTTGAGGCCGGCTTGCTTGAGCTTTTTCAGGACCTTGTCGGCGCCGTGCTTGGTGCGCGTAAAGACGAGCACGCTGGCCAGCTCGCCGCGTTCCAACAAGCGCAGGAGCAGCTCGATCTTCAAATGCTTGGGGACCGGGTAGAGCTTTTGATCGATCGCCTCCGGCGGGCGAGCCACCGCCACCTCGACCTTGACCGGGTCGTGTTGGACCTCGCGCGCCAATGCCACAATATGCGCCGGCATCGTGGCTGAAAAGAGCAGCGTCTGGCGCTGGGACGGGAGCGTGCGCAGCACGCGCCGGATGTCGGGCAAAAAGCCCATGTCCAACATGCGGTCAGCCTCGTCGAGCACCAGGATCGACAGGTGATCGAAGCGCACCGTGTGGCGACCCATGTGATCGAGCAATCGACCGGGCGTGGCCACGACCACGTCGGCCCCGGCGCGCAGGGCGCGTTCCTGCTCCTGCATGCCGACGCCGCCGTATACCACGGCCACCTTGAGGCCCGTCTGCCGGGCCAATTGCTTGGCGTGGTCGCCCACCTGCAAGGCCAGCTCGCGCGTGGGGACCAGGATGAGCATCCGTGAGCCTTTGCCGTTCGGACTGCCCATCAACGTGTTCAGGCTGGGCAGCAGAAAGGCGGCCGTTTTGCCGGTGCCGGTCTGCGCGCAGCCGATGATATCACGCCCTTGCAGCACAGGCGGGATGGCCTGCACTTGGATGGGCGTGGGATGTTCAAAACCTATGCGGCGCACAGCATCCTGCAAAGGCGCCGCTAACTTGAAATGACAAAATTCCGTCAAAAAATTACCTTCCTTCAGTATTTTCTTAATGATCCGGCGCAGGGGCACGGTTAAACCTCGCCCACTGCGTCACAAAAACTTGCCCTGGCGTTTCCACCAGGGCAAGTGGTGTGTTTTAAAAGTTTTGCTTTAGTAGCTTCGACGACGCCCACCGCCGCCGCTGCCGCCGCCGCCACGGCGACGATCGTAACCGCCGCCGCCGCCGCCGCTGTAACCGCTGCGCTCTGTTCGCTCACGCGCCTCGGCCACGGTGATGGCCCGCTCGCCGATGTTCTTGCCGTTGAGCTGAGCGATGGCCGCATTGGCGAGCTCTTCGCTGGCCATTTCTACGAAGGCAAAGCCCTTGGCCCGGCCGGTGATACGGTCGGTGATGACGGCCACACTGCCAACCTCGCCGACTGTTGCAAATAACTCGTTCAAATCTGCCTCGGTCACGCTATAGGGCAGGTTGCCGACATACAATTTTTTACCCACGAAAATTCTCCTTTATAATTTGTGACTGTTTCTACAGTGCAGTGACATTGGTGGCACTAGGCCCCTTGGGACCATTCTCGACTTCGAATTCGACGCGCTGGCCTTCTTGAAGAGTGCGATACCCTTCAGCCTTGATAGCGGATTGATGCACAAAGACATCGTCGCCGCCATCGCGCTCGATAAAGCCATAGCCCTTGCTGGGGTTGAACCACTTGACCGTGCCGTTTACTCGTTCGCTCATTTTCAGATACTCCTTTCTATAGGGCTATTCCAATAGCCCACCCTTGTAGGCTGCAAAGCTATCAAGAAAAAAAACCGTCCAGATAAGATAGCCCTGGGCGGTTTGATATCACCAATCGCTTACTTCATCCTACTAGCCCATATCATACCACAAGTCTCTGTTTTATGCAAGTGGCGTTTTTTGCTTTGTGGGGGGTTTGTGAGAGGCGGTTGACAGCCCTGCGCTACCATGCTACACTAGGCAAGTAGTGTTCAAGGCTTTCCCTGCGTGACTTGTACCCTTCGTGGATATTTTCGAGAGCGCAGATTCACAGGAGGTGATCTGTGACCAAAATTGCCATCCGCCGTGAGGACAAGAGCAAGTGGGAGAGGCGCACGCCGCTCAGCCCACGCAAGGTGCGCGAGCTGAAGGAAAAATACGGCCTGGAGGTTTACGTCCAGCCCTCCCCTGTGCGAGTTTTCTCGGCAACTGAATTCGAGCAGGCCGGCGCTATCGTCCAGGAAAGCCTGGCACCTGCCTCGACCGTCTTTGCCGTCAAGGAAATCCCTGTCGAGTGCTTCGAGGCCGGCAAGACCTATGTCTTTTTTGCCCACGTCATCAAGGGCCAGGCCTACAATATGCCCATGCTCAAGCGTATGATGGAGTTGGGTTGTAACCTGATCGATTACGAAAAAGTCGCCGACGAGCATGGACGGCGGCTGATCTTTTTCGGCTGGCACGCCGGGGTGGTGGGCATGATCGAAAGCCTGGTGGCCCTGGGGCAGCGCCTGGCTTGGGAAGGCATCCCCAACCCTTTCACCGGCCTGCGTAACACCTACACATACCCCGGCCTGGAGGCGGTCCGCGCGGACCTGCGCGCCGCCGGCCGGCGGATTGAGGCCGAAGGACTGCCGCCCACTGTCGCCCCGTTGATCGTCGGCGTGACCGGCTATGGCAACGTGGGACGCGGGGTGCAAGAAATTCTGCGTGATCTCCCCACCATCGAAATCCAGCCGGCCGAGCTGATTCGCGTGACCGCCGACCCCCAATCATCGCGCACCGCCATCTATCGCGTGACCTTCAAAGAGGAGCACATCGTCCAGCCCCTATTGGCCGAAGCACGCTTCGATCTGCGGGATTACTACGCTCACGGAGAAAAATATCGTTCGTGCTTTGAGCAGTACGTCCCCCACCTATCCGTCTTGGTCAACTGTAATTACTGGGACGAGCGCTACCCGCGCCTGCTGACCAAGGCGTATGTCCGGGAATTGTTCGGCGGGACGCGGCCCCCTCGTCTGCGCGTGATCGGCGATATCAGTTGCGACGTCGAGGGAGGGATCGAATGCACGGTTAAAAACACCGAGCCGGGCGCCCCGGTTTACGTGTACGATCCAGACACGGGCGAGGCGACGATGGGCGTGACCGGCCGCGGGCCGGTGGTCATGGCTGTGGATATCTTGCCCAGCGAGCTGCCGCGCGAGGCGTCCGAGTATTTTAGCGACATCCTCGATCCCTTCGTCCCGGCCATCGCCGGCGCGGATTACAGCCGGCCTTTCGAGCAGCTTGACCTGCCGCCCGAGATCAAGCGAGCTGTGATCCTGCATAATGGCCGCTTGACGCCGGATTACGAGTATATCGAGCAGTATCTGAACGCATAGTTTATCCACTAATCTGCCGAATTTTCACTAATTTTATATCCATTTGTGTAGATTCGCGGAGATTCGCGGATGATAAAATAAAAGCTTGGGTATTGCAGAAGGAGGCCAGATATGAAAGTCGTCGTATTTGGAGCCGGCCTGGTGGCCGGCGCTCACGTCAGGTATCTGTTGGAACATGGACTGTCTGTCACCGTCGCCAGCCGCACGCTGAGCAAAGCGCAGGAACTGGTCGGCAACGACCCAGGCGGGCAGGCACTCGCTTTTGATATTGAACAAGAGGGTGACACTGGCCTGGAAGAGATCGTGGCCCAGCACGACCTGGCGGTCAGCCTGCTGCCCTACGTCTACCACCCGCGCGTGGCCAGGGCGTGCGTCAAGCACGCCAGGCACATGGTCACCACCTCCTACGTCAAGGACGAGATGCGGGCGTTGGACGAAGCGGCCAGGCAGGCCGGCGTCACGCTCCTCAACGAAATCGGCGTGGACCCCGGCATCGACCACATGACGGCCATGAAGGTCATCCACCGCGTCCAACGCAGCGGCGGCGAGATCACGAGCTTTAGATCCTACTGCGGCGGGCTGCCGGCGCCGGAGGCCAACACCAATCCGTATGGCTACAAATTCTCGTGGAGCCCGCGCGGGGTGCTGCTGGCCGGCAAGAACGCGGCCCGCTATAGGCAGGGTGGCCAGACCGTCGATATCCCCGGCCCCGAATTATTCGACCATCACTGGCGCGTGCCGGTCGAGATCGAGGGGAAAACGATCGAGCTCGAGGGCTACCCGAACCGCGACAGCTTGCCCTACGTCGATGCCTACGGCATCAGATCCACTCTCACCATGTTCCGCGGCACGCTGCGTTACCCTCATTGGTGCGCCACGCTCAAAGCGTTTGTCGCGCTGGGCTTGCTGGACGAGACCGAGCGCGATCTGGCCGGCCTGAGCTACGCCGAGTTCGTGACCGGCCTGATGGGCAAGCGCGGGAAGGCCAGCCGAGCCGACCTGGCCGCTCACCTGGGGCTTGAGCCGGACTCTTTCATCTTGGATAGAATGGAGTGGTTGGGCTTGCTGAGCGATGAAGCCCTGCCGGCCGGCGTCCGCTCCCCCCTGGACGTGACGACCGCCACGATGCTGGCCAAGATGCGCTACGCTCCCGGCGAGCGCGATATGCTGGTGCTGCAGCACGAATTCCTGGCTGAGTATGCTGCTTCTGAAGCTCAGCAGAAGCAGCGCCGGCAGGAAAAGATCACCTCTACCATGATTGACTTTGGCATTCCCGGCGGCGATAGCAGCATGAGCCGCACCGTGGGGCTGCCAGCCGCCATCGGCGCGCGCCTGATCCTGGAGGGGGTGATTCAAAGCCGCGGCGTGCTGGTGCCGCTCGCCCCCGAGATTTACACGCCGGTGTTGGAGGAGCTGGAGCGGCTGGGCATTCACTTTAGCGAAAAAACCGAGACGGTGCTGGAAGATTGACCATGAAACCTGAAATCTTGAACCTGAAACCAGTCGCCAACTACATGGCCGCAATCGACCAAGGCACGACCAGCACCCGCTGCATGATCTTTGACCACGCGGGTAGGGTGGTGGCCTTCGATCAAAAAGAGCACCAACAGATTTATCCCCAGCCAGGCTGGGTCGAGCACGATGGGTTGGAAATCTGGCGCCGCACCTGCCAGGTCGCGGAGCTTGCTTTGGCCAAGGCTGGGGCCAAGGCCAGTGAGTTGGTTGCCGTGGGCATCACCAACCAACGGGAGACCACGCTGGTGTGGGACAAGCGGACCGGCCAGCCTTACTGTAATGCCATCGTCTGGCAAGACACGCGCACGGACGCGATCTGCAACGCGCTGGCCCAGGACGGTGGGCAGGATCGCTTTCGCCCCCAGACCGGCTTGCCGCTGGCCACCTACTTTTCCGGCCCCAAGCTCAAGTGGATTCTCGACAACGTCGAGGACGTCCGGGAGGCAGCCGAAAGGGGCCATGCCTTGTTCGGCACCGTGGATAGCTGGCTCATCTGGAACTTGACCGGCGGCCCCCATGATGGCGTGCACGTCACCGACGTCACCAACGCCTCGCGCACGCTGCTGATGAACCTGGAGACCTTGGACTGGGATCCGGCCCTGCTGGAGGCGATGAGCATTCCGCGCGCCTGCTTGCCGGCCATCCGGCCCTCTAGCGCGGTATATGGGAAAGCTGTCGGCTCGCTGGCCGGCGTGCCGGTGGCTGGCGACCTGGGCGACCAGCAGGCCGCCCTCTTTGGCCAGGCGTGTTTCGACGCCGGCGAGGCCAAGAATACCTACGGCACCGGCTGCTTTATGCTGCTCAATACAGGCACCACCCCCATGCCATCCCGCCACGGCTTGCTGACCACGCTCGGCTACCAGATCGGCGGTCAGCCGGCCGTGTACTGCCTGGAAGGCTCGATCGCCATCACCGGCGCCCTGGTGCAGTGGCTGCGCGACAACCTGGGGCTGTTCGATTTTTCTCACCAGGTCGAAGACTATGCCCGGGCCGTGCCGGACAGCGGCGGCGTGTACATCGTGCCGGCTTTCTCCGGCTTGTTCGCGCCCTATTGGCGGAGCGACGCCCGCGGCGTGATCGTTGGCCTGACTCGCTACATCACCAAGAATCACCTGTGCCGGGCGGCGCTCGAAGCCACAGCTTACCAGACTTGCGAAGTGCTCGAAGCGATGCGCAAGGACTCGGGAGTGGAGCTCAAGGCCTTGAAGGTGGACGGCGGTATGGTGTTTAACGACACCTTGATGCAGTTCCAGGCCGACGTGTTGGGCGTGCCGGTGGTGCGTCCGGCGGTGGCTGAGACCACCGCGCTGGGGGCGGCTTACGCGGCCGGCCTGGCGCTCGGTTTCTGGAATGAACTGGCCGAGCTGCGCGCCAACTGGCGGCAGGACAAGCTCTGGCAGCCGGCCATGGAGCAGGCGACGCGAGACGGGCTGTATGCCGGCTGGAAAAAAGCCGTCGCGCGCACCTTCGACTGGGTGGATACGTGAGCCTGGTCTCTAAATTAACAAGGAGGAAGATGGCCTGTAAGCCGGGTTCTGTTCCCTCTCCAGGGCGGCAGTCATCTATCTAGGGCGGCGATTGCTCGCCGTCTCCAGCAACCTACCCGAGGCTCAAGCGGGGCCGAGCAGCCCTTGCCTCTGCTTGGTCTTGCTCCCAGCCGGGGTTGCCAAGCCGGCCGGTCGCCCGGCCGCTGGTGAAGCGCTTAACTCACCGTTTCGCC
>JAFGFO010000317.1 GCA_016931085.1 Thermoflexales bacterium
TGGCCGGCGCAAAAAGGGACCTGCCCCCCGATCTTGGGCAGCTCGAAGGCGCCGCTTCGCCGGCGCCTGGATTCCCCGTGCAATTCGATAGCGGCTCGTACGCCTACGACGCCGCCACCACCCTGGCCGACCTGGAGGGGGATGGGAACGTGGAAATCATCGTCGGCGGCCGGGCGCTCAACGCCGACGGCAGCCTGGCCTGCCAGGGCAAGGTGTACGTCTACCGCAACAATGGCAGCCTGGCCTGGCAAGCCACGGTCAGGGCCGGCGTGAACTCTTCGGCGGCGGCGGCCGACCTCAACGGCGACGGCGTCAAGGACGTGGTCGTCGGCATGGGGGCCTGGCACGACGACTCGGTCAAGTACGAGGATCGCACTAACGAATGCGGCACGAGCACGCCCAATGTGCCGACAGCACCCGGCAACGGGGGCGTGATCGCCCTGAACGGCACCAACGGCAGCGCGCTGTGGACCTTCGACACCCAGGACTGGGGCGAATGGGGCGCGGGGCCGAATGGCGAAATGGCCAACGGCGTCCGGGATGGTGTGTTTTCATCGCCGGCCGTGGGAGACGTCAACGGCGACGGGCAGCCCGAGGTCGTCTTTGGCTCGTGGGACAATTGCATCTACCTCCTGGACAAGAACGGCAACCCGCTCTGGGGCCGCGTCCCGTTCGACTATTACAACCCGAGCACCGGGCAGGATTTCTGCGGCGGCCACGGCTTTTTCAACCACGACACGGTCTGGTCCTCGCCGGCCTTGGCCGACCTGACCGGCGACGGCAAGCTGGAAATCGTCGTGGGCGGCGACATCTCGTGCGACGATCCGACAGATCCCAGTAAATGTAATCGCTACCAGGTGCCCAGCGGCGGCCTGCTGTGGGTCATCCGTCACGACGGCGTGCCGCTGGCGCGCAAGTGGTTCGACCAGGCCATCTTCTCCTCGCCGGCCGTCGCCGACCTGGACAACGACGACAACCCCGAGATCGTGGTGGGCACCGGGCAGGCCTTCCAATACAAGGGTTATTACGTCACCGCCACGAACCTCGACCTGGGCCAGGCGGACGTGGCCCAGGCGCTGCCGACCAAGTGGCAGGCCACGGTCGTGGGGCGCACCTTCTCCTCGCCGGCCATCGGCGACCTGGACGGCAACGGCATCCTGGACGTGGTGACCATCATCAAGTACGGCGAGTTTGGCCTCCCGGTGGGGCCGGAGGACTGGAATGGCAGTTACGTCTACGCGCTTCGAGGCAACGACGGCTCCGAGCTGTGGCGCACGCACGCCACCATTGACGACGGGCGGTCTTTTCCCATCAACGCCTCGCCCGTCCTGGCCGACATCACCGGCGACGACCGGCCCGAGGTCTTTTTTCCACACGCCTGGGCGGTGGACGTGTTGAACTCGGGCGGCACGTATTACGCCCGTTATGGCGGCAACGGCAGTTTCGCCGCGTCGGTGGCCGTGGGAGACCTGGATGGGAACAACGCGCTCGAGCTGGTCGCGCCCGGGCGCTGGAACGAAAACGATCATGCCAATCGCCTGCGAGGCGCCCTGTACGTTTGGACCGGCTACACGGCCGGCCCCACGCCGTGGCCCATGTTCCACAAGAACGCGCAGCACACCGGCAGTAGTGATCCGCCGCCCAAGCTGCGCGTTTCTCCGACACGGTTCAACTTTTTGCTGGAGCCGACCGACGACCCTGACCACACGGCGTCTGTGTATCTCAGCAACCAGGGCGGCGGCGGCCCCATCGCCTGGACAGCCTCGTCCAACAAGACCTGGCTCACGGTCGACCCGGGCAGCGGACAAACCAATAGCACGCTCACCCTGAACATCCAGGCGCCTCAGACAGTCACAGGGACCCTGCGAACAGGCTGGAGCATCGCCCAGGTCTCGATCCAAGCCACCAACGCTGGTGTTGAGAATCCCGACCAGGTGGTCACCGTGTATCTCCACGTGGGCACGGTGTACAGAGTGTTCTTGCCGGCCGTGTTGAAAAATCGTTGAGCATGCGCATCTTACACGCCAGTGCCGGCTATGCCCCTTTCGTCGGCGGCGCGCAGGCCTATCTGCAGGCCCTCGCGGAACGCTTTGCGCGCGACGGCGACAGCGTGACGGTGGCCAGCACGACGGCGACCCAGGTGGACTGTTTTTGGAACCCAGGCTGCCCCCAGGTGGAAGCCGGCGTGGAGCGGCTCAACGGCGTCGAGGTGCGGCGCTGCCGCCTCGGCCACCTGCCGCTGGCGCCGTGGTCGTTCTACCTGCTGCGCCGGCTGGCGCCGCTCGTGTCGGGCCTGCCGGTGGGGGGATCGGCCGTGCTCGACGGCCTGGCACCCTGGATGCCGCGCGTGCCCGATTTCGAGGCTACGTTGGCGCGGCTCACCCCCCCACCCGAGCTCGTCCACGGCGTCAATATCGCCCTGGAATGGCCGCTGATCGCCGCTGGCCGCTACGCCCGGCGGTGCGGGGCAGCGTTTGTGACGACCCCCCTCGTCCACGTTGGCGATTGGGAGGTGCAGCGCAACTACACCATGCGCCACCAGTTGGACGCCTTGGCGCAGAGCGACGCCATCATCGTGCTGACCCCCCTCGAGCGAGATGTGTTGGTCAAGCTGGGCCTGCCCCCCGGGCGCATCGTCTGCACAGGAGCGGGGGTGGACCTGCACACGCTGCGAGGTGGGGATGCAGCCGGCTTTCGCGCGCGGCATGCCATTCGAGGCGCGGCGGTGACCTTTATGGGCACGCTGACCTACGACAAAGGGGTCATTCACCTGTGCGAGGCGGCGCGCCAACTGTGGCGAGATGGCGTGGAGATGACCCTGGTCCTGGCCGGCAGGATGGTGTCGCCCGGTGGGTTTGACGAGTACTACAAGGCCTTGCCGGACGAGGACAGGGCGCGCATCAGGGTGCTGGGAGCCTTCAGCGAACAGTCCAAGCAAGACATGCTGGCGGCCACCGACGTGTTTGCCATGCCGTCGCGCATCGACTCGTTTGGAATCGTCTACCTGGAAGCCTGGGCTTATGGCAAGCCCGTCATCGGCGCGCGGGCTGGCGGCGTGCCGGCTGTGATCGCCGAGGGCGAGACCGGCCTGCTGGTCGAGTTTGGAGACGTGGGCGCCCTGGCGGCCGCCATCCGGCGGCTGTTGGACGAGCCGGCCCTGGCGCAGAAGATGGGTGCGCGCGGGCAGAGCAGAGTGCGCGAGCGCCACACCTGGGAGGGCGTGTACCGCAAGACGCGCGCCATCTACCAGATCGTGACCGGCCAGGCCCAGGGACCGTTGGAGCAAGTCGAGCACGGGCTATCGACCTAGCCCGTAGCAGAGCACACGCGCCAGGCTAGAATTGTGGTAGAATAGAGGAGGAGGTATCGCGATGAGCGTGAGCACTACTGTCCTAGAAGCCAGCGCCCGGCGCTTGTTCCCCAACCTGAGCCTGGAGCAGGTCATAGCTGAATTATTGCTGGAACAGGCACAAAAGAAACTAATCAAGTACCAAACGATGGCTCGCCAGTTCGAAGCCAGGTACAACCAGGATTTTGCGACGTTTCGCCA
>JAFGFO010000034.1 GCA_016931085.1 Thermoflexales bacterium
ACCCGACCATCTACACTGTATCTGGACACTGCCTGAGGACGACAGCGATTTCTCCATCCGCTGGCGCCTGATCAAAAGCGCCTTCACCAGGATGTTGGGTTTCGAAGACTCAACCCAACCTACACACTACTACGCACTACGAACGCGTCATCCGCGACGAGGCCGAACTGAGCCGCGCCCGCCTCTACATCGAAACCAACCCCGCCCAATGGCAAACAGACACCGAAAACCCAGACTGCCAATGAACAAATCATACGCGGTTTGTGCTCGATGGGGATTAGTTTGCCTGCTGGTACTTGTTGGCTGCTCCCGGGCACCTCTGACACCTTCGCCAGCGTCCTCCCCTGGCACAGCCACGGCCACGGCGATTCCCCACCCATCGCAGACAACCACCCCATCCCCCGAGGCTACCTCAACACCTATACCCCATTTACCGACCTCACTGCCACTCGCCACCTCGATACGCTGGCCGACCCCGACGGTCATGCCGGGGGCCACGCTTCTCTCGCCCGACACTGTTAGTGAGATCAGGCAACTGGCACAACTTGGGATGGGTACGATTGACGCAGTGGACTGGTCGTGGGATGGTGATACTGTCGCCCTGGCTGGCTCCATTGGCATCCACTTGTATGATGCCAGCACCTTCAAGATTGCCCACATCATCCCGACAGAACGGCCAGTCGGCGCAATAGCATTCAGCCACGATGGCCAACGGCTGATGTCCGTAGAATGGTGGAACCAGGGATTACACGTCTGGGATACCACCAGCGGCCAGCTCTTGCAGAGCTTTGATATCTCGACAGGGCCTTGGACTTGTGCAGCCTTTAGCCCGGATGGACAAACAGTCGCCTTGGCAAACCGCTATGATGATACAATGATCCAGTTATGGGGCGTAACCAGCGGACAGTTGCAAGCAGCGCTAAGCGGGCACGGCGATGGCGTGCGAGAACTTGCCTTCAGCCCTGACGGGCATCTACTGGCATCGGCAGGCACGTACGACGAGTTGGTGCGACTATGGGACCTCGCTCAGAACAAGCTGCTGTGGACATTGCCCCACAACCGTTGGGTAACCAGCCTGGCTTTCACCCCTGATGGGGACGGGCTTGTGAGCGGGGAAGGAGCGATGTCAGACAAAACAGGCCACGCTTTGCGGCTGTGGGATTCGACGACAGGCAACTTGGTACGCACCCTCGTGTCGAATACAGTTGGGATCGAGTCGTTGCACGTGAGCCATGACGGATCGGTATTGGCTGGCGTTGGCAGTGACAACACCGTTCGTTTGTGGGATATCGCCACAAGCGCCCTGCTGCGCTCACATTCGGGCCAGGTGTTCGTGGTCGGCTTCAGTCCAGATGGACAGAGATTACTCTCGGGCAGCAGCGATAATACCCTACAGTTCTGGGACACACACACCGGCCAGTCACTGCATGAGCTGCCAACCGACTACGCGCCAAGCGTTTACCGTGTAGCGTTCAGCCCCGATGGCCAGCTCCTCACATCTACGGAAGGTGATGGCTCTATCCGGCTGCGCTCGACCCAGACCGGCCAGGTGTTGCGCGAGATCCAATCTCCTGACTCAGGTATGGCCTTCACCGCAAACCGCGTCCTTGTCTCCTGGGGCGGCGTGAGTTGGCATGACTCTATCGTGCATTTCTGGGATACCAACACGGGCACGCTCATCCGCACGCTGGACCTGCCCGGAGCCGTCGAGGTCGGCCTGGCCATCAGCCCAGATGGAAGCCGCCTGGCTCTAACCGCTGCCATGTCTAACGCCGTGCAATTGCGCGACAGCTCGAGTGGGGCTATCCTACACGTCTTTACCGCCACGGTCACTTCGATGACGAGCGTCGCTTTCAGTCCCGATGGACGCTGGCTAGCCGCCGGCAGTTGGGAGCCGTACGAGGATATGCAGCAAACTGACGAGAGCGTATGGCTGTGGGACACGACAAGTGGTCAATTCCTGCGCAGCTTTGGGGCTGAGGGTGGCTATGCGGCCACGATGGATCTTGTTTTTAGCCCCGATGGCAGCCTGCTTGCCACGGCAAGCCGCGCCGGGCAGGTGCAGTTGTGGGATCCTGGTACAGGCAGGCTGCTATATACATTTGAAGGCGGCGGATACACCGCTGTGTTCAGCCCAGACGGGTGCCTCCTGGCGTCCGGCGACCTCTTCTACGACGGCATCAACGCTCACGTGTGGGATCCTCGCACAGGCAAACTGCTACAGGTGCTCAAGGGTCACACGCAGGGGCCGGTTGACGTCGCCTTTAGCCCTGATGGCCGTATGTTGGCAACCGGCGCATCCGATGGCACAATTAGGCTTTGGGGAGTACCAGCCCCATAGCCATACCCGGTCGCAAGATTTCGGCGATGCCTGCTTGAGCGCAGTGATTCGGTCCTCTCGCCGCAGATTGCTTCGAGAGGCAAAAGATGGTATCATTTAACAAGATAGAGTGAGGTCGGCACAAGTTGGTTTCCCGAGGAGGCTCAAAATGCTGCGAGTTCGAGACTTTGTGAATGCCCGGCTTTATAGGGATGAAGAGTCTGTTATTCAGGATGCCCTACGGCATTTGTTGCGCGCCCGCCCGGATTTTCGCATCCAATTGGCCATCCATCGTTATCAGACCGAAGAGATCTCCCTGGCCAAAGCAGCCAGCCTGGCCGGCGTAAGTTGGGCGCAGATGAAGGATATTCTAGCTGAACGCGACATTCAACTCCGGCTCGGCCCTGAAACCATTGAGGAAGCCGAGGACGAAGTGAGAGCATTACGCGATCACTTTGGGGACCGACCATGAGCATCATCTCCAACACAACAGTCCTTTCAAACTTGGCCATCATCACCATCAGTCGCGCCGCCGGCACGCTGAGCTTCCCGGCCAATTTTCAGTTTGTCGCCGCCAGAAGCGCTGCTCGTGCGGGTTCTTTGGCAACCCGGTCACAGCCACCGCCGTCCTTCGGAAGGAATGCACATGCGCGCCTGCGATGGTTACACGCTACCAAAAACGAATTTCAGGGCCGCTACTGGACCGCATATCGACGGCGATTCCTACGGAATCGCTTGGAAGAACGCTTCGCGTTCTTCTACGGGAATCGCTTTGCGATTCCCCCACGTCTGAGGTGCCGCGCGTCGAGTACGACAAACTGGCCGACGAGCGGGCTGGCGAACCCAGTGCCGCGATCCGTGCGCGCGTGCAGGCCGCGCGCGACCGGCAAACGCAGCGCTTCAAGGGCGACCCGCGCCTGGTCACCAACGCCGACGGCAATTCCCGTAGGGAATTGCTTAAGCTTTTCCTACGGAAAAGCCACCGGCTCGACGTGCGCGAGTATTGCAAGCTAGATGCGACGGGACAGAACCTCATCAAAACCGCCATGGCGCAACTGCAACTGTCGGCGCGCGCCTTCCATCGCATCTTGAAGCTAGCGCGCACAATTGCCGATTTGGCCGGCGCGGACGCTATCTCCCCACCCCACCTGGCCGAGGCCATCCAGTACAGGCCCAGACGACAAGAATTGTAGGGGCGGGTTTGAAACCCGCCCCTACGACACACGATGACGAAACCGCGTTACGATCCGCAGCATCACCACCGGCGGTCTATCCGCCTCAAGGGTTACGATTATGCCCAGGCCGGCGCGTATTTCGTCACCCTCTGCGTTCAGAACAGGGAATGCGCATTGGGGTATGTCGTGGATGGCGGAATGGTTTTGAATGACGCCGGGCAGATTGTCCAAGCATGTTGGGACGATTTACCTAACCATTACCCACATATCCAATTGGATGCGTTCGTCGTGATGCCCAATCACGTGCACGGGATCATCGTATTGGTGGATGATGTACGGATGGGGTTGGTAGGGGCGGGTTTGAAACCCGCCCCTACGACGCCGGCAAAACAACACGGTCTGCCAGAAATTGTGCGGGCGTTCAAAACGTTCTCTGCCCGCCGCATCAACCTAATCCGCGGAACACCTGGCCAAGCATTCTGGCAATGTAATTACTACGAACGCGTTATTCGCGACGAGGCCGAACTGGACCGCGCCCGCCGCTACATCGAAACCAACCCTGCCCAATGGCAAACGGACACCGAAAACCCAGACGCCAATGAGCGCATCAAGAGATAGATCACATACACATATGGAGGAATACAATGATTTCGGCTGAAACAGTCACTCAAACCTGGCAGCGAATGTCACAGGTCTCTGCTTCCGAGGCCCCACACTGGGTCCAAACAATGGAAAGCGAGCAGCCGGTGATCCTCCGTTACCTGCTCTACCTGGACGATTCTCCGTTCAATGCACACGAATGCGAACTCATTTTCTACATCGGCACGGTGGTCTGGCAAATGATGCGGCAGAGTGATAGGCACTTGCGCAAGGTCACACGCAGAAAGCTCAAACAAGCCGAGGAAGCCAACTATGACTTTCTGGAGACGCTGGCCTCCGACACAGACGCGGATTTCGTCAGCGCAACGCGGGTTATGCTAAAGAACTGCCCTGAACCTGAAGTACTGCGCTATATCCTCGAGGCTATCATGGAAGAGGAAGAGTATGAACCAGACGATCCACCTATCCGCGACGAATATCGAGGCCTGGCCTTTGTTCACCTCAAGATCGCCCTAGATGCTTTTGTAAATAGTCTGGCAAGCCGTCCTTAGACTTCACAGCAATCGCGGGCGAATCCGCACGCTGTTGGACGTTATCACAGTAAAAGCGTTGGGCAATTTGCCCTTATGCTCATTGATCGCAGACGCCACTACCCTCGCTTTAGCCGTGGCCGTCAAACCCGCCAGCCGTACCAATACAATGCCAAAGGTATATCGGCGGTCACGGTTTCGTCGGAAATGCTTGGCTCCATCTCGACAACCGCCAGGACAGTGTGGCCTTCTTGACGCAAGCGAACAACAATGGGTTGATCTATGCTCTCGTCCGCTACAAAGTTCATGCTGGTTCCAGGACAGCGGGATAAACTACATCCGCACGTAAGACTTCAGCGGCAAAGGCAATCGCGGCCTGAATCGCTTCGCGAGTGAGACGCGGGTGAGCCTCGAGGATTTGCTCGCAGCTTTCACCCGCTGCTACTTTTTCCAAAATAAGCTCAACAGGAATGCGCGTTCCCTTGATCACAGGCTTGCCCATCATGATTTTGAAATCAGATAGGAAGATTTCTAGTTTTCTTCTAATACCCTGTTTAACCATTCTTTCACGAGTTCATTGAAAAGAGTCTCTTGTTCAATTTGCAGATTATGCCCTGCCTTGTCCAGTATCACAAAGGAAGCCCGGGCATAGTTTTCAATGAGTTGCCAATGGTCACGGTAGCCGACCACAGAATCCTGTCTCCCCATTATCATTAACGTTGGCTGCGTGTAGGGTTTCTCAATCAGATCGACGTTGACGGTGTAAGGCACATGTTGCCCTAAACTGTTCTCCAGGAATGCGTAATCGGCCACTTTTAGTCCGGGTAGAACATCTTCCTTAAACCTCTCCCAAACCCGTTTATTCTGAACCACATTTATCCCTTCAAAGTACTGCCGCTCTTCTTCAGAAAGGCTGTTGAGAAACGCTACATCTTTTTCAAGTACCTGTAAAGCAGGCGCATTGGCGTTGTAGGTTTCCTGTATGGCTACAGGACAAATTAACAGCAGCCCGTCGACCAGTGACGTTCGCTCTTTGATGACGCCTCTCGCCAAATAGCCGCCATAAGATTCTCCGGCAACGACGAAATGCTGGTTGGGGATTATCCCGTCGATAAACTCGAGGATCACAGCGAGCATTTGATCAGTGCCGGTAATCCAGGGTTGCCCCTTGGTCTTGCCCATGCCCGGTAAGTCAAAATAGATGCGCTGCCAGGGCGTATCCAGCGATTGAAAGATGGGCTCCATACAGCCTTTCATCAGCCTGTGATCTGGGCTCCAGCCATGAATCATCACCACCGGCATGCCAGCGCCGTGTATCTCGTAGTAGATGGTCACATCCCTTACTGTGCATTCCATATAACATGACTTCCTTTCTTTGTATCAATCTGCATAGCCACAAGCTCTCGATCGCAGATTTTGAGATGCTTGTCAATCGTACGTGGCGAAATACTGGCCTGTAGGTGTTTCCCTAATTCTAAACCGGTCCCCCAGATGTACGGCGAAAAGGGCGGCGTTGGAAGCGGCAAAACGCTTGAAATAGTTTTTACGCTGACGGGCGTTCATGTCACTGTCAAAGGCAAATGAACCCGAAGGCCAATCCGGATGGGCTACCTGGGATAGATGATGGAGTAAATCTCCGATAAACCAAAGCGGACCGCAGTTATCATGAGCCAGCTCATGATAACTGCCCTCGACTTCAAACATCAGATGCGAGAGGAAAGCATAATCGACATCTTCCGGTTGAATATTCAAAGAAGCCAGGGTTTCCAAATAAGGCAAATTCTGATGATCCCAATACGGCTCACTCGGACGCGTTTTGCCATTGCCCGTTCCTAGCTCGATCAGCACAACCGAATCCTCCCGGCGCAATACAAACAACTGAGTGGACGATATAATCATTCCACCTTCGGTAAGCCGTCCGTTCGCGCCTGAAGGTGAAGCTTGGCGGATCTCGTTCACAGGGATATCCGGAAACAAGAGACTAGAGGGGAATGCCTCGCCTTCCCATTCTACGATTTGATGTACAGTCCAAGACCCAAAAACGTGAGGGCCGCGTGTTTCCAAAAGGTTCATATGTCTTTGCCTTTGTCTAGAGTACACACAGTATAGCTGGAAAAGCCCAAAGGCACAAGCCTTGCTCATTCTATGCGTCTTGCAGTGCTATTGCCGGCATGCTCATTGCCTGAGCAAAAGCCCGATATACCCATTAGAAGCATTTGCCAAGCTGAAGGTTTTGGGGGACTATCTGGCTGTGTACACAGCAATCCCAACACAATCAAGCCATCACACCTGAAACGGCACGTTAATCCTGGGGGCCGTTGCGCGTCCAAAAGCAAAGGCGCTTACCCATCGAGGGCAAGCGTTTTTGCCATTCCGTGCTGTTGTGGTATCATAGCGTCAATGACAGAACAAGAGCCTGCCGAAGGATCGAAATACATCCGCTCGCGTTGGCCTCGCAAAGCGGGCGGGTGGCGCACGCCCCGCCTGCCACGCTACGAACGAGGATTCGCCGTGAAAAAACCTGCCAGTGTCATGCTCCTGGTGTGGGGAGCGAGCCTGGCGTTGGTCCTGATTGCGCGACCGAGCGCGGCCGGCACACTCACCGTCACCACGATCCACGACAGCGGCGCCGGTTCACTGCGCCAGGCGGTCTGGGACGCCGTGCCCGGCGATACGATCGTCTTCAACGTCTCCCTGCCGGCCACCATCACCTTGAGCAGTGGCCCCTTGCTGCTCGACAAGGCGCTGAGCATCGAGGGGCCGGGCGCAGGGCAACTCACTCTCAGCGGCGACGGCGAGCGCGTGATCAGCATCACCCACGCCAGCGTCTTTGTGTCGGACCTGGCGATTGCCGGGGGCTATACCCTCGGCGATGGCGGCGGCGCCTGGATTGCCTCAGACGCCACGCTCAGGCTGGACGGCGTGGCACTGCGCGATAATTGGGCCACCGGCGGCTACGGAGGGGGGATTTATAACCAGGGCGTCTTGAGCGTCACGCGCAGCACGTTCTATGGCAACGTCGCGGTGATAGGCGGCGGGGGTCTCTATAACCTTGGCACGGCTGCGTTGGATGGCGTGATGCTAGACGGCAATCTTTCCGCCATCGGCGCCGGTTTCAGCGGCGGGATCGCTAACGCAGGGGAGGGAAACCTGGTCATGGCTAACAGCACGCTCAAAAACAGCCGTTCGGCCTGGGATGCAGGCCTTTCCAACGGGGGCGATGCGAGCACGACGATCCTCAACAGCACCATCAGCGCCAATACGGCCACGGCAGAACACGGCGGCATTGGCAATTACGGCGACATGACGCTCGTGAATTGTACCGTCAGCGGCAACTCGGCCGGCAGCGACGGCGGCGGCATTTATAACACAGGCTCACTCACCCTCACTAACGTCACGCTGGCGTACAACCAGACAGAGCATGGAGGTGGAGGCGGGCTACACGTTTCGGGCGGCGCGGCCACGCTGCAGAACACGCTGCTGGCGGCCAACAGCGGCAGCGCGCCTGATTGCTCCGGAACGCTGAATTCGCAGGGGCACAACCTGATCGGCAATTTGGCCGGCTGTACGCTGGCCGGAGCGGGGGGTGGCGATCTCACGGGCGCAGCGCCTGGCCTGGGGCAACTGCAAGACAACGGCGGGCAGACGTGGACGCTGGCCCTAGCGCCTTGCAGCGCGGCGGTCGATATGGGTAAGCCGCTGAGCTGCCCCTCGACTGACCAGCGCGGCATGCCCAGGCAAGGACCGTGCGACATCGGTGCCTACGAGCTGGCGCCGCTCACCATCCGGGGCAGCGCGCCGGGCGCGGTGGAAGCGGGTGAGTTGATCACGTACAGCTTTACCATCTCCAATGGCAGCCGCCTGAGCCTGGCAAACGTGATCGCCACCAACACCGTCCCGGCCGGCAGTCTGTATGCCGGCGGCGGGACGCACACGGGTGATGCGGTCAGGTGGACGCTCACGACCCTGACGCCCTGCACGTCCGTGCAGGTGAGCTTTGCCGTGACGCCAGCGGCCGGACTAAAACTGGTGGTCAACGCCGGCTACCGGGCCAGCGCCGACGGCAATTACAGCGCGGCCGGCGCGCGCCTGGCGACCCTGGTTGACCCGCTGCGGGTGTATCTTCCGGCGGTGTTTCTTCGTCACTCCTTGCAAGAGGCCGGAGCCAGTCGCCCGTGATGAATGAATTCCGTGCAACACCAGTCGCGAGGAGAAAATGAACATCGTTTGCTTTGGTGATTCGATTACCCACGCCAGGGCCTTTGCGGAAGGCGATCGCTGGCCGACGATTTTGCAGTTCAAACTGGACGCCTGGCGACCGGGCGCGTACAGGGTGTATAACCGGGGCATCGGCGGGAACACGACGGCGCAGGGTTTAGAGCGCATCGCCGACGACGTCCTGCCGTACCTGCCAGGTCTGCTCATTGTGCAGTTTGGCTTCAACGACTCGAACATCCGCCCCTGGAGCCAGGTATCGCGGGTGGGACTTGAGGACTATTGCAAGAACCTACGGGAATTCCACCGCATCGCGGCCGCTCACCAAAGTCGATGCGCCTTTATCGTCAACCACTTGCCCGCCCGCGACACGGACGAGCACCTCGCCCCGAATGGCAAGACCTACAGCGCCAACTTTGCACCGTACAACGTGGCAGTAAGACAGGTGGCGGAAGAGCTAGTCGCCCCAAGCATCGACTTGCCGCACATCATGCAGAAGCGGCAGATCGAAACTCGCGATCTGGTATCCGAAGACGGCGCGCACCTGAGCATCGATGGAAATCACCTCTACGCAGGCCTGGTCTTTGAGCGCTTGAAACATCTTCTCTGAGGGTAACAACCGAAATTCCTCTTGACAAATCGATTGAAATATGCTATACTTTACTAAAGTTTTAGATAAAGTTCGAGTCGAGTCGGGAATATACTTTGCCATCGAATCGAAGGTCCACAATGGCCAATGTCGCAGAGCAGAGCGGTGTGTCTCTTGCCACGGTCTCACTGGTCCTGCGCGGAAAGCCAGGTATCAGTTCTGGCACGCGCCAGCGAGTCCTGGAGGTGGCCAAGGGTCTTGGCTACATACCCACAAGCGTGACGATTCCCTCCAAATCTACTGTGGCCAACATCGGTTTGATCCTAAAAGCAGATCTAGGTCCCGCCTCGCCATCGAACCAGTTCTATTCGCATGTAGTAAGCGGCATCGAAATGGTTTGCCGGCAGCGGCAGTTGAACTTGCTCTATGCGACTATGACGGTCGATGAGGACAATTATCCGCTGGATTGGCCGCGTGTCCTGGTCAAGGAAAATACAAGCGATGGACTCTTGTTCGTGGGGGCATTCCTGAATGGAACCTTGCTCCAGGTCACCGATCATCATTCGGTGCCTATCGTCTTGGTGGATGCTTATGCCCGGCCAGATACGTACGATGTGATTGTGTCTGACAACATCACGGGGGCTTATCAGGCCATCACTCACTTGATCCAACACGGCCACCGGCACATCGGCCTGGTAGGCTGTCATCCTAAGGCTTACCCGAGCATCCAGGAGCGCTACGACGGCTATGTGCGGGCATTGGAGGACCACCATATCTCTGAGCGTTACGTTGCCAAATGTAATATCGTCAATACTCACCAGATCACCGAGGCCACGAGTGCCCTGCTGCGCCAGAATCCCCACATCACGGCGATATTCGGCGTCAACGACGAGGTCGCCCTCGCGGTCATGGACGTAGCGCGCAGCCTGGGGCGACGCTTGCCCGACGAGCTTTCCGTCGTCGGCTTTGACAACATCGATCTGGCAGCTTGTGTTTCGCCTGCCTTGACCACGATGCACATCGACAAGGTCGGAATGGGCCGGCTGGCCGTGCAGTTGTTGATCAATCGGATCGAGCATCCCGACTCTGGTCTGGTCAGGGTTACCGTCCGCCCGCACCTGGTCGAGCGGGCCTCGGTTTGTGCCACAAGTTTCAAAGGAGGGAATTAGGGAACAATTTATCTATATCTGCTCAAGTCACTCTATCGATCTACACATATAAAAAAAGGAGATAAGAAGAAAGATGTATACCAAAATGCGTGTGATCAGCATCGTGCTGCTTCTGTCAATCGTCGTCGCCGCATGCGGCCCCGCCACAACTCCAACCCCTCAGATCATCAGGGAAACGGTGGTCGTCAAGGAAGAGGTCATCGTCGCGGGTACACCGGTAGTGAAGGAAACCGTGAAGGAAGTTGTGAAGGAAGTCATAGTCACCGCCACGCCAGCCCCCGCGGCGCCCGCCGACAAGTCGGCTCTGCCCCGCAATGAAACCCTGTACTTCAACGGTCAACAGTGGGGTGCGGTGGTGTGCTGGAACCCATACTCTTCTAACTGCAACAATGCGATGGCCGTTGTTCAGCAGGACAGCGCTCGCGTTACTATGTTCGAGACGCCGTACCTGTACAACATGCTCGATGGTGGGATGTATCCCTTGCTGGCCGACGGCGATTACGCCTGGAACGATGCGCAGACCGAGATCACCTTCAAGATCAAGAAGGCCGCCAAGTGGAGCGATGGCACCCCGGTGACGGCAGAGGATGTCGCCTATACCTGGGCCAGCCACGTCAAGTACAATACCCCGACCGGCGCTGGCAACAAGGATTACATCGACACCATCGAAGCTAAGGACGCTCAAACGGTTGTGATCAAGGCCAAGCTGGGTGCGGACGGCAAAGCGGTCAATCCCCTGATTGTCAAGGCTTACGTGAGCACCAACTATGTCATCCAGAAAGCCTGGACCCAAACGCTGGAAAAGCGCGTCAGCAACGATGCCACCAAGTTGCTGGCGGATACGGCCGAGGACGCCGTTTACTCCGGGCCCTATCACAAGTTCTTCGCCGACGACACCAAGGTTGTCCTCGTTCGCGACGACAACTACTGGGGCAAGGATAAGAGCATGTGGGGCAAGCTGCCCGTTCCCAAGTACCTGGCGCATTCCATCTTCAAGGATAACGCTGCCGGTTCTGTTGCTTTGGCAAAAGGTGAAGTGGATGTCAGCCAGCAGTTCAACTCCAACATTCACTTGTTGTGGCTGAACTATGGCTTGCCCATTTCCACCTACTTGCCCGAGGCTCCGTATGGCATTGGCGCCAGCCTCCCAACCGCCTTCTACAACCTGAAGGCCTATGGTTTGGATCAGCCCGCGGTGCGCAAGGCCATTGCCATTGCCGTTGACTATCCCACCATCATCGCCAACGCCATGACCAACCAATCGGCTACCTTCGACCAGGTTCCGCGCTCGCTCATGAACCCGACCCCTGGTGAGCAGGCCCTGTACGACCGCGAGGCCGTCAAGGATCTGCAGTGGGCCGGCAACGACATCGAAGGCGCCAATAAACTGCTCGACGAGGCCGGGATCAAGGATACCGATGGCGATGGCTGGCGCGAGTACAACGGCAAGAAGCTCAGCTACATCGCCACCTGCCCCAACGGCTGGTCTGACTGGCAGGCCGCGATCGAAGTGGTCGCCGCCGCCGGCAAAAAGATCGGCATCGACATCACCACCAACTACCCTGAATGGTCCGTGTATCAGACCGTCGTCACCGTGTCAGATAAGGATCTCCCCGAGGGCTATGAGATCTTTATGATGTGGAGCGCCGGCGCCGGCCCCACCCAGCCTTGGGGTCGTATCCGCAATTTGCTCAGCTCTGAATTCGTCGGTATGGCGAGCAACTGGAACGGCAACTGGGGCCAGTATAGCAATCCCAGGGTCGACGAGCTGATCAAGGCGATCCCCGCTGAAACCGATGCCGCCAAGCTCAAGGCCATGTACACGGAATTGGTCAAGATCTACCTGAGCGATATCCCTTCCTTCACGCTCATGTATCGCCCTCAATCGTTCCATGCTGTGAACGAGACGGTTTGGACGAACTTCCCGCACGAGGGTGACGGCACCAATCCGCCCGTCCCGCCGCTCGACCTGACTGACGGCTGGAGCATCGCAGGTCTCTATAACTTGCAGCTCGTTAAGTAAGCCGTAATCTAGCAAAAACGGCCATGTTCCGCACTGGGCGGAACATGGCTGTTTGGTCAGTTAACCGGAGGTGCTGCATTGAAAGGATACCGACAGTATTTCCTTAACAAGCTGGGTTGGTTCTTGGTCACTCTTGTTGCCGCCTTCATACTGAATTTCATCCTGCCCCGCCTGATGCCGGGAGATCCTGTGGCAGCCATCGTATCAAGGATGGCCCAAGGCTTGAGCGATGCGACCGGGGTCCAAGCGATCTATCAGCAATACGTGGAGTTGTTTGGCACCAACAGACCCATGCACGAACAATTCATCATCTACATGAGAAATGTGGTGCGGGGTGATTTCGGTTTCTCGATTAGCCAATATCCCAGAACAGTGGCAGACGTCATCAGATCTTCCATCATATGGACGATTGCTCTGCAGTTCCCGGCGATCATCGTCGGCTGGTTGATCGGGAACGCGCTGGGCGCGCTGGCGGCTTATCTCAAGGGGGGCTTTGATAAAGTGCTCATGCCCGTCAGCATTTTTATGAGCAGTCTCCCAGCATTTGGCATGGCGGTCATTGTGCTGGTCATTTTTGGGGTTTGGTTAGAATGGTTCCCAACCTCGGGCGGATATGGCTTTGACTTGATTCCCAACTTGAGCTGGAATTTTATATGGTCTGTGATCGTCCACTACCAAATGCCGTTCTGGTCCATCGTGTTGGTCGCCATCGGCGGCCAGGCGATTGGCATGCGCTCCATGGCCATCTATGAGCTGAATGCGGATTATGTCAAGTACGCCCGTTTCATGGGGATCAAAGACAACAAGATCATCGGTTATGTCTTTCGGAATGCCATGCTTCCGCAGGTAACGGGCTTGGCGTTATCGATCGGCACTATGGTCGGCGGCGCGCTGGTGGCGGAGCTCATTTTTAGTTATCCGGGGCTTGGTTCCACGGTCTTCAGCGCCGTCATGGGAGGGGATTATCCGCTGATCTCGGGAATCACATTGATCATCACGATAATGGTACTGGTTGCGAACTTTACTATCGAAATCCTTTACGGTATCATTGACCCGCGCATTAAAGCGGCGCAGGCTGATTGACGCTCGCCCTGCGAACGCAGGAAGGATACTGTCATGAAACATACCATTCAACAAGTTTTTCACTCCGGTAAATTTGTTTTTGGTTTCTCCATTCTTGCGGCCATTCTGCTGATCGTGATCGTTTACCCGCTGATCATAACGGATCCTCCATTAGCAATCATCGCTCAGGGTACTTTTTTCCCACCGGGGATCTATGTGGGTGCTTATGACAGCATGAGTTCCCCTAAATACGTACTTCTTCTGGAGGACGCCGCGGCTAAGCGCCTTGCCAGCAAGTTGAGTCAAGATGATCGCGTAGCCATAAAAGAATGGCTGGTGTCGTATGGAATCCCTGAAACCGAAATAGATATCTCGGATACCGCTAAACTCATGGGCCAGTGGGAGAGCCATTATGACCCCAAGGCGAATATTGCCGGGATGACGAATGCCAAGCGAAATTACTATAGTCGGCTCAATGCCTCGCTCCAAGGACTTTTGTCAAAAGAGGGGGCGACCATCGCGGCCAAGAACCCGCAAACAGGCGCCCTGGAGCAGATAGGCACCGTCAACCAATCGGATTACGTGAATGTCGGGCAGGTGGCGAATGTACGAGTGTTGCCGCTTGGAACCGATAACTTTGGTCGGGATGTGTTGACGGAGCTGGTTGTGGCCACCCGCGTATCACTGCAGATCGGTCTTGTCGCCGGCATGGTCGCCACCTTGATCGGTTTGACCCTGGGATTGCTGGGGGGGTATGTCGGCGGGCTGGTGGATGACGTCATTATGTTCATCACCAATCTCTTTACCGTGATCCCCGCTCTTGTGTTGTTGATCCTGATCTCCTTCAGCATCGGGCAGGAAAGACGCGGCCCCTTTACCATCGCCGTGGTGATCGGGTTTACCTCCTGGGTATGGACGGCCAGGGCCGTGCGGGCGCAAGTGGTTTCGCTGCGGAATCGCGACCATGTCAACTTGTCGAAATTATCCGGGCACTCGATTGCTTACATCATTGCCATGGATATTTTGCCCTACATCGCTTCTTACGTTGTTATGGCGCTGATTCTGCAGATTACCACAGGTATTCTGGCGGAGGCCGCGTTATCCGTCCTTGGCTTGGGACCTCGAACGACTGAGGTGCCAACGTTGGGCTTGATGATGAACTGGGCGATGATCTACCAGGCGCCGACCCTGGGAAAATGGTGGGCGTACTTCCCTGTGATCATAACCATCGCTCTGATTACATTCTCGATGAATTTGATGAATACAGGTCTCGACCAGGTATTCAACCCGGCATTGAGAGAGTAGGTGATTGATATGGCAGACGTCATGTTAGAGGTCAAGGAACTGACAACGAAATATATCACCCGCTTTGGGGAAGATATTTACGCCGTTGACCACGTTTCTCTGAAGGTCGAAGAAGGGAAATCGTTGGGAATTGCCGGAGAATCCGGTTGTGGAAAGTCAACGCTCGCGCTCAGCCTGATGGGATATTACTTTGCTCCGCTGCATTATACGAGTGGGGAGATCATCATCGATGGGCGTAATATTTCTGGAATGCATCCGGATGACGTTCGCAAATCGATATTGGGGAACAAGATTTCTTATATCCCCCAGGCCGCGATGAACGCGCTCAACCCCACCCAGAAGATCATCCACTTTATCGAGGACGTTGTTCACGCGCACGATCCCTTCAAAACCAAGAAAGACATTTATGAACTGGCCAGGGGAAGCTTTGAGTGCCTGGGGCTTCCAGCGAGCGTCCTGCAACAATACCCCGTCGAGCTTTCGGGCGGCATGAAACAGCGCACGGTGATCGCGGTGTCTGTGATCTTACTACCAGACGTATTGATTGCCGATGAGCCTTCCTCCGCACTCGATGTCACTTCGCAAAAGATGGTGATCAAGATGCTGCGGAACTTGATGGAAAATGGTTTCATCAAATCCTTGATCTTTATCACGCATGAACTTCCGCTGCTTTACAACGTGACGGATGATATTATGGTCATGTACGCGGGACAGATTGTGGAGAAGGGCGCCGCAAAAGAAGTTGTGTTTGATCCACTCCACCCTTATGCCAAAGGCCTCATGGGCTCGATCATCGTGCCTGAAGCAGGCCTGCGGGATGTCAAGCTGGCAGCCATTCCTGGGGTGCCGCCCAATCTTAAGAACCCACCGGCTGGCTGCCGCTTTGCCGAACGCTGCAAATACTTTCGGCCAGACTGCAAGGCGCTGTCTATCTGTATGTCTGAGGTGCAGGGCACCCGCGCGTACCGCTGTATCTTGTCGGAACAAGAATTGAGGGATGCTTATCAGAAGGAGGCCCGAAAAAATGCCGGATGAAAAAGTGGATCTCAAATTCTACGAGGGCGAAGAAAAAAAGGCGTGCCTGAGCGGATCAGGGCTTACCAAGGTGTTTGGTTTTGGCCGCCAGAAAACGGTTGCTGTTGATCATGTGGATTTCACTTTCTGCGAGGGCGAAGTCGTCTCGATCGTGGGCGAATCGGGCAGCGGAAAAACCACATTATCGAAGATGCTTTTGGGATTGATCAGCACCACTGAGGGTGAGATTTACTTCCAGGGAAAGAAGCGCGATATCAGCACTCACCAGAAGAGACAGGAATACTGGAAAAACATCCAGGCCATCTTTCAGGATCCGTTCTCTTCATATAACATCTTTCGCAAGATCGATGCCGTGCTGTTAGATTGTATTCGCATGCGAGGCGGTGGAAATCTTACGCGCACGCAAACAACAGAATTGATGACCGAGGCATGCAGCTTTGTCAACTTGAAGTTCGAGGAATTGACCAACAAGTATCCTTTTGAGCTTTCCGGCGGACAGATGCAGCGCTTGATGATTGCCCGTATCTTCCTGCTGAGACCCAAGATCCTGCTGGCGGATGAACCAACCTCGATGATCGATGCCTGTTCACGCGCGACCATCCTGGACGAACTGATGCAGTTGCGTGACGAGATCGGGATGACGATTATTTTCATCACCCACGATATCGGCCTGGCGTACTATGTTTCTGACACCATATACATTATGGAGCGGGGGAAATTCGTCGAAAGAGGATCTCCCGATGACGTGATTTTGCATCCGAAAGCGGCTTATACCAAACGCCTGATCAGCGATGTTCCCAAGATCTACGAGGAGTGGGATCTCTCGACTGTGTAAGGCATTCCTCTGGCGTTTGGATAGTCTCCCTTATGCTCCTACCCTCACGCGCGCGTCTACGACCAGCGCGCCGCGCTCAGAGACGATCAAGGGATTGACGTCCACTTCGGCGATCTGAGGCGCGTCGCACATCAAGCGCGACAGGCGCAGCAAGCCATCTACCACGGCTGCCCGGTCTGCTGGGGGCTGCCCCCGCAGGCCGCGCAGCAACTGGCCGGCCTTGACCTCGTCGATCATTGCCTCGGCCTCGCAGCGCGCTAGCGGCGCCAGGCGAAACGACACGTCGGCCAACAGTTCGGCGTAAATGCCGCCCAGGCCGAACATGACCACCGGCCCAAAGGATGGGGCTCGCCGCCCGCCCAAGATGACTTGCTGGCCATCCGCCATTTTTTGCAGCAGCACCCCCTCGACCCGCGCCGAGCGTGACAGCCGTGAAAGCATGTCGTCCACCACGCCGCCCAGTGCCCTTTCGTCGGCGACGTTCACCACTACGCACCCCACATCAGACTTGTGCGAGATATCGGCCGACACGATCTTGACCGCCAGGGGATAACCCATGCGGGCCGCCAGGTTGAGCGCCTGGGGTGTGTCGGTAGCTAGGCCCCACCCGGCCAAGGGCAGGCCGCACGCCTCGATCAGCTCCGGTGTGCTGGCAGCCGGCACCAGCATGGCGGCCACGTCAACGCCGTCCGGGACCTGGTCGAGCGAGGCGACGATCGGGCGTCCGAAAAGCTGCCCGGCCTGGCGGCCCACCAGGTACAGGGCGCCGGGATAGTCGAACTCGATCAAGTTGGCCACAATGTTGCGAGCCAGGTTATCGTCGCGCTCCGACACGCCGACGACGACGA
>JAFGFO010000318.1 GCA_016931085.1 Thermoflexales bacterium
CGCCTCGACCTCGTCAAGCGCTGCAGGAGCAAGACCCTTTGGGTTTATAAAACCCAAAGGGTCTGCGCCTAGAGCCTGGGCGGTCACCACGGTTAGCAAAATGGACGAAACGATAGCAAGCAAACGACGGGGTTTCATGGGGGGGCAGCTCCTTTGACTTTTTTCTGATTGTGGATTATTCTTGCGACGTATCGCCATTATACATAATAGTCATCAAATTTGTCAAGCCATAATATTACTGTCGCCGGGCCAGGATAAAAAGGGTCGCGAAACGAGGAGCAGCGATGCATCATGCCAGGAGAAACACTATGTCTAAAGAGACTTTGCTCAAGCGCCCCATGGACGAGTGGGGCACGTCTTCCGCCCAGTTTTACGCGGAGCTAGGGCGCAAGCCGGTCGTCATTCATTTGCGCGGTGGACAGACCCTCACCGGCAAGCTGGCGGGCCTGGACACGTTCGATCTCGTGCTGGAGCGTGAGGGCGGCAAGCGGGCACTGATCCCCAAGCACGCCATCGACTGGATTGAGCTGGCAGATACCTCTGCCTGATGTCTCTATCTGAACTCTCTATCTGACTGCTCGAGCAGGCCAAGGATATCGCTGTGCTCAAAGTTGTCGACCATGTCTGCCAGCGTCTCGGCCAGGCTGGGGTTCTGACCCCGCCTCTGCTCGATCAAAGCCCTCATCCAACCCAAATCCCCTTCGATCGTGGCCTGGTGCAATTGGGACTTCCACTCGGAGGGCGTCGCCGCCAATGCGGCCGCCAGCGTGTCCCGCCCTTCTGCCTCTCTATTTGTCTCTCTATCTCTATCTCTATCTGCATCTGTACCTCTATCCATTTTCGTCAGCTCCAGCACATTGTTGATCATGGCCAACAATTGCTTGCCGCTGTGACTGATCGTTACCAGGTTTTCCTGCTGCTCGGCGGTGAGGTTCGAGTCGTTTGCCATCATTTCAGAAAAGCCGAGGATGGCGTTCATCGGCGTGCGCAGCTCGTGGCTCATGTTGGCCAGGAACGCGCTCTTGGCGCGGCTGGCGGCCTCGGCGGCTTCCTTGGCCTGGCGCAGGTCCACTTCGGTTTGCTTGCGCTCGGTGATGTCGTGCAGCAGCACCAGCCGCCCACTGAGTCTCTTGCGCCGGTCGTACAGCGGCGAGATGCGCAGATCCAGGTATGTGGGCGGATCCTCTTCGAGGACAATTTCCGCTTGGGCTGCCAGTACGTCTCTGTAGCGCGCCAGCAAATCGGGCCATCTTGCCAGGACGGCCTGGGTGGGCTGCCCAATCGCGGCGCGGCTGGCGCCGATCAGTTGTTGGGCGGCCGGGTTGAGATCGAGGATGCGGTTGTGATTGTCGAGCACGATGACGCCGTCCCGCAGATTTTCGACCAGGACGTCGTAGGCGATAGGCGCTAGATCGAACAATTGTTGGCGGAAGATCGCCCAGGCCAGGAACAGGCCGGTGAAGGCGGTGCTGATGGGAGTCGTGTCCAGGCCAGGCGGCCCCAGCTTGAGCAGGTAGATCGCGCTGCCAACGAGTGGCGAGATCGCGCCCAGTGCCAGGGGAATGATTTGGCGGCGATACAGATCTGGGAACAAGACGAGCGCGCGGAGCAAGACGCCTGTCCCGGCCAAAGTCATCAAGTAGGCATAGGCGACAGCCACCCAGAACCAGGGGCCGTGGCCGTAAACCAGGGTGTGAACCCCGTTGTCGACGATGGGGGTGAACGAGTTCCAGACCAGGCTGTGCCGCTCGTTTGTCGCGGCCAGCACACAGGTGATGATGGGAATCACCCACAGGAGCAGCGCCCGCCGCCTGGTCAGCCACTTGTCCTGTTGACTGTATTCAAGGGCGAAATGCAGATAGAGCACCGGGACGCTGTGCGTGCCCAGGTAGCCTATCTTGGACCACAGTATCTTGGCCGCCGGATCGACGGCGGCGATTTCAAGCGCGGCGGCTATGGTCCATTCCGCCACAGCCAGCATGAGCCAGGTGAGCAGCCGCCCGCCGGGCGCGTCTCGCCGCCGCCAGGTGACCAGCGCGATGAGGGCCGACAGGCCGGCCGTTAGGAACAAGATGATGGCCTGGGGTGCGTATTGCCAACTCATAAGCCTCATTTTACCACGGTTTGCCTCAACGTGCATACGGGCGATGCGCCACGGCCCTCGTTTCTGTGATTTGTGGTACAATACGCCCGTCATGTGGGGCTTGGCAGGGATATGTTACGACGTCTTTTCAAAACCTGGATTGCTTCTTCCTACGGATATGGAAGGGTCATCGTCATCGCGCTCCTCGCGTTGTTGGTGTTGTATGCAGCTTCCAGTCCCGTTTCCCCGTCACCTACAAGTGCCTCTGCCCCGCTTGAGACCGTTTTTTCTCTTCCCGGCGGTTATTATGACCGAGATATTCGACTCGAGCTTGGCGCGTCTGACGCTCGCGCCCGGGTGATTTTTACCGTCGACGGCCGCCTGCCCACTCATACCGTCGGGATAACCTACACGCAGCCGATTCGCTTGAGCGCTGCCACGCCGGCCGTCACTGTCATCCGGGCACGGGCCGTTTTGCCTGGCGGAGAGGCGGGGCCGGTGCGCAGCGCGTCTTATTTTGTAGGCCTGCCGGCTAGCTTACCTGTGATGTCCCTGGTCGTGGACCCGCCCGATCTGTGGGACGCGGAGCGCGGCCTGTACGTCAATGCCGAGGAAAGGGGGGCCGCCTGGGAGCGCCCGGTGGACGTGAGCTTTGTCGACCAGGACCGCCAGACGGGCTTTCACATTCCGGCCGGGATACGCATTCACGGCCACTGGAGCCGCACCTTCGATAAAAGGTCTTTCCGGCTTTACTTTCGCCGGGAGTACGGCGCCAGCCGGCTCGAATACCCGTTGTTCCCCGCTAGCGAACTAGGTTCGTTCAAACGCCTGGTCTTGCACGGCGGCGGAGAGGATTGGCACGTTTTCGACCAAACGAATTGGACCTTGGTGCGCAACGCGTTGACGGCACGCCTGGCGTTTCAGCTCGGCAGCCATGCCGCTCATAGCCGGCCTGTCTTGCTGTTCATCAATGGTGAGCCGTGGGGCATCTACCAGCTTCGCGAGCACCTGGATGGCACTTTCCTGGCCGATCATTATCAGATCGAGTCGGCTGATTTTCTCAAGGCGCCCGAGTTCTACACAGGCGGCCAGATCCTGATGGGAAGCCGGGATGCCTGGGACCAGCTCGTGCGCTTTGTCGAGACGCACGAGCTGGCAGAGCCGGCCAGCTATGCCTACGTGCAGACCCAGCTTGACTTGCAAAATTTCATCGATTATACCCTCTTGGAGATGTACACGGCCAACATCGATTGGCCGGAGGACAACGTGTACCAGTTCCGCCCGCGGGTGCAGGCAGGACGTTGGCGTTGGATCGTGTGGGACGACGATCGTGGTTGGGGGATGTACTTGCACGGCAGCGTCAGCACGAATATCGTCAAGCGAGCGGTGGGCTGCGGGAGCGCTGAGGCCGGCGGGCGCGATACGCTCTTGCTGCGCAAGTTGCTGGAGAACCCGGTCTTTCGCGAGCGTTTCTTGGTGCGGATGGCGGACTTGCTCAACACCACACTGTCGCCGCCGTCCGTCATCGCTCACATCGATCTCCTGGCGGCCGAGCTGAAGCCGGATATGGCGTACGAGTCGCTGCGCTGGGCGAGTCTGACGGATTGGGAGTCGAACGTGCAGCAGTTGCGCGACTTTGCCCGCCGCCGGCCGGATTACGTTCGCCGGCACGCGATCGAGTGTTTTGGCCTGGATGGTCTGCAGCAGCTTGCGCTTGCCTCACCCGCTGAGGGCCAGGGATATGTGGCGGTGAATGATGTCGTGCTGGAAGAGCTGCCGTGGCAAGGAGTGTATTTCCAGGGGCTGCCGCTCAGGCTCAGCGCGGTGCCATCTGCGGGCTATCGTTTTGCCGGCTGGGAGCCGCCGTCTTTGCCACAGACGCCTGTGATTACGGCCACGGCCGGCGCTGGGCCGGCGATCGCCCCTCGCTTTGAAGCCCTGCCGGCGGCCCAGCCGCGTGCCGGGGACGTAGTGTTTAGCGCGTGGGCTGTTGACGACGAGGGACAGATCGAGGGGGACTGGTTCGAGTTGGAGGTCAAGCGTCCGGGTGGGGTGGACCTGCGGGGCTGGCGTGTGACTGACAACGACACCAAGGCGGCGACTGACGAGGGCTCGCTGATTTTTGCCGGTCACCCGGCGTTGGCGCGTGTGCCGCAGGGTATGTTGGTCCGAGTCATCGCGACTCGGACGGCTGCCAACGATGCGCGTTTCGCGCGCGACGACCTGGGCGGCTGGGACCGGCGGATGGTGCTGTATGTGGCTAACGGCAATCTGGATGGAGAGACCGACCCGTGGTTCGAGCTGGGTGCCAACGACAACCTGGTGTTGTTGGCGCCTGGCGCGACGAGCGCGTTTGAGGACGACCGGGGAATTGCCTTCATCGGAGGGAACGAGGCGGTGACGCCGGCCTCTTTTGGCGTGCTGGTTGATGGCATTATGCCTGTCCGGGTGTATAATCAGGCGATGCCTGCAGGTAGGGAGTGACGTATGAACCGATCTCTCGGATGCAGGCGAAGGCTGTCTCGTTTTGGACAGATTTTTGGAGTAGTGCTGGCTGCTAACCGACAGCACATACCTGACATTTTACCGACAGCACATGCTTGACATGAATATTGCTCAGAACCGACAGCACATACCTGAC
>JAFGFO010000319.1 GCA_016931085.1 Thermoflexales bacterium
CGATTGTAGCGGAGCTTCCAACGTTTGAAGGGAGGTGTGTTTTTCTTGCTGCAGCGCAACGATTTGCGACAGCAACTCTGCCCTGCGGATGCTGAGCCTGGCTAGCTCGCTCTCCGCTTCTGCTAGCAATCGGTCAATCTCGTTCACGCTTCTCACAATTGCCTCATTTTCAACACGATTGGCCAGAACCACTGGCATCCGCCAGGCCGTACACTGACTATTGATCGGATAGTGTAAGCAATCAGCTTTATTCTCCCCGATACTCGCAGTGGGGAAAACAGCATCGATCGGAGTTGCCGTCCAGGCTGACCCGCACAAAGCCCTCTCCGCAACTGTGCGCCAGGCCCAGACGGCGGCGGGTGTAATCATCGGCGGCCACCACCACCCTCGTCTGCCGACCCAGCACGGTAAGCAAGCTAAAGGCGTCGGACAGCTCGTGCGTGGATGGCCCTAGCTCCGGGCGATGTCCCTTGTAACCCAAGAGCAACAAGCAGTGCACGCCTTGCCGGATAGCTTCAACAGCCTGGCGCACCAACTCGGCCTGCCCTCCACGCAGCAAAAGCAGGTTGACTGTGGCGTGGGGGTGAGCCGCCAGCGCTAGCCAATCACCTTTGCCGGCTGAGACGCCCAGGCTGTCCAACAAGCCATCTTCAAGCAGGGCCAAGACCTGGCCAGGATTGCGGGCGTTGGTCGTCAGGCCAACTTGCACACCCCGGCGGTGGGCAATCTCTAACAGAGCGACCAGTTCTGGGTGCAGCGTCGGCTCGCCGCCGCCCAAGGCCACGGCTTGTATGCCTCTGGCTGCCAGTTCGTCAAGCAGCGCGGCAAAGCGCTCGACCGGCATATCTCGCTCGGCCTTGGCTTGCTCGCAGTAAAAACAGTGATTGTTACACCGCTGCGTGATTTCGATTGAGGCCAGCCGCAGCCGCTCATTCACTGGGCGGAAGGGCATCGACAGGTTCATCAGTCTTTTCCTGATTGTCTGCGCCGCCACCTTCGGTCCACCAGTTGGCCAAGCCAGCCCAAGGCGGTTTGCGGAGTTCGTCATATACGCGCTGCACCGCAGCTACAGCATCCGTGGTATAAGTCGTCGCAGCTTGCTCAATAAGCGCCTGCAAACATTCCTCAAGGTAAGGGCGCACCCGCCCCCAGCCTCGACAGTCGGTCCACATCAGGTGAATCAGCATGACGCGCTGATAAACATAGTCCAAGGACTCTTGAGTGGCCTGGTGCCACTTTTCCACCTCTTTCCCCAAGCGAGCGGCCAGCGCGGCCCAGCGGATGCGCTCGCTTGGAGACACGTCTTGTGGGTTCTGGCGCTCCAATTCGTAGGTCATCACAGCCTCGGCGCGTGTATCGACCTCCTCTAGTGTCTTTCTCAACCGCTCAACCGAATCTTGCACCCAGCGATGCCCCACACCTGGGTAGCGGGCCCGAGCACGCAAGACCTCGCCCGCATATTCGTCCATCAGGCGCTCGCGGTGGGCAGTCATTGAATCGGGCAGCTCGGTGGGCATACTGAAAAGCCCCAACTCCTCAAAGCGGTAGCTGGTCATGCCATCAGCCAAGTCGCGGATGTATTGCTCGCGAGTCTCTGGAGCCGGACCATTCTGGTTCAGCAAGAGCGTGCCGCGCAGTGTGAACTGGCCCACGCCGCGCTCGGCTGCCTGCGACAACGATCGCTGTGACGGCTCTTTATCGTCGTCGCGCGCTTCTCGGCTGCCAAAGGTCAGCGGGCGATCTCCATCATTAGGCACTTCCAGGCGAAAACTACTCCAAGCGCTCAACTACTGGTCCAAGCTCACGAGCCAGATCGCGCAGTTGGTCGCGCAGCGCACAGGCACGCTCAAAGTCCACCTGCCGCAGCACGTGCTCAAATTCCTCAGCCAGCGAAATCACCAGGCCGGGGTCGCTGCATTCCACCAGCAATTGGCGTGGTTTGGTCTTGTTTTTCATCAGACCTGCTCCTTTCAAAGCGATAGCCTAGCCGTTGTTCACATCTTGAGCATTTGCTGTCATTATACCACACCGAAACCTAGGAAGCACCCCAGCGTGAAACGCTCGCTCTCACGCTACACATAGAATGCTAGAAACTTGACTCCGGTCAGCATCCTGGCTCGCTATGTCAAATGGGCTATTATACGTCTAAAGTATCATACTTGAGGTGTATATGATACCAACAGCAGATCTCAAGGGCTGCGCTTCCTAACTCGTCGGGCGACCTCGTCGGTTCCCCACCGGCCGGGTCGCCCCGGATGAAGCGTACTCTGGCCGACGTTAGCCAGGACGTTTTTGTCGCTGCCTCTACGGGCATGTTCAAAACATCGGTCAGGTAGCCCAGGCGTTGGACAAGCGCCTGTGAGTGGGACCTACTTACTGTTTTGCCAGGTCGCGCTCCAGATGTTCCAGGTTTAGCAGTTGGGCGTGAACTTGGGCCGCCTCACTTTGTGCAGCAGCGCTAAACTCGGATCGCCCAAAGAAAGCATAGTGCACTGTCCACCCCTCGCCCTTGTCCGGCAAGGTGTGCAGTACTTTGGGTGTCTTGGTCTGAATCAGCTCGGTCACCACTGATCGGTTGACTGGCTGCTCCCCCCATTTGCACTCTCCCAGCAGAATCTGCTTCTCGCGCCAGGCAATGGCCACAACGTCTACCTGCACGTCAGGCGACCAATGAGTCCCTACGTTATCTGGCATGAAAGGCAGCCCGCCAGCCTGCGCTTGCCGAAGAACCCAATCGCGACAGAGATCTTCAAAGCTCAAGGCTACAAAGGCGCGAAAGTTGTCCTCCATCATTTGCCACAGACGGTGCGTCAGCCCGCGCTCGATCAGGTGCAAATTGGGATCGACAAAACGATAGTAAAAACGCAGGAAGGGATCGCTCAAATGATAGCGGCTTTGCTTGCTTGTCTTGATTTGGGCCAGGGGGACTGTGGCCGGCACGCGCCGCTCGACTAACTTGAGGTCCATCAGGCGCGGCAAGTAATGGCTCATGGCTGAGGTCGGAATCGCCGTAAAGGCGGCGATTTCTTCCCGGTTGTGTCGCCCGTCGGCAATAGCTTTGAGTATCGCTTCGTAATTGGTCGTCTCGCGTTGAGTCAGGTCGCTCACCAGCACCAACGGCTCGTTGCGAAACCAGCCGGTGCGCTGCAGAAACAGGCGTTCCACGTTCGCGCCCAAAGTGCCCCGATCATCCCAGCGTTCCAGGTAGGCCGGCACACCTCCCAGGATGGCATAGACAGCCAGACGTTTGTGCACATCGTATCGGGGTAGAAATTCTCGAATGCTTGCAAACGACAGCGGCATCACGGGCAACTGGGCTGTCAAGCGGCCATAGAGGGGCGCCTGATAGGACATCAACTCGGTCATGATCCCAACGTGTGATCCGGCCAAAAAGAGCAAGATCTGGCTGTCTTTGAACATGTGATCCCAGGCAGCTTGAATATGTGACCCCATGCCGGCATCCTGTTGCAGCGCATAGGGCAACTCGTCGAGGATAACGATAGCTCGCCGCGATCCAACTGCCTGCGCAATCATCTGAAAGACAGCCTCCCAACTTGGGGGATGAATCTCGATGTCAGCCTGGTCCAGGCCGTGCTCCCAGGCATAGACTGTCTGTGCCAGGTTAGCCATCAAGGCTCTTGCGGGATCGCGCTTGGCAACCCAGTACAGGGTAGGCAGGCCACTTTGTTCGGCCCACGTTGTGAGCAAAGTGGTTTTGCCCACGCGCCGGCGTCCGTAGACTACCACAAAGTGAGCGCCTGGCTGCTCGATAAAGCGGTTCAATCCTTGCAGTTCAAGCTCGCGATTGACAAAGCTGGCCATTGTTCACCTGTGCCTCGGAAAAGATTGTGTATCAGACTATTATAGTCTGATTTGTAATCTTGGCAAATTCTACTGCCTCGGCACGCAGACAATGAGACCGCTTGAATAGCGTGAATGATAGAGGCAATGTGCCTAATGTGAAAAAGGATGCTTTTTGTCCCCAGGAAGGGAGCCAACCGTGTGCACTAGGGTTGATTACGGAGAATCGCAATTTCCCTACCGTAGCGCACACGGCTATCTGCTAACCGACAGCACATACCTGACATTTTACCGACAGCACATGCTTGACATGAATATTGCTCAGAACCGACAGCACATACCTGAC
>JAFGFO010000320.1 GCA_016931085.1 Thermoflexales bacterium
CCCGTAGGGCAGGTTTCCACACCTGCCACAGGCGCGGCGGCTATAGAAAGCCGCCCTACAAAACGCTCTCTCCGACAGCCTGCTAGCCTCCCAGGATAGGGGGGACATCTAGTATCTATTTTAAACGAAAACGCCATTCTTTACAACCCGGCCAGGCGGCAGAGGGTGCCGATCACCTGAGTAAGTCAGTCTGCTCACCTGTCTTGGCCTGGTCGGGTTGGGTCACCTTGAAAATCTGGGTGCGCAACTCTTCGGCCTGTTGAACGATGGCTTGCACTTGTTGAGTGCTCTCTTCGTCCGGTGCGGCTTCCAACGCGCCGTAGAGGTTGAGCAGCATGCGATTGATAGATTCCTCCATCAAGCCGATCACCTGCTCAGCACTCAGGTTCTGGGGATCATAACCCCACGCGCGCAGCCGAGCCTCCATCAAGCGGTCGAACTCGTTCTGGTCAAACGCGCCTTGTTCCATATAGGCCCGGTACAACGCCTCCAGTTCGTCGGGGTCAGTGGGCAATAGCTCTGGCAGCATATCTATTCTCCAACGTCAGGTACTCCCCATTGTATCATAGTCCGCACTTTTGGCAAAATCGTCCGTAAGTTTGTAACTGACAATCTCACCCACCCATGAATGTTGCCCAGTTCTTTTTGTCCTCACGGAAAAGCCATTAAAAACCACACGCACGAAACGCGCAAAGCCATTCGGGTCATCATTTAACAAAGTCCACAGCGCGGTTTCAATCGGACCGTCCTGTATAGTCTGGACTGCCCGTGCGATGTCCGCCCGCACCTCTGCCTTTTGAGCCAAGCTAGCCAGATCGCGCTCAAGCCTACTCTCTTTGTCTCTCAGCTCTGTAAGCTGTACACTTGCTTCGTTCTGAAGTAGCACGCCATCGCCTATCGCCTTGATTATCCTTGACTTGGCATCTCTGACTTGCGCCAGCTCGCCCCGCTTGACTTGCTCGATACTCTCAACCGTACTTGATGTACTCATTTGCGCCGCCGCCGCGCCAAGGATGGTATCAAGCTGATTCTCTAGCAGGCCAGCCAGGAATGGCATAACGGCCCTATTGACGACGTCGCTATACACAGTAGAACCACGCGAACACTTCATTCCCTCCTTGGCCATACGGAAACATATATAGACTGTGACCCACTGCCCGTTCATCTTCCGGCTCCGCCCATACATCGGAGCGCCACAGCTTGGACAGCGTAGGATACCAGAGTAGGCGTATTTTCTAGACCAACCGCCAGGGGCTTTTCTACTCGTTGCACGTTGCTTATGTACAGCCTGCGCCCGCTCGAACGTGTCAAAGTCCACAATTTGCAATTCAGGCTTAATCACCGAAATAGGTTCAAAGTCGGCCATGTATCTGGACTGGCTGTCTTTCCCCCAGGACATAATACCCACGTAATATTCCTTAGAAGTTATTCTCAGGATGTCCATATTGTTAAACTCTCGAAATTTTGCCCCGCGTTTCTCGGCCCATTTCCCCTTCACTGGGAAAAATTTGCCCGCGTCGTTCAATGCTCGTGCCGCGCCTCTGCCGCCAAGCTCGATATAGAGTGCAAAGATTTCACGCACAAGCTCGGCTTCCGGTTCGCAGATAACAAGCTTACCTCTCGGTTTTACGCCTGCCTGGAGCGGACCTTCGTATACTAACCTATAGCCTAATGGTGCTGGGCCGCCAGATCGCCCCTCCTGCCTTGCCTTCGCTTTCATGCCGCGCGTCATCGCTCGGACATTGGCCTTCTTCTGCAACTTGCCCACGAGAAAGCCAAAGTCGGCCGCCAGATCATCGTCATCCTTGGAAAAGTCGTAAACGCGGTCCTGGCAGATCACGAGACAATCATGCTCTCTGCAAGTTTGGCGGATCACCAGCCCGTCCAGGCTGTCTTGGTCGCGTGAAAGTCGGGTCAAGTCTTGGCAGATAAGCCCGTGCACCTTCCCGGCTGTGATGTCATCTAGGATACCCATGATGACCGGACGGGCTGTCAGTGTTTCACCTGACTTGATTTCTTGGCGCAGTTCCCAAGTAAAGCCATGTTTCTGTGCCAACTCAGCCCCTACGCGCGCGGCATCCTCCCTGCTCCAGTTGTTCGCCTGCCCGCCGCTGCTTGCTCTGTCGTAAATGATAGCGTGTTTACTCATTTGTATACTCTCCCTTCTGAAATATGCCCGGCATCGCCGCCGGTCAAAATCCTAGCGTCTACCGCCTATAGTCGCGCACCAGGCCACAGAAATCCTGGCGGTCGTCGCCGTCGAGCACCTCTCCGCGTTCTACCTGGCGGAGATACCCTGCTGCGCGGCTTGCCTGCCGGCGCACTCGTTCGCGCTTGTCGAGCATCGCAGTGCGCTCTAGGCACAGTTGCAAGGCAAGCTCCTCCGCCTTGATCTGCTGTTCAAGCTGCTCGTTTTGCCGTATGAGAATTTTGACGACTCCGCCTGTGTCCATATTCACCTCACAGATCGAGGATCTCACCGCTGCCCCGGCCGGCGTCCACAATTCGCATTGTGCCGGGTCGGGGTAACAAGTCATCGTTGCTGCCCATCGGTAGCGCCGGTTGCCTGGCTGCCGTTCGGGCAAGGCTGGCTGTGGCGGATAGGCCGCGCCCGACTGATTGTATTGTGCGCTCTGCGCCGTCCAGGCCACGATCGAAACCGCGCAAGTGTTCCCGTGCCGCGTTCGTTGCGATTCGCCAGGTAACGGGGATCGAGACGGGCAAGGCCAGCCAGGATACCACCACCAGCCAGCGCAAAGTAAGATCACTGAATTGACTGGCCAGCCAGAACAGGCCGCCTACCACGGCGCCGCCTACCAGGGCCACGATCACCACCGCCCCCAGGGCAATCTCAACTTGAACAAGTCGTTGACGTTCTATCTTATGCTTCATTGTCGTTGTCCTCCCGTCCGTCCGTCCTGCCCTCGGTGTACACCGACTTGGCCGATTTGCGCCGTGTTTTACTCGATTTTGTGTGCATCTCAGCATCAGGACGGACGGACGCATCATGATCACCCAACCACTCGATCGTATCACGGGCCAGGGCCAAGAGTTTGACGGCCTTATCATTCCCGCCTACGTGTATACCCCACTCCTCACAATACCGCTGGAATCTTACCCGCCCATCGCCCCTTGTAGCGGATAGCAGGCCCGCGCCCACCTCCGCCCCGGACGGCCAGCCGGAATTATCGGGCAGATCGCCCAAGTCCTCCGGCCACGCCTCCAGCTCTGGATCACCTGTCTCTGTCCTACCATCCAAGTATGCCACTTGCACCCGATGTGTAGCACCGGGAGCGAGGGCGTAACTGTCCCCACGGCCCAGCAGTCTATCCGCGCGAGGTGTTGCACCACCCACAGCCACGCGCGATGATTCGGCATCCGTAACCAGCAGCGCCAGGCGCCCCGTTAGATTGCGTCTCACGGTCGGATCGCCCAGGCTGGAGACTACGGGGTGTTGGGTAGCGACTACGGCATGTACGCCACAGCCCCGGCCTTGTGCCACAAGCCGGCGTAGACTCTCGGCCGCTTGGTTATCGTTTGCAAGCTCTTGCACTTCGTCAATAAAGACGATCACGCGCCTATCATCCCGGCCGCCGGAATAGCGCCGCGTCATCTCGCCTACGCACCAGGCCAGCGCAGCGCGCGCCTCGTATACATCGCACGCAAGAGGCCCAACGAGGCCGCGCACCCCTGCGAGGGGTCGGAATGACGCGCCGTGCTTGGCGTCGACCAGCACCAGCCTGTTATCAGGATCGCGGCATAACTGCCCAATGGCAGATACCAGCGCCGTTGTCTTGCCTGATCCGGTCGTGCCCGCAACAAGCCAATGGGCTGTACTATCCGATAGGCCAGCCGTCAAGACGTGTCCTCGTTCGGTCCTGCCCACCAGCCAGCGCCCACCACCGGCGGGGTGTTGGCCAAGCGCCCGGAGGGGTATGTCATCCTCACCAAGTCCCTTTGGCCAGCCTGCCTCCAGCCGCACGCGCCTGCCGGCCATGAACACAAGCGGATCGCCGGCAAAGTCCCAGGGCACAAACTGGCGCATCATGGCGCACTCGCTCGCCTGGAGGCTCTTTAGCAATATAGGCGCATCCAGCCCAGCGTCTACCTCGATCGCGCCGGCTCTAGGCCCGTTGACAAGTTGCGCGTCTCGCAGCGCCACGGGCCGGCCGAACACGCCACGCGCCGCTGCCTTCTCAAGCGTGCGCGCCCAGTCGGTCAAATATGATCTGCGTTCACTCTCATTCTGTACGTTCATCGCTCACCTCCGTTGCGATGTCACCGGGACGCCAGCGCGCCTCAGCACATAATCAGCCCACCGCACTTGACGCCGCTTCACACAAAAATATATCTCGTCGCTATTGGCCAGGCCACGGTCCCACACTTTGACGCCGTGGTGCCTCAACAGGCGCTCGATGTCGATACCGCGCCAGTCTCCGCGCGCTACTCGAATTGTCGGAGCGTTGTAGTTTGTGAGGCAGGCTACAAACTCAAATAGGATACCACCGACTAAACCGCGCCGCTCGATAGCGCCGTACCAGTCCGCGTTTAAGAATGTGGACACCGCGCCCTCGATCCGATTGATAGGATCAAAATACTCTGGAATATCAAGCCAGTCCATTACACCACCTCCAGGCCGCGCCCATTGCGCCGGATCGTGCCGGCTGTCTGTAATTCGGCCACGTATCCGGCCACGGTCGATTTGCCCTTGCCCACGTGCAAGGCGATGTCAGCCAGGGAAGCGCCGGGATTGTCGCCAATGAACACCAGCACCGCGTCAAGTGCATCCTGTTTTTGTTGCTGCCGGGCGGCGTTCGCCGTCTCCAAGGTGTTCGATTTCGCCATATTGAACGATACCGAACGGGCCGCCCTCCGGGCTTCCCGGCCGGCCTTCTCCTCTTGTTTCTTGTCCCGGATCGCCGCCAGCCGCCGGGCATGATCGTTTCTCAGCATCAAAGTTCCCGCACCCGTTAGGCTCATGCCAATGAACACCACCGGGGAGACCAGCGCCGCACCTGGTAGCACCTCCAGGATAACCGTGAGTAGTGTTACCGTACCGAAGTACACACCAGCCAGGGCCAGGGCGATAGGAAATGGCGCGCCGGGGTCCTTGGCTCTCTTGGTCGCGTTGTGCGTTCGGAATGTCAAGGCCAGATTCACCGTGCCCAGGCCCAAAAGCTCGATCACGGCGCCGGCCACGAACGAAACCCAAGACGGCCAGCCTAGATGTATCATCGTTGCGCGCCAGATTAAGAACGCGGTCGGAATAGGTGCAAGCCAGCTTCCCAGCCTCACGGCCACGGTCGCCAGATTGCCTTCCACCAGATCGAGGGCGTTTTCAACAAAGTTTTTCTTGTCCACCGTTCCACCTCCAAGTGGGGCAGGCCGGCATCGCCAGCCTGCCCCCGTCGTGCCTATTCCACCGCTTCCGATTCGCAATCGGCGCACAAGTCGCCGTCGGTCACGTCCAGGGCTGCACGGTCAATCTGCTGGCCGCACCTGGCACACACGTCAACCACCTGCGCCCATGAGATAATCTCACTGGCTGGAGCGCTCGCCACCCATTTGTAATGCTCTGCGCCTTCCGGCCAATCGTACAAGACTACATGGCGATACGGTTGTAGTTCTGGCGAGTTTTCTACTCGCTCTTTTGCCTGGTCGAAAATCGTTTTCTTGCCCATGTCAATTCTCCTGTTTCAGAAATAAAAAAATCGGCTTGTAAAGCCGATTAGGATAAGCGCTTGCCCGTAATGATGGTGTTATGGTACAATGTATTTAGCTACTGCGCCGGCCTAATCGGTGCTGTGGTCAGGGTCGTGTGACGTGTTGCAAGCACTAACACGGCCCGTCTTTTGTCTTATGCCTCGATTCTATTCAATAATTGCCTCCCATCGTTTTTAGGTGCATACCATGCCAAGACTTGCTTATTTTAGCACCTACTATTTTTCATCGTCTAATGTGCGCTTAACCTTTCTTACCCCTACGGCGTATGTGCTGCCTCGTGAAATTTCCAAGTCATCACATATACTGCCTGGTAAGCAGTCTGTGCAATTCCACAACTTGCCAAGTAACCAGGCAATCGGCCTTTCCTCGCCGCCCACGTCTGCCGGTCCGGTCTCGTTGGATGTCCAGTACTGCTCTACCCATTCCGTAAAGGCATCGCGCAAATAGCCTTTAGCATGCGCCATCGTTTTCACCTCCTTTCTTGTTGGTTTTGGTAATTCGCCTGTTTCAAGCCAAAGTTCCCAAGCGCGCCGCGCCACTTCCGAAAGAGGTATTGCGGTTTCTTCCGACTTGCGCTTTAGGCGCTCGTGAAATTCGGCGCTTACCACTATTGGTATTCTTCTGCTTGTTGTCACTGTGCCTCCGTGTGCTACCATATATATCTTACCACAGTTTGCAAGCCGTGTCAATATGCAAAATACAGACTTGTGCCGTGTGTGCTGCCGATTTTCAGTTTTCAAAGTGCGACAATTTTGAAAGTAACTTCAAAATCTGTCTTGAATTTACCATGACAAAATCAAGGCATCATCCCCCTTGGTGGGGCGGCCCGATTGCCGCCCCACGTCGCTATGGAGGAGAAACCGGAACAATCAAATTTTCGGCATATAGAACGAGCGCGCGCCAGTTCGCGGGTCATAGCGCGATTTTAGCCCGTGCCGCTCCAGATAATCGAGAATCGCGTCATCCTCGATAACAAGCGCAAGGGCGGCATCGCATCCGCCACACTCGCCCCACGATTGAGCGAATTTTGCACTTGCGCCGCCATCGCTCTGGCTGGGTGATAGTTCCCCAACTCTGGAGGGGTCCCAATCCACGGATACCAGCCGTTCGGACGCCTGGCGCACCTGGCGGCCCGCATCGAACACCGAACGGTAAACCATGCTTGCCTCCGCTGCTATGGCGTCAAGCTCGCCCAAAGCGGCCTGGAGACGTTCGGCCAATGGCGGGATAGTCGCCCTCGCATCATCGAGCGCCGCTTTCGTGACACGCTGCACCTGGAGCAAGTGCGCTGCGGCCTGTGCGCGCTGCTCGTTCCTGTTCTTTTCGGCCAATAGTCCAGGCAGTAAATCAGCCTGTGCCTTGAGCGCTTCAAGTTCCTGGACTTGGGCAAGCGCCCGTTGTGCCTGCTCGATTTGAGTATTCAAATCATCGGACATTGTGTTACCCCCTTATGGCAAAATTCTTTTGATCGTCGTGGGCATCTGCGTGCGCGACTTGCGCCGACAAGCGGCCCATCTATCAAGCGCGCTGCGTGTAGCGTCAACCGAATCGCGCGCGCGTTCTAATTGCGCGATTGCCAGCCGCCAAAGGGTGCGAGACTCATGCGCCCTCAGCGTCCTATTAACATCCTCACGTAAACTATTCATCGTCATTTGCAAAAACCTCCCTGTATATAAATTTCAAAAGCCTAGATTCCGCACCGAGGTACACCCTCGATGTGATACCCTCAACGCTGATGTCACCGCCATAGCCAGGGCTATACTGGCGTCAATTTTCTGTGTGGCCTTGGCCTTGGTCAGCCTGATACCGGATTGCGTCTCTTTGGCACTTGCGTTCAAGACGTGTTGGCGTAAGTCTGTAGCACCGGCATACACCACTAAATTACCCTGGCGGATCACGTCAAAGAGACTGTTGCCGGCAAGCGTGAGATTCGGGATCGTCTGTGTAAACTCCTCCGCCTTGATCCCGCTTTTCTGTAAGGACTGGAGTATAGACTGTGCCTGGTACGGATCAGCGTATAACGATAGACCACGATAGCCTAATTTCAGATCCCGGATATATGCCTCCACGGCGTCCAAGTCCACCGGGGGTTTCCAGATCCGATAGGGGCCAAGGAATAGCTGCCCGTCCTGGCGATAGACTGACACCACCGCGCAATTATCGCGTTTTACGGCCACGTCCAGGCCGGCCACGAGGGGGAGACGTGTACCCGGCAACGGACAAGTGTAGCCCTCCAGTATTAGACTATCCCACATTTCCGGGAGGATAAAAGCACTCTCGGCCGCCGTGCGTTCGTTTAGGTGCAAGCGCCGATAGGTGCCCTCGCGCAATGATAAACGCTGTTCGGTGTAGTACTCCTCTCGTTCGGCATCGCTGCCACGAAAACATCGCCGTTGTGCTATTTCGCCCGTGTCGTGGTAGGCCAATAGCCCACCGTTGCGGTATATAGGCCATTCGTCGCTAACGAGTTTACCCTCCAGCGCCCGGTCGATCAGGCCGTGCCAGGTATCCGATTCACCAAGGTGCCCAGCGTAACTGTCCGCAATTCTCAAAGCTGGTAGGCCATAGAACTGACCGGGAGGGGGTGTCAACTCCTCCCACAATCTGATACCCGCCTCGTGGATGATACCCCATGCCTCGGTGTGAGAAACGGATAGATGATTACTGCCAGCCGCGCCGGCATAGTCGGCCGCCAGCGCCGTGATAATCGATCCCGTCGGGACAAACTCGGTTTGGTTTTTAGTCAGCCGTGTGTTTTGGGCCAGATACCGATTACGCCGGCACATCTCTGCTATTTGTTGAAATTGCCGCCCTTGGGACTGGTCCAGATCGTTACCGGCCGCGTAGTGCTCGCCGGGCATGGACAGCCAGCGCCAGCACAGAAGCACGGCATTGGCCAGCGTCTTACCGCACTTCTTGGGTGCACTAATCGCCAAAGTGGTAATGTCCTCCCTCAGTTTCCACCAGGCCGACAAGATAGTCCCCTGCCAGGGCGTCAACGTGATGGGCTGGCCGTCAATGTCGATCCACCCATAGCGCCCACTGGCCCAGGCTGCCGGACCGACAGAACGCCAATATTCCACCAGATCATTAACCTTGCTCATTCTTTACCACCTCTAGCACATCACCGGCACCCAGTCCACCGGCTTGTTTCTTTTGCTGTTCGATGATTGCGAGTAGTGCTCTCACGGCCCCATTACGATGTGGGCCAAAAGCCTTTTGGTATGTCTCCATTGCGTCAAAGTCCTGGCGCTCCGCCGCTGCGAGAAAGGCATCGAAGTACAGCCGGGCAATCGCTTCTTGTTGCGCTGCGGCGTGCCGTAGTACATCTAGGGGGTCAGCCTCGATTTCTCGTAACGCTTGCAAGGCGACTTCGGCCGCCACACCTGTTACAGATTCACCGCGCCACAGCCTCTTTTCAGCAGCAGCGGCGCCGTGAACAAGACCATTTTTGTTATCCCTTGGCGCACCCATCTATTGCACCTCAGCGTCTAAAGGTAGACCGCACCCCCGCCCACCGGGGCGCTTGGTGTCCTTCGGACACAAACTCCGGCCCCGGTCGTCGGGGTCCAGCACCAGGCCGCCACACCTGGCACATACCGGCTGGCCCCGATGATAGACCGGCTGTGGATCGTTGCACGCGCACAGCTCGTTACAAAACCGCTCGATCGCATCACGAATTTTCAAGTTCTACCCCCTTGTCATAATTCCACATTTGTTGATTGTTGTAGAAGACTAGCCCCCGCCGGGCAGGCCGGCCCACCTCGCCAGCCTGCCCAACGTGCCAACACCCTAGAATGGAATATTTTCATCTTGTGGCAATTCGATCCAAGCCGGCTCTGGCAACATGGCCGGATCTGGAAACGTCGTTCCCCATCTACTCAACATGCGCTTGCCCCATCCCGCCGCCTTGTTGCGCTGATTACTAGGCCCATGCGCTTGCACCACCTTGCCAAACCTGTCAACCTGAACCGTTGCCTTCTCGCCCTTGTAATCAATGTGGAATAGGTAACACCGTCCCTCTGCCGCTTCCTTAGCATACGAGGCAACACAGTGTTGCATGTCGATCCCTTCCCAACAAACGTCACCAACGGTTGCCAGGAAGCTGATGTTGTCAGTCTGTGGCAATGGGACGGGTGGCGCCATCACCGCCCGATCAGGGCCAAGTTGCTCAGCCTGCCGGGCGGCGTCGCGTTGCCTCTCATCCCTGTGCCAAACGATAGCCTTGTCAGCCAGGCCCACAATGCTACCGGCATGATCGTCGGGATAGTCGGCCAGGAATTGCACGAGAAATTTTACATCGCGCGTCTTACGTGGGCTTAGATCATTGCGCGTGTGTGTCGCTACGCGGCGCATCGCCTCCGCTATCTGCGGCGCCCGTGCGTGATAAAAGACTGGCTCGTTGTGGCGCTTTTCTCTGATAGCATGAAACAGGATTGACGTTAGCTCCAGGCGATTTGTAACGGGCCGCTCTAGGCGAGTATGGACCAGATTACACACTAGGCTGTGTGGTACACCGCCGGGCAGATTCATCAGCGTTCGATCCAGGCTGCGGTAACTCTCGCCCGTAGGCGAAAACAAGCCACGCCAATTATGCATGGCGTCGATCCCCTCCGCCGTAGTGCGGACGTGATTCCAGCAGCTAATGTCCACTCGCACCCCTAGACTATCAGCCAGCGCCCGTAATTGTTCAGCCGGCTGGGAATGTAGAATCATGGCATCCCGGCTATCGCGCGCCAGCTCCGTGCAATTTCTCGCCGCAATCGCCGCAGCGCGATAATTCAGGATGTCGCCTAGTATGTATCCATCAGCCTGATATAGTTCTGGACTGATCGCCACGGCGCCAGCGCCGCACGTCGCCGCAAATATCGCGCGTTGCACAGCCAACACCGCCGGGCAGGCCATGGCGAGTAACCGTTGCCACTGTGCATACACTCGCCTGCCAATAGCCTTTGCCGTCTGGCCCACAGCCCATGGCCTCAGCCAGCGGGGGGTATATTCATCGCTCATGATTTCTCGCCCATCAGGTAGACGGTATAGGTGTAGGGGCGGTTTCCAGTTTTGCATGAGCACATCCGCAATATAGGCCGACAGCCTGTAGTACTCAAAAAATCCAAAGTCGGCCGCGTGCCCTCCTCCTTCAACGTGTATATAGGTCGGCATGAGCACCACCCGAACCGTACACCGATCCCTAGCCTCGATAAAAAAACCTTGCGTTGTCTCCGTAAATTCATACTTCGATTCATCAGACATTTGTAAAATCCTCCGTTAGCCTGCCTCTGTCGGTCGGATCAGGCTGCCCACCCGATAGGCCACGCTGGCCAGCCGCTCACACTCGGCCAGGTCGCCCCGGTCCTCGGCTACCAGCGCCGCATCATAGGCCGCCACGAATAGCAGTACATCCCTATGCGCCGCTATGGCCGGGGCCAGGTCCCGGATCGCTGGGGCAGGGCCGACTAAAAGCCGGCCGTCCGTGCCCACCGAGAGCCGCGCCCCGCGTTTTTGTAGTTCTGCGTAAAGTTCTGAATCGGTCATTAGAACACCATATCCTCGTTGTCATCTGTGCCAACCGTGCCAACCTCTCCAACCGTGCCAACCTCCAAGGGAAGGGTGGTTTGTGCCGTTATGCCGTCTGTGCCGTTTATGCCGTTAACAGAGAGAGGTACATTGATTCGTTGTGCAATGGCATCCGGCAACTCTATGCCGTAGGATGTACACCATCGGGCAAGCTGCGATAACGTCATGTCCCATCCCTTCGATTGACTGTCTCGATTCTTACGAAAGCGCATCTTGCCCAGCACTCGCCCCACACGCCTTGACGTAACATAATCGGTGTCTATATCAAGTTCCAAGTCGTTTATGATCGTCTGTGCCGCCGCTGTTATCTCTGCCGTTTTGAACGTTAGGGTCTCTTTGTTAACGGCACTAACGGCATTAATGGCATAACGGCACAGCGAACGGATCACCAACGCCGTGAGGTCAGACGTTTCCAGGTCGGGCCGTTCGGCCTGGTAGGACACCGACAACGCTTCCATCCGGTCGAACAGCCCAGGTACACCGCCGCCGTCAAGCCACAAGGCCGCGGCCAACAAGGGCCGCCATGGCTCCAGCGCGCGCCCGGTCAGTCCGGCGCGTTCGTCAACCTGGCGCTCGAAGGCTGGCAGTTCTGCTAGATGTGCGAGGCCCAGCGCCCACAGATCGTCGATCAGGCTGCGCCGGTCGTGTGGCCATAGATCGTAAGACAACGGGTCAGCATTAGCTCTGAATCGGTCGGGCGTTCGGATCAGTGGTATAACGATTGTCCGGCTGGCCAAGATCATATCGGGTAGACGTGTGGCGCTAAACAGCCTAGGACAGAACGTGTTGACGTGCCTGGTATGCCATGTCTTGTCGCCGGCAAGCTCTTTGACCGGCACCGTGTTGCCCTTGCGATTGCCGGCCAGCAGCAGCGCCCGTTTATCCGGGTCGGTCCGTTTCGGGTCTGATAAACCCTCAGCATCATCAAAGGCGAGACATGCGCCGTAGTCGGCCAAGTCTCGAAGGCTGGCAAAACTACCGCCCGACAAGATGACTTGGCCAAGGTATGCTAGCTCACAGATGACAACGAGTAGTTGAGTTTTGCCGCTGCCCCGGTCGCCGTTCGGCCACAGAAAGCCTACCACGTTGAACGAATCGAGAAACCAGGTCGCCAGGATGTAGCAGGCTATCAACTCTGCCATGTCATGCTGGCTGCTCAGGCTACGGTCAAAGTCAATAAAACGATTCACCACGGCCGCCAGCCGTCCAAACACGTCCGCCGGGCTGGGTCGATGTCCGCCGATGAACGATTTTACACCGGCTGTACTCCAGGTCTTTTCTGGCTGTGGGATCTCAGGCAATCGCACGTCCAGGCCCAGCTCGGACAATGGCCGATAACCGCCGCCGGCACCATCGCCAAAGATTGCGCCGTCATCGCGTATCACGAATAGCCGTTGTTTTGTGGTGACAACGGGCGGATTATACCGGACTATCTCGCCGGCATTGTTAATCCCCTCGGTCTCAGTAACCCGAACGTGTAACCAGGTCGCCGCATAGCCCCGGCCGTCCACCAGCGCCAAAGGTCGCCGCACCACAGCGGGGGCGGTGTCCAGCAGTTCCACCACGGCCGCCGCCGGCTGCGCCGCCGGGCGAGGTGACGTTACCAGCGCCGCCAGGTCGTCAACGCTGTAGCCAGCCGCCAGGTAATCATCAACTCCCTGCTTCCCGTTATCGCTGGATGGTGGTAAGTACACAGCCGCGACGCTCGCCTTCTTACGTTGCAAGTGCTCAGTGAGACGATCAAGCGCCTGCGCTACTTCCCGTTTGGTCATGATGTCCGAATCGAACACAATGCGCACATCCCGATTATCGAGGGCGATGTAATCAAAGTCCGCCAGCAGCGTTGTACCGCCATGCTCATTCTTGCCCTTGAAATTCCAGACACCCAGCAGCGCCACGGCACAAAGGCCACGGCTCGCCAGGCTGTCAGCCTTCTTCTGGCCCTCTGTAATCCACAGTGGTATTGACGGATCACCCAACGCCGGCCGGCAAGCCGGCGGACAATCCAGCCGAACACCGGCACCTTTGGGAAGCTCGTATTTGATGACGCGCTGCTGGTATGTGCCGTCTGGTAGTTTGCCCTTGCGCTTGTCCTCGTAGCACCGGGGATTGTCGGGCCGATAGGTGTACAAGCTATTGCTGCCATCGGTGCCGTGCAAGGGGAGGAGGAGACCGGGCACCCGACATTGATTAGGCCGGAAACCCAGCGCCGCCAGCGCCGCCGGCTCTGTGATTGTGCGGTATCCGCGCGCCGCTATGACGGCATCGCTGATGCCCGATCCAGCCCGCAGGCTGGCCAGGTGAGCATCACACAAATTTATCATGATAATTCCATGTCGTCATCGGGCCGGGGCTGGCCGTCGTCGTCCGGGTCGGCATCGCTGGCTTGCTGCCTGGCTTGGCTTGCCATGACCGCCTCGATCAACAGGCGCGCCAATTCCACCATCGGTGCCGGGGGGTGTGTGGTAATAACATCATTCATGCCCTCACCCCCCCGGCCGGCTTGGCCGGCGGCGTGCTAGGCGTGCCCTCGGTGGGCAATAGGCCGCGCCTCTCTAGTTCCTGGCGTAGTATGTGCCGCACCTGGTCCCTGGCGTCTCGCAATTCCTGGCGTGCCAATTGCATGAGCGCCGCTCTCTCTCGTTGTTCTAACGCTATTGTAATGCGTGTATTGTCCATAGCACCTCCAGACAAACAAAAATCCTGTATCGTTAGATACAGGATACCTCAGGGTCGCCCTAATTGGAATAACAGGACTGTGCTATGTTTGTGTTATTTCTGTGTGGTGCTGTGCCATATATTCACTGTGCAAACGCCTGGTGTAGTTATGAGATAGCCCCATTTTGTCAGCCAGGTCCTTTAATGTCATCCTGTAGCCTATATCGTCGGTTGCGATGTGATACCATCGAAACCAATCATCATGGGGGGCGTTCATCGGGGGAGGGGCCGGCATGACCCGGCTCGCATTTTCGCCCGTCGGGTCGCCAGCACCGGCCGGCTCGCTGGCTGGCTCCCCCAGGATCGCCGCCGATTCGCGCTGCCACTGCTCAAAGTACGGTCGCGTTTCCGGCCAGCGTTCTGCAATCGCGCCCAACACCTCATGCTCCCAGCCCGTGGACATGGCCATAGAAAACCATTCGATGGTCATTTCAACCGCGTCATTGCCCAGGCTAGCGATAGTGTAGCAAAATCCGGGCCACTCCCTACGCGGCCGTCGCGGGCTGCCAGCACCAATAACTATTGGCTGATTCAGATATACCCTCCCATGGCTGTCCCATTCCGACTTGTCTACAGTGGGCCGGCCCAGGTGGTAATCCTCCAGATCATCCACCTCGCGCCCTCTCAGCCATTGGGTAAAAATTTCGGGTGTTGTGCTCACCCTCGGAAATGTCACACTATATAAATCTGCCACGTCCCACCTCCAATAAAAAAAACCGTTCGTGCCTATTGCGCGAACGGTCAGAACGTGCTATACTGTTCTTGCAGGCCGTCCACGCCGGCTTGCCAACGCTGTGGGTGCACCAACACCGCACAGCATCTATATTTAATTATACCACAGCACACAATGGGTCATTTGCGATTGCCGAAACCATCGCCCGCCGGCCTTGCTCTCCCAGGTGTAAATACCTCTGGGTCGTTTGTAGGGACTGGTGCCCCAGCATTTTGCTAACTGTGAAAATCCCGCCGGGCGTGTTGGACTGGTAAACCCAGCGCATCGCCGCACCGTGCCGGGCCGCATGCGGGTGCCCTTTGCTCTTGTCCAGGCCGGCCGATTCTACCAGGCCAGCAAACCACTTTTGGACAGTGGATCTAGACATACGCTGCCCCCACTGACTTGGGAATAATGGCGCATCGCCGGCCACGTCTCCCAGGTCCACCAGATGTGCCAGGATCGCGGTGTGGGCCGGGCCGGGCAAGGGAATGGTCCGGGCATAGGACCGCTTGCCATGCACCTGTAGCCATGCTTGGCCGTCGCCGTTGGGCGGCACCACGTCTTTTACGTCCAGCGTGATAACCTCGCCAACCCGAAGGCCGGTCGCCAGACACCACAGCATGGCCAGATCGCGCGTGCCGTGCCTGGACTGACCGACAAGATCAAATAGTCTTTTCATCTCGTCGGTTTCAAGGTAGGCCGGCTCTCTGTTCAATTCCGGCCTTGGTGATTTTACGCCTTCGGCCGGGGATTTCTCCAGCAGGCCCACCTCAACGCACCACCGGAAAAATGACCGGATCGTTTCCAGCGCCCGCGCCTGGCTCACCGGCTGGAGGGCACCGCTGGCCAGATTCGTTTTATATGCCAGGATGTGCCGCACTTGCACCGCCTCCAGATCCGTGATATGATACTGCGCTTCCAACCAGCTCGCAAAGGCGTTTAGACGATAGGCCGCGTTTTTGGCCGTGTGTTGGCTCTGGCAATTTTGAACAAACATCTTGATAGTATCCATTATGCCACCTCCGCCGGTACCGCTGCCCGCGCCTGCTCGATCATTTCAAGGAATTGCAAAAGTGCAGTATATGGTGTACCACATTTTTGCAAGTAGGGGCGGTTGGGTGCCCACTCCTACAAAACCACACCAAACGGCTGCTTGACGCGCGCATAGGGGGTGATATAATAAGCTGGCTTGAGAAAAGCTCGTTTTCTCGGAGAAAGTGGGGAGCCTTAGACTATTCATTAGGAGGGATTATGTCCAACGAAGAGACACAAGCCTGGCACAGCGCCGACATTCGCCAGGTCGTGGACGAACTCGCCACTCACATGGAGAACGGTCTGGCGGCCGCGACGGCGACCGCTCGCCTGAAAGAATCCGGCTTCAACGAACTTTGGGAACCCCCCCGTCCGGGCTATCTCAGGCGAGTTTTCGACCAGCTCAACAACTTTGTGGTCATCATGCTGATCGTGGCCTCGTTGGTTTCGGCCGCAGTGGGCGATTGGGTGGAAGCTGCGGCGATCATGACGATCGTGGTCTTGAACGCCGTGCTGGGCGTTGTCCAGGAAGGCAAGGCCGAAGAATCGCTGGCCGCGCTCAAAAAGATGGCCGCGCCGGACGCGCACGTCGTGCGCGATGGCCACCGGCAGACGGTGGCGGCCCGCGAGCTGGTGCCCGGTGACGTCGTCTTGTTGGAGGCCGGCAATCTCGTGCCGGCTGACGTGCGGCTGGTCGAAAGCATCAACCTCAAGATTGAAGAGGCCGCTCTGACCGGCGAATCGGTGCCGGTGCAAAAGCGCGCCGAGCACATCCTGCAGTCCGATGCGCCCCTGGGAGATCGCGACAACAGCGCCTATATGGGCACCATAGTCACCTACGGGCGCGGGCGGGGCATCGTCACAGCCACTGCTATGAGCACCCAGATCGGCTTGATCGCCGAGATGATCCAATCGTTCCAGGAAGAGCAAACGCCGCTACAGAAAAAACTGAATGAGCTGGGCCGCATGTTGGGGGTGGCGGCGCTGGCCATTTGCGGCCTGGTGTTCGTCGTGGCAGCCGTGCGGGATACGAACCTGGGGTTGATCTTTCAGGCCGGCGGCGGGCCAGGCGCCTATTTTAGCGCCTTTAGCCAGGAGCTGATCGATGTTTTCATCGTCGCCGTCAGCCTGGCCATCGCCGCCGTGCCCGAGGGCTTGGCGGCCATCGTCACCATCTGCCTGGCATTGGGCATGCAAGAAATGGCGCGCCGGCACGCGCTCATTCGCAAGCTGCCGGCGGTCGAAACGCTCGGCTCGGCCACCGCCATCTGCTCCGACAAGACCGGCACCTTGACCCAGAACGAAATGATGGTCGTGCGCTTGTACGCCGACGGGCAACGCGTCAATATCAGTGGACGCGGTTACGATGTGCAGGGCGAGTTTACGCTCGACAAGCGGCCGATCATCGCCGCTCAACGACCGGTGGTCAATACGCTGTTGTGGGGAGGGACGCTGTGCAACGACGCCGACCTGGAAGTCACCGGCGAACAAGAGCACCAGCCGACTTACCGGATGGTAGGTGACCCCACCGAGGGCGCCCTGGTGGTGGCGGCGGCCAAGGCCGGCTTGTGGCGGCGGCAGTTGGAAAAGTCGTATCCCCGCGTGGCCGAGGTGCCGTTCGACTCGGAGCGCAAGCGCATGGCGACCATCCACGCCCTGGAGCAAACCACCGACAATGACCCCAGCCCGTTCCGCAGCGAGGACAAGGGCAAGTTCTACGTAGCGATCGTCAAAGGCGCGCCGGACATGGTGCTGGACTTGTGCACGCACCAACTGCGGCCCAAGGGCGAAGCCCCCCTCACGCCGGCCGAACGCCAGGCCATCTTGGCCGCCAACTCGAGCTTTGCGAGCGAGGCGCTGCGCGTGTTGGCAGTGGCCTACCGCCGGCTCGATCACGTCCCCGACGAGCCGGCCGCCTCCGAGATCGAGCAGGACATGGTCTTTGCCGGCCTGATCGGCATGATCGACCCGGCCCGCCCCGAGGTCAAGCCGGCGATCGAAAGGGCGCGCCGAGCCGGCATTCGGACCGCCATGGTGACGGGCGACTATGCCGACACGGCCCGCGCCATCGCCAGCCAGATCGGCTTGCTCCGACCCGGCGGGCATGTGCTGACCGGCGTCGAGTTGGAAGAGATGGGAGACGATCAGCTCGTCAAGCAGGTTGAAACGACCGACGTCTTTGCGCGGGTCAACCCCGAGCACAAGGTACGCATCGTCGAAGCCTTCAAGGCCGCCGGCCACATCGTGGCCATGACCGGCGATGGCGTCAACGACGCGCCGGCCCTCAAGCGCGCCAACATCGGGGTAGCGATGGGCATCACCGGCACCGATGTGTCCAAGCAGACGGCCGACATGGTGTTGACCGATGACAATTATGTCTCTATCGTGAGCGCGGTTGAGCAAGGCCGCATCATCTACAGCAACATCCGCAAGTTTGTGTTCTATCTGCTCTCGTGCAACGTGGCCGAGATCGCCATCATCTTTATCGCCACGCTGGCCGGCTGGCCGCTGCCGCTGACGGCTATCCAGCTCTTGTGGATGAATCTCTTGACCGATGGAGCGCCCGCCCTGGCGATGGGACTGGAAAAAGGCGATCCGGACGTCATGGAGCGCCCGCCTCGGCCCGTCAACGAACCCATTGTCAACCGCCAGATGTTGGTCCGCATTGGCATTATGACGGTGGCCTTGACGAGCACGACTCTGACAGCCTTCTGGCTTGGCATGAGGTGGCACGGCATCGAGTTGGCCGAGACGATGGCCTTTGTGGCGCTGGCCGGCGCCGAGCTGCCTATTGCGTACACCGCCCGCTCGGAGCGTTACCCTCTGCACCGGCTGGGGGTCTGGTCCAACGTCTGGATGCAGCGCGCGGTGGGGCTGTCAATCGCCCTGCTGCTGCTGGTCATCTACGTCCCATTCCTCAACGGTCCCTTCAACACGGTGCCGCTTGGCCTCCCTCAGTGGGCGGTGTTGCTGCCATTGATTATAGCCCCGGCACTCGTGGCCGAGGCGAGCAAGTGGTTCATACGCCACTCTGAAAGAGAGCAGGAGGCGAACGGTTAGCACACCTTCCCCCCACAGCCGCCGTTTGCGCGCCCGCACGCGGCGCATCATGTGGTTTGGCGCACAAGTGGTTGCCCACGTCTTGTGGTGGGAGCTGATTATGCGGCGCGTCCTAGGTGAGCAGCGCGTCAACGCCTCGGCCGCCCAGCGCTACGGTCGTATCGCGCGCCGCTTTCGTGACCTGGCCGTTTCGATGGGTGGCGTGCTGATCAAGATCGGCCAGTTCATCAGCAGCCGGGTGGACGTGCTGCCGGCCGAGATAACGGACGAACTGGCCGGCCTGCAGGACGAGGTGCCCGCCGAACGCTTCGAAGACATCCGCGCCGTGATCGAAGCCGAGCTGAAGCAGCCATTGGAGCAGGCTTTTGCCTTTTTCGATCCCACGGAACAGGCGGCCGCTTCGCTGGGGCAAGCGCATCGGGGCTGCCTGCACAGCGGGGAAAACGTCGTCGTCAAAGTCCAGCGCCCCGGCATCGCCCTGATCGTCGACACAGACCTGGCCGCCGTGCGCACCGTGCTGCGCTGGATCCGGAATTATCCCCCGCTGCGCCGCCGCGTCGACGTGATCGCGTTGCAGGACGAGTTCAGCCGCACGCTGTACGAGGAGCTCGATTACGTACTGGAGGCCGAGAACGCACTCAAATTCGCCGCTAACTTTGCCGACATACCCAACGTGATCGTGCCCCGCCCCTACCGTCCGCTCAGCACGCGGCGCGTGCTGGTGCTGGAAGACGTGGAAGGCATCAAGATCACCGACTTTGCCCAACTGGCCGCCGCCGGCGTCGAGCGCAAAGAGGTCGCCCAGAGGCTGTTCGACGTCTATATGAAGCAAGTCTTCGAAGACGGCTTTTTTCATGCCGACCCCCATCCGGGCAACTTGTTTGTGCATCCTGCAGACGCGCCAGGTGAAGGCCCGCGCCCGTTCAAGCTGGCATTCGTGGACTTTGGGATGACGGGGCGCGTCGCGCCTAGCGTGCGGACCCAACTGCGCCAGGCCCTGGTGGGATTGGCACTGCGCGACCCGGGCCGTATCGTCCAAGTCGCCGACGATCTGGGCTTCTTTTTGCCCGGGGCGGACCTGGGCCTGATGACAAAGGCCATGGAGCAGGTTTTTGCACGCTTTTACGGCATGTCCATGGCAGAGCTGCGCGAGTTGGACATGCGCGAATTGCAAGCCTTCCTCGACCAGTTCCGCGAGCTGCTGTTTCAGATGCCCATCCAACTGCCGCAGGACTATATCTACCTGGGACGAACAATAGGCATCCTGTCCGGCATGGCCACCGGCCTGGACCCGGATTTCAACGCCTGGTTGGCGCTCCAGCCTTATGCCGAACAGTTGGTGAGCGACGAGATGAGCGGGGAGTGGCGCCATTGGCTGGGGCAAGCCGGGGAATTGCTGACCGTCATGCTGCGCATGCCGACGGCCGCCGATCGCCTGTTGACCCGCCTCCTGGCCGACCAGCTCGTCGTCCGCGTCTCCCCCACGCCTGAAATCAACCACCAGGTAGATTTGGTAGTGGCCGCCATGGATCGCTTGCGATGGACGGTCGCCTTCGCGGCCCTGGTGGCCAGCGGGGCACTCTTGATCATCAACCAGCACCAAGACTGGGGCAGCCTGCTGCTGATCAGCGCGCTCCTGGTTGCCGGGCTGAGTTGGCTGAAGGAACGCTAGACCACGAAGAGCACAAAAGCTTCGCGAAAGGCGCGAAATGCCCTACTCGACATCCAGGCTGCCCAGGAAGCACTCGAAGCCGCCGCACAGTTCGTACCCCGGCGGGTCATCCCCTGGCGATGTACAGGAACATGGCTCAAGCGCCATCAACTGCTCGTACCACGCGCCGGCCAGGCCCCCCTCCAACGGCAGCTCGCGCTCGGCGCCGCAGACCCGACAGCGCACGCGGGGAGGAGTGATTTCGATGCACAACTGGGCGCCCTCGGCCAGCGTGCCCTGACTGACAAAGTCAAAATAAAAACGCACCGAATCGGCCACCACGCCGGACAACGCCCCCACCTGCACGTGAAGGACGTTGATCTTACGCGCGCCGGCCTGTTGAGCGTGACGCAGGGCCGTATCGACGAGGGCCTGGGTGAGACCGAGTTCGTGCATGATAGGGATCAGGGAGTAGGAAGTAAGGAGTAGGGAGGCGCGCCGCGCTTGGCGTGCAGGGCCGTTCGAATCCAGTCCAGCCAGGCGTCCAGGCCCTGGCCAGTGGTGCACGACACTTCCAGGATGGCCGCCTCAGCGTTGATCGCCGTGATGGCCTGGCGCAGCTTGCGCACGTCGACCGGCAAGTAAGGCGCCAGGTCGATCTTGTTGACCAGGACGAGCCGCGCGGCGATAAACGCGGCCGGGTACTTGAGCGGCTTGTCGTCGCCCTCGGCCAGGCTGGCGACGATGATCTTGGCGTCCTCGCCCAAGTCAAACGAGGTGGGGCAAACCAGGTTGCCCACGTTCTCGATGATCAGCACATCCACACCGTCCAACGGCAACTGCGCCAAAGCGGCCGCTACCTGGCGAGCCTCCAGGTGGCAGCCGCCGCCGGTGTTGATCTGCACCACGGGCACGCCGTGCGCCGCTACCCGCTCGGCATCCAGGCTGGTCGCCATATCGCCTTCGATAACGGCCAGTTGCAGCTCGCCTTTCAGCGCGGCCGCCGTGCGTTCGACCAGCGTGGTTTTGCCGGCGCCAGGCGAGCTGATCAGGTTGAGCACCAGCCGGCGGCCGCCGAGTGTGCGGCGCACGTCACGCGCCACGGCCTGGTTGGATTCTAATATGTTGGCGATGACAGGTATATGAGACAAATCAGCACGCTATCTCCAGGGAACACATCACGTCGGCAAGCCGGCACGCCGTGCAGCACATGCGCGCATCCAGTCGGCGGTATAGGCCGCCACGGCGTCGGCTATGCCGGCGACGACGTCGTCCGGCACGCCTTGAGCGGTCTTGGACTGCAAGCGCATATCGATCGGATCGTTGGTGTAATCCACCGACAACCAACGTCCAGCCTGGTCCAACGCTATTTCGGTCGAAAAAATGTCCAATTGGCAGATTTCGGCAATGGCCAGCACCATCTCGCGCACGCGGCCCAGCCCCAAGTATTCCTCTGTTTCCGGCGTGAGCGGGGTGTAGATATGGGTCTGGTCATCCCACCAGTTGAGAAACACCCGGCCGCAGGCGTAGATGGGGCGGAACCAGGCGCGCCGGCCGTCACAAACGGCTGGCGTGATCCATTCTTGCAGCAAGTATTTGTCGTTTGGGTCTTGAACGCGAGCCGCTTGTACCTGCTCCCAACTTGTGGCATGCGTGATCACGCCGCTGCCGCCGCCACCGTGGGCCGGCTTAATCGAGAAATGGCTGCCCAGCGTGGCCAAGTCGGGCACGGGGTGGTTAGGCTGTTCAGCATGTGGCGCCAAGATGATGGTGTAGGGTATGTGAAGCCCGGCCGTCATGAACTCCAGGTGCATGGTAGCCTTATCCCAGGCGCGGCGGGCAGCGTGGTATTCGTTAATGTGCAAGGCCTGGTGGCTGGCCGTCCACGTCACCAGCGGCAGGTAAGCCGGATCGGCATCGCCGGCGCGATCGTACAACGCCTGGAAAGCCAACTCGCCATTGTCCAATTGCGCCAGCACCTCAGGCAAGTTATCCGGCACAATCTGCAGCAGCGAAAGCTGGCGGCGCGCACAAGCTGCTTCCAGAAGCGCTGCAAAATCGCTGTCGTATTCCCAATTCCACGCAAAGGCCAGGTGACAAGTGACCAAACTCTAAATTCTCTCTATCTAAATTCTCTATCTGTGTGTATCATACCACAGAACGGCGCAGAGGAGTAATTGGGGACACCCGGCCTGACGTGCGGCGATAAAACGACATCTCCATGATCTCAAAGCCCATATCAGCGGCGCGGGGAATGATTTCGGTTCCCCCCACGAACAGTATCCCGCCGGGGCGCAGCGCGTCGTGAAAACGCCGGTACAGTTGGCATTTGACCTCGGCTGTGAAATAGATCACCACGTTGCGGCACACAATCAGGTCATACCCATCCCCGCCCAGTGGCAAAATAAACGGCTCGGCCAGCATGTCGTGATAGCGGAAGGTGATCTTGCGCTGCAGGCGCTTGTTCACTCCATAGCCGGAAGCACGCTGCTCAAAGTAGCGCTCAATCAGCGGCGGGGGCACGTGCTCCAACTCCTCGCTCGAATACGGCCCTCCGGCCTGGGCCTTATCGAGCGACGAGCGGTCGATGTCGGTCGCCAGGATAAAATGTGGACGGTAGGGGCTGGTGACCTCGGCCAGCAGGATGGCCAGCGAGTAAGGCTCGTGGCCGTGCGAACAGCCCGCGCTCCATACATCCAGTTTGGGGCGGCCACGCAGCAGCTCGGGCAAGACGATCTCCTGGAGCCGGCGGTACTTGTCCGGGTCGCGAAAGAAGGCCGTCACGTTGATCGTCAAATAGTTCTTGAGCTGGCCAATTTGCTGCGGGTCGTTTTGTATGGCACGGAAAAGAGCCGGCCAGTTAGGCTGGCCTGAGCGCAACAAGAAGGTGCGCAACCGGCGTTGCATTTGAGGGCTTTTGTAGCCGCCCAGGTCCACCCCGGTCAGCGCGAGGATTTTGAGCTTGATGTAGGCGTATTCGCGGTCTTGCACGTCAACTCGTCAGTTTGGCCAGCAGCGCGGCGACCTTGGGCAGAGGCACCACGTGGTCGGCCAGCCCGGCCTCGACGACGCTGCGCGGCATGCCATACACCACGCAGGTCGACGAGTCCTCGGCAATCACCTGCCCGCCAGCCGCCTTGATGTGGGCGGCTCCCTCTTTCCCATCAGCGCCCATGCCGGTGAGCACCACGCCGATCACCGCTTTGCCGTAACGCTCGACGGCCGATTTCATCGTCACGTCCACCGATGGGCGCACGTGGTTGCAGCGCGGCCCCTGGTCCAGCAGGACGTGCTTGCCGCTGCCAAAGCGCATGTGATGGTCGCCAGGCGCCATCAGCGCCAAGCCGCGCGCCAACTGTTCGCCCTCGCTGGCCTCTCGCACCGTGAGAGGTGACCTGTCGTTCAGCCGCTGGGCTAGCGACTGGGTAAAACCGGCCGGCATGTGTTGCACCAACGCCACCGCCGCTGGCAGATCAGCCGGCAGCTCGGACAAGACTTGCTGTAGCGCGCGTGGCCCGCCGGTCGAGGCGCCAATGACGACCACGGGGTCACCGCGGCGAAACATGCCTGGTCCCAGCTTGGCCGCCAACTCCGGCGGTCCTTTCAAGGCAGGCGACAGAGACGGCAACGAGGTGCCGGCGGCGATCCTGATCTTGGCGACCAGCTCGTCGACGACGTCTTTGATGTTGAGCGTGGCATCCGGTTTGGGCACAAAATCGACCGCACCCCGCATCAGGGCCTGGATAGTCACCCGCGCGCCGCGTTGGGTGTGCGCGCTGAGCATCACCACCGGCGTCGGGCAGCAGTCGGTCATGATGCGCTGCAAAGCAGTCAGGCCGTCCATGCGCGGCATTTCCACATCGAGCACAACCACGTCCGGCTTGAGCTCCGGTATCTTGGCCAGCGCGTCCGCGCCATCAATAGCGCTGCCGATCACGCTAATGTCGGGATAACCCTCCAGGTGCTTGGCCAGTATGTGGCGCAGGAAGGCCGAATCGTCGACGATCATGACCCCGATGGGGACAGTCATCACTTTACCTCAACGCTTTTTTTAAACTCAATAACAACTTGATAGGAGGAACCGGCTTGACCAGGTAATCTAAGGCGCCCATGTGGACTGCCCGGGCTGCGATCAAGTGTTGATCCAGGGCGGTCAGCATGATCACACGAGCGCGCGGGTCGAAGAGGCGAATTTGGGCCAGCGCGTCCAGGCCGCTCATAGCCGGCATGGTAATGTCCATCAGCACCACATCGGGACGAGTCGAACGGTAGAGCCTGACCGCCTGCTCGCCGTCTTCGGCCATAACGGTCGTGTAACCTTGCTCGCCAAGCAACTTGTCGAGATGATTGCGCATGAACAAGCTGTCGTCTACAATCAAGACCTTGGGCATGGGGGAACCTCAACGCGTCTCAATAGTTTTTCGATTTTCGCCAGCAGTTGAGAAGGCAAAATCGGCTTGATGATCAAATCTTGGGCGCCCATCGCCAGCGCCTGGCCGGTGACCGCTTTCTGATCCATGGCAGTCAGTATGATCACGCGAGCTTGGGGGTCCAGTCGGCGAATCGCGTTCAGGGCATCCAGGCCGCTCATGTGCGGCATGACGATATCCATCAGCACCAAGTCCGGCCTCTCCAGCCGATAGCACTCCACTGCCTGCGTGCCGTCCTGGGCCAGACTGACGTCATAGCCGTGCTCGGTCAAGAGCTTGGAATAATGGCTGCGTATGAACGAGCTGTCGTCTACTAACAAGATTTTTGGCATGCAGATTAGATCTCACATGCGGGCAACCGCCATTAGGAAATGATAAAGCCATTAAGAAATGGTAGAGCCATCAAGAAATGGTAGAGCCATCAAGAAATGGCAGGGCCATTAGGCCCATTATAAATCAGGCAGCACCCAAAAGCAAGCTTGCACACTGCTGGCGCTGTCTCGGAAAAGCATCTCGATAACGGTCAGCTCATCGCGAAAGGCCGCCGCCGGGGTGATCACCAGGTCAAGGATAGCAGCCATCATGTCCACCACCACCGCCGGCGGAGAAGGCAGCAGCACGTCCGGCCGGCCGGTCAGCTCGGCCACGGCGTTGAGAAAATACGACAACGTCAAGTTGCCGACCTCGGCCAGTGCCGAACGCTCCTCAAGTCCCAGGCGCGTGACCGAGTTCGGCTGTGCCCCCGTCACCTGCTCGGCCACTCTCAACGCCAGATCCAGGGGGAGCAGCAGGACGGCCCAGCCACGTAGGCCGTGCTCAAGCTCCAGGTACACGCCGACCGTTTCCGCCTCGGGGGTGCAGACACAGGCACTCACCTGCGTAAAGTGCACGGTCTTGACCTGGGGTGGATCGTTACACACAGCTTGCCCCACCATATCTGACAGGCCGCGCGCCACGTGCTCCATGATATCGCCCAGTAAGCGGGCCGAATCTGGACCATCGAGTAAACTGTGCCAAAGCGCTTTGGAGTCATTCATCGCCCGCCCTCCCATTTTTGCGTCCGCGAGGCCATATTGACCAAGCCAGGCACATCCACGATGAGGGCGATGCGCCCGCTGCCCATGATGGTGCAGCCGGCCAGCCCTGGCGTGTTGCCAATCACCGGGCCAAGCGGCTTGATCACAATTTCTTGCTTGCCGATGATCCGGTCCACGATCAGGCCGACTTGCAGTTTGCCCCAAGCGACGGCGACCACGGCCTTTTTCGCGGCTCCTCCGGCGGCCGCCTCGCTGGCGCCGCGCAGTGGTGAGGGGGGGGTATAAAAGAACTCGCGCAGGTTCAGCAAGGGCAGCACCTGGCCGCGCCAGCGGATGGCCGGGCGGCCTCTTACGCCGTGCAGATTGGCATCCGACAGGTAGAGCGACTCGATGATGCTCGTCATCGGTATGGCGTAGGTGTCATCGCCCAAGCCGACCAGCATGGTGGGCACGATGGCCAGGGTCAGCGGCAGCGTGACGCGGAAGCTCGTGCCGTACCCTACCCGGCTGTCGACCACGACTGATCCACCTACCCGGTTGATGTTGGTGCGCACCACGTCCAGGCCCACACCCCGGCCCGACACGCCGCCGACCTGCTCGGCGGTCGACAGGCCCGGCTGGAAAATGAGCATAATAGCCTCGTCGTCGCTGAGGCGAGCGGCTTCCTCTTCCGAGATCATACCGCGCTTGACGGCCGCCTGGCGCGCACTGGCTGTGTCGACGCCGCCCCCATCGTCCGTGACGGTGATGACAATTTGCCCCTCGGCGTGCCCGGCGACCAGGCGCAGCAGACCTGCGGACGGCTTGCCAGCGGCCGCTCGCACCTCGGGCCTTTCGATGCCATGGTCGACCGCGTTACGCAGCAAGTGTATGAGCGGGTCACCGATGGCCTCGATGACAGAGCGATCCAGCTCGGTGTCTTCGCCTTCGATGACCAGCTTGACCTGCTTGCCACTGGCACGAGCCGTATCGCGTACCAGGCGCGGGAATTTGTCAAAGAGATGCGCGATGGGCAGCAGCCTGGCCCGCATGACCTCGTCCTGCAACTGGTCAATGATCTGGCTCACGTGCGAAATCGTGTTATTGAGTGTGCCAATGACCTCTTCCTTGCCATAGTGTGCGCGCAGCGTCTCTTCGGTCTGGACCAGGCGGGTGCGATCGGTGACAAGCTCGCCGACCAGGTTCATCAGCACGTCCAAGCGCTCCACGCCAATGCGCACGGTTTGCTCTGCCGGGTGCGCTTCGCGTTCGGCTTTGATCTGCGGCCGCTGCCGGGCAATTGGCTGCCTGCTAGCCATCGCTCGCTCTCGCGGTGCTGCTGTATAAGGGTGCACCTGGAACTCGGCCAGCTCGGACACGTTAGCCAGGGCTTCTTCGACAGCTTGAGCCCCAGCCCCCGTGGCCAGGACGAGCCACAAACACCCCTCGTGCCGGTCCTCAAGCAGTTCCTCTTCGCCAGGCCGCTGGGCGAGGACTTGCCCCAAGTCCGCCATAGCCATGGCCGCTTGCAAAAGGCGGGCGGCCGGCGAAAAGCTGCCGGCTTCGGCCTTGACATTGATCTCGAGGAGAGTTTGCCCTGGGGAGATAGAGACATCAGATAGAGATGGAGGGGAAGAGATAGAAATATCAGATAGACGCGTAAGCGGAGAAGAGGTGGGCTGGCTAACACTGCTCAAGGCGCGCAGTTGGTCCAAGATGGGCGCTACCTCGAGCCTACTCGGCTGCTGGTGGGCAATCTCGTCACGCAAGGCTTTGAGCGCGTCGACCGCGTTCAGCAGCACGTCAGTTAGCTCTTGCGTGGGAGAAAAACTGTCTTCGCGCATGCGGTCGAACAGGCTTTCGATGGCATGCGTCAGCTCGGCCATGGGTTGGTGCCCTACGGCACCGGCGATAGCTTTGAGGGTATGGGCTGCGCGAAAGACGGCGTTGAGTGTGTCGAGATCGGCTGTCAACCCGCCCGCCGCCTCAAGCCCCAAGATGCCGCTTTCCATCGCCTGCAGGTGCTCGTTGACGTCCTGCAGGAATATATCCACCTCGTCGGCTTCAAGGGCAAAGACTGGTGAATCGTCCATAGGCGCACTCCTATTGCGTATTGCGTATTGCGTAATGCCTGGTTCCTAGCAGGCTGTCGGAGAGAACCCCAAAGCCGCCCAGAGAGCCTGGAATTGAGGCTTTAGCCGGACAAAAAGGCGCAAAAAGTGGCTCAAACCGGCTAAAGCCTCTACTCCCAAAGGTCTTTCCGACAAGCTCCTAGTCCCTAATTCCCCTTCTTCCGCCGGCGCTTGGGTTGGGGCGTGTCCTCACCCGCCTCGAGCTGGGCTGGCTGGGATGCTTGCTCTTCCTGCACCACCTCCACCGGGATAGCCGGTACAGCCTGCAAATCGGCCTTTTCTTCGGGCGAGAGCACCTTGGGCAGGTCCAATAAAATGATCAGCCGCTCGTCGACCTTGGCGATGCCGGTGATGTAGGTCGAGTCGACCGTGACCACGATGGGCGAGGGCGGCTCGATGGCTTCCTCGGGCACGCCGGAGCTAAGCACCTCGCTGACCGCGTCCACCACCATCCCCACCTTGGTGCCCTCCATCTCAATCACCACGATGCGGGTATCCTTGGTTGGCTCGCTGGCGGTCAGCCCGAGCCGCCGGCGCAAGTCGATCACCGGCAGCACCTGACCGCGCAGGTTAGTCACACCCTCGACAAAGGCCGGGGCGCGCGGCACGGCCGTGATCGGCTGCAGCTTGATGATGCTTTCCACGGCGGCGATATCCACGCCATAATGCTCGTCCGCCAGGACAAAAACGACGAGTTTTCTGGACATGTGACATACTCCTTTCATTAACAATTAATAATTAACAATTAATAATTAACAATTAATTAATCGTTATCGCGGCAGCTTGAAGCGTGCCACCAGCGCCTGCAAGGCTTGCGCCATCTCGCTCAAGCTCTGGGCCGAGGCGGTTACTTCTTCGACCTGGGCGTTGGTCTCTTCAACCGAGGAGGCAACTTCCTCAGTCGAGGCGCTGTTCTCCTCCGAGATGCCGGCGATGTTCTCAATGGCGCCAGTGACCTCGCTCGAGCTGGCCGCCATCTCCTCCGTCGCCGCCGTGTTCTCCTCCACCACCGCTGACACAGCGTCCATGGCGCTCACTAACTCGCCGGACAAGGCCCCCATCCGTCCGGCCGCGGCGGCGATATCACTCACCTGCCGGTTGGCATCCTCGGTGGCGACCAGGATGTCCTGCAGCGCCTGCCCAGCCTCGCCAGCCCGCCCCACCCCAGCCTCTACCTCGCGGCTGCTTTCGTCCATCGCCTGCACCGCCTCGGCTATCGTCGACTGCACGATCTCGATCAGCTCGGAAATCTCGCGCGCCGCCTCGGCCGATTTTTCCGACAAGTCCCGCACCGCGTCGGCCACCACCGCAAAGCCGCGCCCCTGCTCCCCGGCCCGCGCCGCCTCGATCGCCGCGTTGAGTGCCAGCAAGTTGGTCTGCGAGGCGATGTTGTCGATCGTCTCCACAATGGCGCCGATTTGTTTCGAACGCTGGCCCATTTCCCTGACCTTCTGGGCCGAAAAACCGACCTTGGCGTGGATGGTCTGGATGTTCTTGACCGTCTCTTCGACCGTGCGCGCACCCTGCCGCGCCGTCTCGGCCGCCCGCGCCGAGCCGAGCGCCACCGACTGGGCGCCGGTGCCCATCAGCCCAAAGGCACTCGATATCTGGGCCGTGATGTCGGCCGACTTGGCCACAGCCGTCGCCTGCTCCTGGGCGCCCTTGGCCACGCTATTGATGGACTGCGCGAGTTGCTCGACCGAGCTCGTGGTGCGGGTGACGATCTCCGTCTGCTGGCTGGTGCCCTCGGCCACCTGCTGGATGGTGGTCGCCACCTGGCCGGTGGCCAGCCCAGCCTGCTCGGAGGCGGCTGCCATCTGCTCCGACGCCGCACTGACGGCTTGGGCGTTTTCGGCCACTTGCCGGATCAAATCGCGCAGACTGGCAATCATCTGGGCAAAGGCGTTGCCCAGCCGATCTTTTTCGGATTGGGGTCTGATCTCGGCCGTGAGGTCACCATCTGCCAGGTGATCGGCCGCGTCAGCCATCTTGCGTTGATAAGCGACCATTTGGACAAAAGCCTTGCCCAACACATCTTTGTCAGATTGGGGAGTGACCTCGACCGTCACATCACCCTCTGCCAGGCGATTGGCCGAGTTTGCCATCCCTTGCAGGTAAATTACCATGCGTTGGAAGGCAGCCGCCACATCGCCCAGTTCATCCTGGCGTTTGATTTCCACGTGCTGATCCACATCGCCTCGAGCAATACCGGCGGCAGCTTCGGCGATCAGCTTGGCAGGAGTGACAATCTGCCTGGCCATCAAGACCAGTGCGATCCCAAAAATCGGCACCATGATAACCACGACAATGCCAAGGTTCAGCAAGTTAATCCCCTCCCGTCCCAGGGTAAAAGTCGCAAAGGCGGCAGCGACCGCGCACACCAGGATGATAGCCGTCATGCGCAGAGCTATGCCACGACGGTAGATCACGTACATCCCCAACATGAGGAGGGCCACGCCGACGGCAGCCCCACCCGCTAACAAAAGATAGTCTTGCATAACAGCTCCTTTATGGACAATCGACCATTAACCTCAAGCTCATGATATCCTACTTGTTCCAGGCAGGGTGAACCTCGTCACCAGCGCCTGCAAAGCTTGCGCCATGTCGCTCAAGTTCTGGGCCGAGGCGGTGACTTCTTCCGTCTGGGCATTGGCCTCTTCGACCGAGGCGGCCACTTCCTCGGCTGAGGCGCTGTTCTCCTCCGAGATGCCGGCGATGTTCTCGATCGCCTGCGTCACCTGGTCCGAGCTGGCCGCCATCTCCTCTGTCGCGGCGGTGTTCTCCTCCACCACCGCTGACACGGCGTCCATCGCACCCACCAACTCGCCGGACAGCGTCCCCATCTCCCCGGCCGCCGCGGCAATCTCGTTCATCTGCCGGTTGGCATCCTCGGTGGCGAGCAGGATGTCCTTCAAGGCCTGCCCGGCCTCGCCAGCCCGTACCACCCCAACTTCCACCTCCCGTGTCCCTTCGTCCATCGCCTGCACTGCCTCGGCGATCGTGGACTGCACCTCCTCAATCAGCTCGGAAATCTCGCGCGTGGCCTGAGCCGATTTTTCCGACAGCTCCCGCACCGCGTCGGCCACCACCGCAAAGCCGCGCCCCTGCTCCCCGGCCCGCGCCGCCTCGATCGCCGCGTTGAGTGCCAACAGGTTCGTCTGTGAGGCGATGTTGTCGATCGTCTCCACGATGGCGCCGATCTGCTTCGAGCGCTGGCCCATCTCGCGCACCTTCTGGGCCGAAAAGCCCACCTTGGTGTGGATGGCCTGGATGTTCTTGACCGTCTCTTCGACCGTGTGCGCACCCCGCCGGGCGGTCTCGGCCGCCTGGGCTGAGCCAAGCGCCATCGACTGGGCGTTGGCGCCCATCTGCCCGAAGGCGCTCGCTATCTGGGTTGTGAGGTCCGCCGATTTGGCCACGGCATCTGCCTGCTCCTGGGCGCCCCTGGCTACACTGTTGATGGATTGAGCCAATTGCTCGACCGAGGCCGCCGTGCGAGTGATGATCTCCGCCTGCTGGCTGGTGCCCTCGGCCACCTGCTGGATGGTGGTGGCCACCTGGCTGGTAGCCAGCCCGGCCTGATCGGAAGCCTCCGCCATCTGCTCCGAGGCCACGCTGACAGTGTGCGCATTTTCGGCCACTTGATGGATCAACTCTCGCAGGTTGGCGATCATCTGGGCAAAGGCAGTGCCTAGCGCGTCACGGCCGGATTGGGGCCTCACTTCCGCGGTGAGATCGCCCCCGGCCAGGTGCCCGGCCGCGGCGGCCATGGTTTGCTGGTAGTCGATCATGCGGGCAAAGGCTAGGCCCAGCACATCTTGATCTGAATGTGGGCTGACAGTTGTACTCACGTCGCCCTCGGCCAGCTGCCCGGCCGCGGCGGCCATGGCTTTCTGGTAGTCAATCATGCGGGCAAAGGCCAGGCCCAGCACATCTTGATCGGATTGAGGTGTGACAGCCGCGCTCACATCGCCCCCGGCCAGCCGGCCGGCAGCGGCGGCCATGTCTTGCAAGTAGGCGATCATCTGGCCAAACGCCTGTCCCAGGATATCTTTTTCTCCCCTGGAGCGGACGTCAACGCTCAGCTTGCCGGCAGCGATTTGCTGGGCGTTGGATGCCATCTCTCGAACGTAGGCGCGCAAATCCTGAAAAGCGCGCAGCAAGTCGCCTGTTTCGTCGCCTCGCTGCATCACGTCACTCCCAAGGCGGGTATCGTCCTTTGCCGCGTCCCCCAATGCCAGTCGCCGGGCCTGGTGCGTCGCGGCAACCAGCGGCAGCGCGATGGAGCGCGCCGCCCCAAGTCCGACCAGGGCCATCACCGTGGCAACAACAGCCGCCACCAACAATCCGCTCGGCAGCGTTTCGAGAATATCCGCATTGACTTCACTGCGATCCTGGTCGAGCAGGATAGTCCATCCAAGCGACTCGGCCAGTTCCCCATCCAAGACTTGATAGGCAACAATCGCCGGGTTCCCATCCAGGTCGTGCAAGTCACTGCGCCATGCGCCCTTTCCTCCCCTGATAGCCGTGAGGATCTCTTGGGGTGCCGGCTGCATCAGCAGGTTGGGATTTTGCGCGTAGAGAATCCGTCCATTGCGATCCAGGAGCGCCGCATGTCCCGTTTTTCCAAAGCTCAGCTCGGGCAGTGCCCTAAACACGAGCGAGATATCGACCGTGCCGCGCAGCACGCCGATGACGGCCTGTCCCTTTTTGTCGCGGATGGGCACGCCGATGTCAATCGCCCACACCTGGGCGCTGTCATCATAGTCTACCTCGCTAATAAAGTTTTTCCCCCGCCCGCTGTTATAAGCGCCTTGCCACCAGGCCTCGTCGGACTGCACGTAATCGCTGGTGCGCCCACTCATCCCCACGTTGAGCCCTTCGACGTCGGTCACAAAGACTTCTACTTCTTCTGGAAAAGCTCGCAAAAAAGCCTTCAGATGAGCACTGATCTCGTTGTCGGCGATTTGCGCGACGAGCGCAGCTGCGCTTGGATCCCGGTCTTGCCAGGCCCGGTCCAAGGCAGCTATCTCGGCCTCCAGCTCAGCCCGGTCGCGACCGGCGTGCGCCTCCCTGGCCGCTTCCACCGCCTCGATGATGGAAGGCGAGAGCGCCAGGGTTTCGAGTGCCTTCACACTGCCATCGACGACGTTGGCGGAGCGCTGCAGCGCTTCGCGCCCATAGTTGGCCAACTCTTGACCGCGCATTTGCGTGATGTTGTTGGAGAGGGTGAGATAATTAAACAGCGTCAAAAAGAACACCAACACGATCACGACAAAGAGAACGACGCTCACTACCTTGTTGCGGATCTTCCAATGGGCCGGGTTGAAAGCTCTCCCTACGCTCAGTGTCGGCTGTTGTTGAACCATTGCACACTCCTAGACATCGATACGTTTCGATCTCAACGCCCTTGCGCCTACGCCCGCGACGTCCTACCTGAAACAGGTAAAGTAAAGCGCGCCACCAGCGCCTGCAAAGCTTGCGCCATGTCGCTCAAGCCCTGGGCCGAGACGGGGGTTACCCCAGAAGCCGAAATTCCGCCTCGGGGATGGATAGGCGTTTGAACGGGTTGATATTGTACACTCCTTGCGTATTGCGTATGACGTATCGCGTGGGCGAGTCCCCAGTTGCTGATCCATGCTCCCTCACCTCAAACATGCCCTGGCCATGGGGGGTGGCCATGATTTCATTATATCACAAAAAGGATTATTTTTGTCAACGTTATGTGACAATTGTAGTGTAGGCCGGGGGGCTTGGCCCGTTAACACAAAACGCAGAGGGGGGGGAGAAAGTCGACCCTCTGCGCCAATATATCACGTTTTACGTTTCACGCTTTACGTCTTCAATTCACCTTGCCGGCGACTTTTTTCAGCGCCATCAGCAGCATAGCCGGCGGGACAGGCTTGACCA
>JAFGFO010000321.1 GCA_016931085.1 Thermoflexales bacterium
CACCCTTGAGCAGCGCCAGGTTGCCCGGCAGGAAGAAGCGCACCAGCGGGGCGATCGTCTGCTCCTTGGGCGTGACGGTGATCTGCACGCGCTCGCCCACGTTCAAGCTCGTCTTGCTGGGTGCAAGCTCGAACTGGAAATCGGCCCGCGGCTCGAGGTGGTTGATCTCGATCTCTTCGTCCAGCCGCACGATCAAGTTGTCGCTCAGCGCGGTCACTTCTTTGCCGATCGATCCTGAGCCAGCCGCAGGATCGCCCAGCGCCACTTCCTGTCCATCGATGACGGCCCGCGCGGCCGGGTTGAAGCGCAGCGAGGCCAACAGCTCGACCAGCGCGCGCGTGTCGGCGGTGGAGTACAGCATGCCGTTGATCAGCTTGCCGGTGACGTAGCCAAAGGCCGGACGGAACAGCTCGTCGCCAGCGTCGTACATCACGCGGGCCGCGTCGGCCGTCACTTCCAGCTTGCCGCCCCAGGCGTGCCTGGCCTTCCAGTACACCTTGCTGCCGTCGCGTTGGACGGTTTTGCGCAAAAGCCCCAAGGCCCGGTCTCGCTCGCCGTCGCCCCCCGCCGCGCTGGCAAAGTAATAGGCCACCGCGTCTTCGGCGGCCTCCATCTTTTGGCCAAAGCCGCTATCCAGGGGCAAGAGCGCATTGTCGTGATACTTGGCCGCCAGCAGCGCGTCTTTGGCCTTGAGCAGCATCGCCTCGGAGGCGGGGAACGGCAAGCCGCGCAGGCCCAGCAGGCGGTGCGCCACGCGCGAGGTGATGTCCACCCCCGGCTGCCCGCCGCACCAGATGGCAAACAAGCCATCGGGATACTGGAAGGTGGACAGGCGCTGCAGGCCGGCGAGTATCCGGCCGTTGGTCGTGGGCAGGTCACCCGGCACGACGCCATCGGTGATCCCTTTGTAAGCTATGGCCAGCCCATACAGGGCCGAGCTGGTTTGCTCCGCTCAGCCAAAGGGATAATGGATCAAGGCCGTGATCGTGTCCTTGAGCACCTGTCCCAGCGAGGCGTAGACCACGACCTTTTCGCCGCGCGCGGTCTGCCCCTTGTCCAGGATCATCAGGCGCGAGGCCATCACCTTCTGCACGCCGGGCGGCTCTATATCGCGCACGCTCCAGTCAGCCCCCAGCGCGCTCTCGAGGCGCACCTCCACCCGGCCTGGCCCCTTGACCGGGAAGCGCAGGGCGCCCGCGCCCGTCACCTGCTGGCGCGTTTCGCCCCACAGCGAATTGATGACCAACTCGGCCGGCTGGCGGGTGTTATAGTTGACGGCGGCCGTGATGTCGTCGCCGGGGCTGGCGATGGCCGGCAGGTCCAGCTCGGCGTACAGCGGCTTGTCAGCCTGGACGTCGGCGGTCAGCTCGCGGTAGTCGGCGCCCTTGAACACGTAGGCGCGCACACGCCAGGTGCCGATCTGGTCGCCCAGTTTCACCGTGCGCGAAGCCTCGCCCTCGGTGTAAAACAGCTCGAGGTGAACCAATTCGGGGAACTCCATGCGGGTGGGGGCGACCACCATCGTAGGCGCCGTCACCTCGGCCAGGGCTACCGCCTCAGGCTGTGGCGCGTAATCCACGCCGCCCATCGCTTCATCGGCTGCCATCGCCTTGGCCATCAGCGGCCCGCGCGGGGCAGACATCGCAAAGGGCACCGGCGGAGCGCCGAAGCTGCCCCTGAACACCACGTCCTCGGGCACGAGCCAGCGCTGCTCGTGGGCGTTCTGGACCTGCCCGGCGTTCAGGTTGCCGCTGGCGTTGCGCATGCTCTCGTAGATGCACTTGGCCAACTTGGGGGCCGGGCTTTCGTGCTCCAGGCGGGCGTCGTAGGCCAGCAGGAGGCAGAAGGCGGACCCCACCCCCATCCCCTCCCCTCCAGAGAGGGGGGAAAGAGCGAGTCGCACCTCGATCTCCTCGCCAGGCTGGGCGGTCTTGGGTGCCTCGAGCGCCGCCTCAAAGGCCACCGGCTTGACGACGATCCCCCAGCCTTCAAAGAGCTTGTCCTTGCTCCAGCCACCTACGGTGAACAAGGTATAGGGTTGGGCCACCTCGAACTGGATCTCCCCCCCGCGCGCCAGGTGGTCGAAATCGACGGCCTTGTTCTGGCCGCCGCGCGGGTCGAAGGTCACCATCTGGGCCGCCGACAGCTCGGCCGCCACTTGCAGCCGGCCTCGATCGGCGTGCGCGCTTTCCAGCATCAGCGGCGTCATGTCGACCGCCCCCGGCCCGATATAAAAGCTGCGAACGGGTTGGGCGCCCTCCCAGGGCAGCAGGCCGGCGTCGACAAGCTTACCCAAGGGGTTGATGCGGATGCGCTCGCGCTCGGCCGCGCCCGTGCCGGGGAACGAGACCGAGGCCGTATTGCCGTCGGGCGTGGTGAGCTGGACGTGGAAGGGGCCGCCGTGGCCCGACAGGTCAAAGTCGCCCTCGGCCAGCCCGTCCTTGGCCTGCACCTTTTGAGTGGCGACCACCCGCTCGCCGCACACCTGGCACTGCAGGCCGAACTCGAGCTCGCCCGTGTAAGGGACAGACAGCAGGAGCACCTGGAGCGTAAAACTGAGGCGCTGCTTTTCGTAAGCGTGTTTTTGCAGCGTGGCGATGAGCGGCGACAACGTGAACTCGGCCACGCTGAAGGTGCATTCAGCGACGCTCCCTCGCCCCCCGGGACGCCCGGAGGGCGGTGGGGGTGAGGGCGTCTTGACGATGACCATGTACTCGCCCTCTTTCACGTCCGGGTAAGTATGCAGCGCCAGCCCATCCTGGTTGAGGGCGGCCGTGGCCTCGTACATCTTTTGCCCACCCAACTGGATCTCGATCGCCGCCTCCCCCCCGGCCGCGTCCGGCGCGACGATAAAGATGACCGCGTCGTCGCCTGGCTTGTAAATCTTGCGGTCGGTGACGGCCGTCAGCAGAGCAAGCGCCGGGTGGGGCAGGCGCGGCTGGTCGGGCAGCGGCCAGACAGACGGGGACGGCGGCGCCAGGCGGCGGCGGCTTGCGGAAGGCTTAGCGGGTGGCATCTCGTCGCCAAAGCTGACGGCGTGCTGGTGGCGTGACAGGATGGCTGGGGCGGTGTAGGTCCGCACGGCCTCGTCCACCTTGACGGCCAGTGGGTGCTGCTCGTCGGCCTGTAGGAAGATAAATTGCCGGCCGATGAAAACATGCTGCCTGAAATAGCTGACGTCCTGCTTGCACTTGGCACACTTTTCGGCGTCGGCCAGGTTGGGGTGAGAACACTTGGGACAATACATGGGGCCTCCTTTTGCAGTCTACGTCTTACGTTTTACGCATTACGTTTTACGCATTAGCATCTGCCCGTATCCAAGCGGGCCTTTTCCCGTTATATCTTTATGGCTTTACTATAGCACATCATCGGCCTAATGACAAATTTCACCCCTGACAGCCCTTGCCGTTGGTTTGACAAAAAGCGCCTGGTGTGGCACAATGGTTGATTGCAGTGAATGTTTGTGTGACCCACGCGATCAAGGAGGTGATTCTATCGCTCAACTTCAAAAGCCACCCCAGTTCGGGTGACATAGTATCAACATGATTAGCCCATTAACTTGAGGAGTTAAAAAAGATGAAAAGCAAATTGTTCAATATTTCAATGATCTTGGCCCTGCTGAGCAGCCTGGCGATTGCCCTGCCGGCCGGGGCCTATGTGCCCCAGCCCTCAGCCGAGCTAGCCGAGGGCCAAGCGGCAGCCGCACAAGGCAGCCAGGCCGTGAACTATCTGCCCATGGAAGACGATGCCAGCCTGCCGGCGCAGCCGCCGGCCAAGCGCTGGATTTTGCAACTGGAAGACCCGCCCCTGGCCCAGTACCAGGGTGGGGTCAACAGCCTGCGCGCCACGGCGGCCAGCGTCACCGGCGATGCGCGCCTGGATGTGAACGCGGCCGCGGCGGTGGCCTACACCGCCTACCTGGAGAACAAGCAGGCCGAGCTCGCGGCCGCCGTGGCGCAGGCCGTGCCCGGTGCCTACGTCGAGCGCGACTACCAGATCGTCTTTAACGGCGTCACGGTGAACCTGCCCGAGGCCGACGAGAGAGCCGGCGAGTGGCTGTCCAAGCTGCCCGGCGTGGTGCGCGTCTTTCGCGAGCAGGCCTACCAGCTCGACATGTACGCCAGCCTGCCGCTGATCAACGCGGCGGCGACGTGGGCGCAGCTCGGCGGGGTGGCCGAGGCTGGCAAGGGCGTCAAGGTGGCCGTGATCGACACCGGCATCTATATCACCAACACCTGCTTCAACCCGGCCGGCTACACCTACCCGGCCGGCTTCCCCAAGATGGACACCGACAAGCCAGCCGCCACCAACGCCAAGGTGATCGCCGCGCGGGCCTACTTCCGCGCCGACGATCCGCCCACAGCCGGCAATGGCGCGACGTGGGCAGGGCCGAACGGCAGCAGCCACAGCACGCACGTGGGCGGCACCATCGCCTGCGCGCCCGGCACGACGGCTGAAGTGGCCGGCTACACCCAGGTCATCACCGGCGTGGCGCCGGCGGCCTACCTGATGAGCTACCGGGTGTTCTACCCCACCGCCAGCGCGTGGTCGGGCAGCGCTTTCGATCCCGAGCTCATCGCCGCCATCGAAGGCGCCGTCGCTGACGGCGCCGACGTGGTCAACAACAGTTGGGGCGGCGGGGCGCCCTCGGCCTACCCGCGCGCGTTGGACCTGGCCTACGACGCGGCCTGGGACGCCGGGGTGGTAGTGATCTTTTCGGCCGGCAACGCCGGGCCGTATGCCTCTACGATGGACCACCCCTCCGGCAAGCTCATCCGGGTGGGCGCCAGCACCACCAGCGGCACGATCGCCTCTGGCATCCTGAGCGTGAGCGCGCCGGAACCGATCTCGCCGACCTTGCAAGACATGTCCTTTACGACGGCCGCTTTTGGCCAGGCCCTGCCGGCCGGCAACGTCTACACCTACCCGATCGCGGCCGCCCAGATCATCAGCCCGGCCAATTTCGAGGGCTGCGCCCGGTGGCCGGCCGACACATTCACCAACACAGCCGCCCTGATCAGCCGCGGCACGTGTGACTTTAGCCAAAAGGTGTACTACGCCCAGCAGGCCGGCGCGACCTTCGTGATCATTCACAACCACGCCACCGGCGGCGACGACCTCATCAGCATGGCCGCCGGCGTCGCGGGCAACCTGGTCACCATCCCGTCCATCTTTATCGGCCATAGCAATGGCCTGGGCATGCTCGACTGGATCGAGATGCACGGCGCCGCGTCCAGGGTCACGTTCAACACCATCGGCTACCAGGCCGGCAGCATCCCCGACCGGCTGGCGTCCTTCTCCTCGCGCGGCCCGTCCGTGGCGGGGGCGATGGGGCCAGACGTGGTCGCGCCCGGTGTGAACATCCTGTCGTCCGGCTACGGCTCGGGGACTGGCGAAGCGGCGCACGCCGGCTTTGGCCAGGCCAGCGGCACCAGCATGGCCGCCCCGCACGTGTCCGGCTCGGCGGCGCTGCTCAAGCAGCTCCACCCGAACTGGACCCCGGCCCAGATCAAGTCGGCCCTGATGGGCACGGCCAACATCAACGTGGCCGACTATGACGGCAGCGCGGCAAGCGTGCTCGACTATGGCGCCGGCCGCATCGACCTGGGGCAAGCCTACGACCCAGGCCTGACCTTCGACCGGCCCAGCCTCAGCTTTGACAAGCTGCGCGCCGGGCAGAGCGCCTCGCTGGCTGTGGCCGCCACCGACGTGTTCAGCCAGGCGGCGGCCGCCAACTATACGCTGTCGATCAGCGAGACGGGCAGCGTCACCACCACCGGCTACTTTGCCCTGAGCGTGGCCCCGGCCAGCCTGAGCTTTGATCGACTGGGCGACACGGGCGCCTTTACGGTGACGATGGAAATCGCCGCGGGCGCCCCGGCCGGCGACTATACCGGCTTTGTGTGGCTGCGCGACGGCGCGCACGAGCTGCACATCCCGGTCTGGGCGCGTGTGCTGCCGGCGGCCGCCGCCAACCCGGTGCTGCTGATCGACGGCGAGCTAAGCCCCTACACCTACGGTGACTATACGAGCTACTACACGTCGACCCTGAATGCGCTGGGGATTGGCTACGACTATTACGATCCTATGCTCAATGGCTGGGTCTTCCCCGCCCTGACCACGCTGCAGCAGTACCAGACCGTCATCTGGTACACCGGCAACAACTATTACTCAGACACACCCAGCGAAGCGGACCAGGACCTCTTGATCGCCTACCTGCAAGGCGGCGGGCGGCTGCTGGCCACCGGCCAGGACCTGTCCTCGGTAGCCGCCTCGACCAGCGCGCCTGACGCGCCGACCGGCCTGTACAACTTTTTCCTGGGCGCCGACTATGTGCAAGACAATGTCTTTAGCGGCACGGTGCCCATCTCTCAGCCTGTCACCGGCCTGGCCTGGGCCCAGAACATCCGCCTGGACGTGGGCCACCCGAGCGCCGGCGACGGGGCGGAGAATCAGGGCTGGGTAGACGAGATCAGGGTCTACGGAACGGTTGGCCCGGACAAGCTCGAGTTCCCGCCCGTGCCGTTCCTGCAGGCCGCCACCGGCGATCACAAGGCCAACGGGCACGTCGGCATGAGCTACGCGGCCGAGCCCACCCTGGAAAAGCCGCAGCAACTCGCCCCCTGGCGCACGATCTACCTGTCCTTCGGCTTTGAAGGCATCAACAACCCGGCCCCCGGCACGCTCCAGCACCTCAGCTCGCGGCAAGAGCTGATGGGGCGTATGCTGGCCTACCTGGGGGTCGAGCCGACCGTCAGCCTGGCCAACGTGACGGCGACGGTGGACGAAGAAGTCACCCTCACGGCCACGGCGGGCTTTGCGCGGCCGGAAATGGCCGCCGTCAGCTCGATCACCCAGTACCGCTGGGACTTTGGCGACGGCTCGGCCTTTGCGGTCACCACGGTGCCGACGGCCACTCACACCTACACTCAAACCGGCACGTTCACGCCGCGGGTCGAGGTGACCGAGATCTATGGGCACAAGGCCATCGCCAGCGGCACGGCCACGGTTGAGACGGGCGTGACGCTGATCTACTTGCCCATCGTGATGAAGAACTTTTAGCTCTGCCTGGCAACGCCATCTGACAGGCTAGCACCAAGCCGCCGGGGCATCCCCCGGCGGCTTGTTTTGTTCCGCGCGCCGGTTTGACAAAACGCGCCTGGTGTGGCACAATTGGCCTTCTATGAACTTGCTGGATATCCGACTCACGCGTAACAAGAGCCCACGCGCGGCCTGGCGGCTGGGAGCATTGGCGGCTGTGCTCGTCTGGCTGGCAATTACCCCTGCCTGCGGGACGCCGCCGGGCACGCTAGAGAGCACACCGTCAGTGAGTTCGCCCACGCCGGCGCCCACGGCCACCGCCATGCCCACGGCGACGCCGGCGCCCACGCCGACCCTGTCGGCGGAACAGATGCGCCAGGCCGCTATAGCCGGCTGGGAAGAGATGTTCGCCACGCTCCAACGCTACGAGCGCGCCGCGGCGGAAGAACGCATCGGCGACCGGGCGTGGTGGGCCGAGCAGCTTCCGCGCTTCTACACGGGAGAAGCGCTGGACGAGCAGTTGAAATACGTCGATTTTCTGGTCAGCCCGCGCTCGCTGGGGCGAACGATGGGCTTTATCGAGAACGCGCAGTACAGCGTCGAGGCGGGAGCGTGCACGCCAGACGAGTGCGCGCTCACCGTTCGTCTCGAGAGCGGCAGGTATTGGGCCTTGGATCTTCACTACGACGAGTGGGGCCAGGCAAACGAGATCGAGCCGGCCCAGTGGTCCGTGTCGATGCGCTTCGACCCGGCCGATGGCCGCTGGAAGGTCAAGTGATGGTTACGGGTTTCAGGTGGCAAGTTGAAGGGAACTTGACGCTGCAACTGTAAACAACCCAACAAGGAGGTGATTGATTAAAAGAATGTGAACAAACCAGCTCGTTCAACCGCTTATCGAATCATTAGATGAAATTGAGGAGTGAAAAGGATGAAAAACAAACTATTTAACGTACTGATGATCGTCGCGCTGCTGAGCAGCATGGTGGTGGTGCCGGCCTTGGCAGCCCCACCCGCGCCAGGCGACGAGGCGGCTGGCGTGACGCACAAAGACATCGACCAGCCCAATCCGAAAGATTACGCCCGCATCCAGGAACGCCAGCGCCTGCTGGAAGCCGGCCAGGTGGCCGAGGCGGCTGCCCTGGCCCAGACCGGCACTGACCGCGTGCTAGTGATCCTGGTCGAGTTCGACGGCACCGACACCTTCACCTGGAACGTCGGCGATCATTGGGATCCCTACGGCATCGTCGACACGGCCGGGGATACCGGCACAGTGGGCGACTGCTCCAACATCATCACCCAGACCAAGACCTTTACCTACACCGGCCCGCTGCACAACATGATCGCCCGCCCGATCTCGTCGACGCATCGCTCGGCCGACACGATCTGGACGCCGGACTTTGACCCACAGTGGTTCGAGGATTTCATGTTCGGCAATGGCGTGGTCATCGACTATACCCGCCAGGACAACTCGGCCGTGCACTACAGCTTTGAGGGCCAGTCGGTCACGGATTACTACCTTGACATGTCCGATGGCATCTACACCATCACCGGCGACGTGATCGGCTGGGTGAGCGTGCCGCACTCGACCTGGTACTATGACGCCGACCAGTGCCCCGGCGCGCGCTCCACCGACGCGAGTGTCCCCCGCGGCGCCATCCCAGGTGCCGGCAACGCCCGCCAGTTGGTGCGCGACGCATTGGACTCGGTGAACGCCATCAGCAACACCATCCCAGGCTTTGACTGGAAGAACTATGACCTGGACGGCGACGGCATCATCGACCGCCTGTGGATCGTGCACGCCGGCTACGGCGAGGAAGACGGCGGCGAACTGCTGAACGCTAACCCGGTCGATCCCACCGATCCCACCCGCACCACGCCCGCGCCGGAAGCCTTTTACGGCGAATCGGCCGTCTGGTCGCACTCGTCGGCCGTCACCCCGCCCTACTCGGTGACAGCCGATGTGGCGGCCGGGGCGTACATCGTCATGCCCGAGAACGGCGGCATCGGCGTGTTTGCCCACGAGTACGGCCACAACCTGGGCGCCGACGACCTGTACGCCTACGGCGCTGGCAACACCTCGACCGGCTTTTGGAGCCTGATGTCCGACGACTGGACCGGCGCCCCGATCGGCTTCGAGCCGCCGGCGGTCGATCCCTGGCACCTGGATAACTGGGGCTGGCTCAACCCGATCGTGCTGACCGACACCTCCAAGACCTACCAGTTCTCGCTGGGGCAGGCCAGCCGCTTCCCGGGCGGTGCCGGCGTTTATCGCGGCGCCAAGATCGAGCTGCCCGACGGCAAGCTCGACCTGCCCGTGCCGATCTGGCAAGGCAGCCACTATTGGTGGAGCGGCAAGGCCGACCTGGCCAACGGGCGCATGAGCTCGGTAGCCCCGGCTGGCCCGCTGCCGGCCGGCGCGCAGTTATCCTTCGACCTCGTGTACGACATCGAGGAAGAGTGGGATTTCCTGTGGGTACAGATCTCGACCGATAACGGCACGACCTGGAAGACCCTCACCAACACCAACACCAAGTGCGCGCACGACGCGAGCTGGATCGGCGGAGAGTATGGCTTTCCCGACGACCTGTGCGCGGCCGGCCTGGGCGGCTTTAGCGGCTACAACGCCAACTGGCCCGATCCCGAGACGCAGACCTTTGACCTGAGTGCCTATGCCGGCCAGAGTGGGCTGCTGCGCTTTTGGTACATGACCGACTGGGCCACCACCTACAGCGGCGCTTTTATCGACAACGTCGCCCTCACAGCGGGTGGTGTCAACATCTTTGGCGACAACGCCGAGACCAACACCGGCGCCTGGGCCTACGAAGCGCCCTGGGTTCGCAGCGACGGTCTGCAGAGCTTTACGCACAACTTTTACCTGCAGTGGCGCAACGTCGACCCTGAAACCGGCGGCTACGATGGCGCGTTGGGTGAGACCTCCTGGCGCTTTGGGCCGGCCAACAGCGGCTTGCTCGTGTGGTACAACAACAACTTTTACTCCGACAACGAGATCGAAAACTACCTGTTCGACGAACCCAGCTTTGGCCCCAAGGGCCGCATGCTGGTGGTGGACGCCCATCCCGAGCCGTATCGTGACCCGGACCTGGTGGCGCTCGGCTACGACAACGAGGGTGGCAACCTGACCGGGCGCGGGCAGATGCGCGACGCGCCGTTCACCTTGCAGGACAGCGTGGCGTTCACCCACACCGATCCTTACCGGGCCGGCGCCAAGGAACACGCCTACGAAGGCCGCCCGGCGGTGAGCACCTTCAGCGATGCGCAGGGCTACTATCCCGGCGCCGAGTACGTGCACCGCGGCCCCTACTACACCAACCCGGCCACGGCCTGGAAGTGGGTAACTACGCAGTGGGACGCCAGCGTGGTCCTGCCGGCCAAGGCCTCTTACCCACTCAAGGCACCCGGCTACACGGGCAACCAAGAGTTCCGCTTCGAGTGCGAACCGTATCTCGACGGGCCATACACGGGCGCCCTGGGCTGCTACTGGCTCGGCGCCAACACCGGCCTGGGCTATAACGGCGGCCAGGGCAACCCGGCCGAAGGCGGCGGACAGTACGGCTGGGTCGTTCGCTTGACCGGCGCGGCCGCCCAGAGCGGCAACGCCGTCACGGCGGCCATGATCGAGGTGTTCAACCAGCAGGTGAGCATCGTCTCGAGCGGCACATCGTCTGTCATCGCCCAGGGCCCCGAGGTGTACACGGTGACCTACCAGACCGTGATCGAGAATGCCGGCGCCCACGTGGCCAACAACATCGCCATCACCTACACGCTGGCGGACGGCCTGCAACTGGTAAGCTCGCAGTCGAGTGCCGGCACGTTGATGCTGATGCCGGGCACCACCTACCAGTGGACAGCGGCCCAGATGTACCCCGGCGAGCGCTACACGCTGACGGTGGTCGCCACCGGCACGCACGCGCTGCCGCTGGTGAATGGGACACTCACCACGCGCATCGACGCCTTTGACGGCGCGAGCGCGACGTCGGCCAGCGTGAGCACCGTCGTCACAGCGCCGACCGTCCGCTTCGTCAGCCCGGCGGCCAACCAGGTCTTCCGGGCCTTCACCGCCACCGTCCCCATCCAGATCGCCACGACCAACTTGGCCATCCCGGCCAATGGCCAATGGAATCTGTGGATTGACGGCGTGATGGTGGGGTCCTTAGTGACTACCACGACCTCGGCCCAGCTCGGACTAGGCGCGCACGCCATCAGCGCCGAGCTGAGCAGCCCGGCCGGCGTCGTGCTCGGGCCGAGAGCCACGGTCAACATCACGGTCGCGACCTACGACCTCTTCCTGCCTCTCATCATGAAGGCCTTCTAGCCAGGCAGGCAGATAGCTCTTCCGGGCAGAGCGATAGTACCGGATAGCACACAGCCGCCAAGGATTTCCCCTTGGCGGCTGTTTTTTCTGGCCGGGTGTGATACAATGGAGGTTAAGGTTGAGGTTAAGGTTGAGGTTAAGGTTGAAGACTATGCGCTCCACTGCCTACTGGCGAAAGGTATGGCTGCTGGCCGGGCTGCTGTTGGTCGTCAGTGTAAGCCAGCCAGGTCAATTGGCGGCACTTTTCGGCCGGCAGCCAGCGGCGGCCATCGCTTTCGAAGAGCTCGAGGCGGCCTTGGACTGTAGCGGTGTTTACGCGCCGGGAGTCGTGCTGGCCGGCCTGCCGCGCGGCCTGAACACATCTTCCCTACTCGACGGCGCGTTGGCAGATACATCATACGCGCGGTCAGAAATGTTCAGCACTGAGAACACCCAAATTTGGTCGCTGCGCGTGCCGCCCGGCCAGGAGTGCGCCGCGTTGGAGGCGATGCGCCGCGACGAGCGCCTAATTTTTGCCGAGCTGGACTATGCCGCCCATTCCGCCGACCTTCCCAACTCCCCGCAAAGCGTCTCTACTCCTGCGCGGGAATCGTCACGCTACAAGCGTGACCTACTTCCTACTCCCCGCAAAGCGTCCCTACTCCCCGCAAAGCGTCCCTACTCCCCGCAAAGCGTTCCTACTTCCTACTCCCTCTTCCTCCCCAACGACCCCGGCTGGCCGCAGCAGTGGGCGCCGGCGCGCATCGAGGCGCCGGCGGCCTGGTCCATCGTCACCGGCTCGGCCGAGGTGGTCATCGCGGTGCTGGATTCGGGGATCGATCTCGACCACGAGGACCTGGCCGGCCAGATGTGGACCAATCCGGGCGAGATCCCGGCCAACGGGCTGGACGACGAGGGCAACAGCAAGGCCGACGACGTGCACGGCTGGCACTTTTTCCACCGCTATTACGATGGCAGCTACACCCCGGCCGAAGACGCCAAGCTGGTCGACGACTATGGGCACGGCACGCACGTGGCCGGCATCGCGGCGGCGGCCACCGATAACGGGCTAGGCGTGGCCGGGATAGCCGGGGGCGCGCGCGTCATGGTGGTCAAGGTGCTCGACCAGTTCGGCAACGGCTGGTACAGCGACATCATCGCCGGCATCGTTTACGCCGCCGACAACGGCGCGCGCGTCGTCAACCTCAGCCTGGGTGGGTCGGAGGACTCGCAGGCGCTGCGGGCGGCGGTGGATTACGCCCGCAGCCGTGGCGTGCTGGTGATGGCCGCCAGCGGCAACACCGGTGGGGCGGTGCTCTACCCGGCCGCTTACGAGCCGGTCCTGGCCGTGGCCGCCACCGACGCCACAGACGAACGGGCGTCCTTTTCCAACCAGGGGCCGCAGGTCGACCTGGCCGCGCCGGGGACAGACATCTACAGCACCTGGTACCTCGGCAACTATTTCACCAAGTCGGGCACCTCGATGGCCACGCCACACGTGGCCGGCACGGCCGCCCTGGTCTGGTCGCGCCGGCCAGACCTGGCAGTGAGTCAAGTCATCTCGCAACTGCTCGAGACCGCCGACGACGCGGGCACGGCCGGCGTTGACGCCGCCACCGGCCACGGGCGCGTCAACGCCTACCGGGCCGTGGCCGCGCTGGAGTCCTTGCCGGAGCTGTGGGTGCGCTTGGATGGGCCGAGGCTCGTCCTGCCCGGCCAACCCATCTCCTATACCCTGGCCTATGGCAATCGTGGGGAGCGTCCGGCGGAGCAGGTGACCGTCACCTTGCGCCTGGCGTATGGCCTGGCCAGGCCGCAGCCGGAGAGATGGACTATTGCAACACTGCCGGCGCACAGCCTCACGACGACGCGCAGCCTGGTCGCCACGCCGGAATGTGCTACCCTGTGCCTGGGCTGGGTCTATACGAGCTCGGCGACGATACAGAGCCAAATGCCTGACCAGACTTTGCGCGACAACCACGCGGTGTGGGTCACGCGCGTCGCCTGGCCGAGCTACTTGCCACTGGTGATCAGGTAATATGTAAGGGCGGGTCTGAGACCCGCTCCTCCTTTGCCAGCCAGCCACAAATGTGTTACAATCGGGGCTACAATGAAACGACTTGATTGCACGCCATCCTACCAGGCCCGGCGCTGCCTGGCCTATCGCCTGTCTATCCTGCTGGCGGCCGTGCTGGCCGGGCTGTTCGGCCTGGAGCTCGTCTTGACGGCGGCCGAGGGGCAAGCTACGGCCGCGCCATTAAGAAATGGCGCGCTGTACTCGGTCGACAGCGGCGATTTTTTCTTTCCCCCCTACCCGTCCGAGAACAATCGCTTTGGCATCAGCGTGGGGGGCGGCATCACGATCGAGCGTTTCGACGTGGCCCAACTGCACGCCGGCTGGTACCTGGACTGGGCCGCCAGGCTCAACCCGCCGCACCCGGATCAACTGGAATATGGGCAGACGATCTATTTGAGCGTCAACACCGGCCCCTGCAGCATATCCAAGCGGCCAGCCTCGGCGATCACCGAAGTGACCCACATCACCGGCAGCACTTTGATCGACAACCTGGCCGCCAACCCTGGCGCGCTGTGGATGATCGGCAACGAGCCAGACTCGATCTACAACTGCTCGCCGGTCATGCCCGATACCTATGCCCAGGTCTACCATAACCTGTACACCTTCATCAAGCGCCACGATCCCAGCGCGCGCCTCGCCATCGGCGCGATCGTACAGCCCACGCCGATCCGGCTGGAATACCTGGACAAGGTGTGGGACGCCTACACCCAATCCTATAGCACCACGCTGCCCACCGATTTGTGGAACATCCACCTGTACGCATTGCGCGAGGTAGCTGGCTCGTGGGGAGGCGGCACACCACCTGGCGCCACCCACAACGGCATAGACTATCCCATGCGCGCCTCGGTGGATATGGCCATCATCAGTGGCCTGGTCAGGGATATGCGGACATGGATGGCTGCCAAAGGCGAACAAGACAAACCGCTGATCATCACCGAGTACGGCGTGTTGTGGCCAACCGATTACTGCGATGAAGGCGTTCAGCCCAAGGTGTGCTTCACCGAGGCCAGGGTAGCCCGGTATATGACAGAAACCTTTGACTATTTTCTGAGCGCCACCGACCCGGCTATTGGCTGCGGCGCCGACGGCAATCGCCTGGTGCAGTTGTGGAACTGGTACGCGACCAACGACAACAACATCTACAACGGCGATCTGTTCTACCTGAACGGGAGTTTATCCGTCATCGGCCGGGCCTTTGCCGCTTACGCCGCGCCGCGCGTGACAGCCTACAACGACCAGGCTTTGTGGTCCTTCCCGGCCATCCCGGCCATCGGCAGCGAACGGGTGACGGTCAGCCTGCAATCCATCGCAGCCGAGATGGGCAATACGCCATCGACCAGCGCGACGCTCAAGTTCTACTCCAAGCCTTCCACCGGCGGCGATCAGCTCGTCTCCCTTCACCCCATCCGGCAGCCCTTGTCGCGCTACCAGGACACCGTCTTGACGCAATCCGAGTGGGTAGCGACCAGCCCAGGAGTGTACACCTTGCGGGCCGATCTCGTGCCAGGCGCCGCCGACGTCCGGCCGGCTAACAACACGCGCAGTGTCACGCTCGACCTGCGGCCTGAGCTGGCTGCCCGGATGTCGGTGGCGATCAAGCCAGCCTGGCCCGGGGCCGTGACGGCTACCGTGCGAATGACGATCAGCAACGCAGGCAATTGGCCGGCCAGGGATACCCTGATGCAGACCGTGGTCTCCGATAGCCTGTCTGGCCAGCTCATCTTTAGCACCAGCCAGGCTCTCGACATCCTGCCCAAGTTCACCCGCTCACTGGCCTATGCCGTGCCCATCACCCGGCCAGGCGTGTACGCCTTCTCTTTCCTGGCCGACGCGGAAGCTAAGCTCTCCGAGCCTAGCACGGCCAACAACGCCGTGAGCTACTTTTACCATGCCGTGCCGGACCTGGCCACTCAACTCTACGCGAGCGCGACGCCGGCAACGGCACGAGCGACCTTCACGGTGACGAACGACGGGCTGTGGCCGGCTTACGATGCTGCCACCCGGCTGCTGGTGACCCGCGCTCACACCCCTGGCCCAGCCTACACGGCCACGCGCGTCATCGATCTGCTGCCTGGCCAACAGACTGCGATCGCATTCACGTGGCCTTTGACCCAGGCTGGCCTCTACACAGTCGAGGCGGCGACCGATCCCGACCGGGCGCTCGTCGAGCCTGTGCGTTCCAACAATGTGGCCACCCGCGTCCTGGACATGCGCTCCGACCTGGGCTGGTCAAAGCTATCGCACACACCCGCTCAGCCCTTCCTGGGTGATCTACCCTCCATCACGGTGACCATCTCGACCGCGCTGGCGAACACGGGCGCGTATACCTCACCCGAGCTAACGATCACCCTGCAAGTCGATCGGCCAGGTGGTCTTCCACCGTACGCAGAGCTGGCCAGGCTGGCCAGCCTGGCGCCGGGCCAGTCCGTCCCCATCTCGTTCACTTGGACCACAAGTTCGGCCGGCGTCTACCTGCTCAGGCTGAGCGCGCACCTGACCGACACGAGCGTCGAGCGTGACATGGCCAACAACACCGTCACCGGACAGGTGCTGATCGCATCCGATCGCTACTACATGCCCGCTATCCTTCGCGGCAGTGCTACTCAACAGATAAGATAATGCCACACTCAAAAATCCTTGTAACCGGCGGGGCCGGCTTTATCGGCGGGCACTTGTGCCAGTTGTTATTGGAGGAGGGCTGCCAGGTAACGGCCATTGACGACCTGTCGACCGGGCGGCTGGACAATATCGCTGCCCTGCACCAGCAGCCTGGCTTTAGCTTTGTGCGCGAGACGATCCTCAACGCGTTGGTGCTGGATCGCCTGGTGAGCGAATGTGACGCGGTAGTCCACCTGGCGGCGGCGGTTGGCGTACAGTTGATCCTCGATCACCCCATACGCACCATCGAGACCAACATCCTGGGCAGCGAGGCGGTTCTGCGCGCGGCAGCCCGCTACGGGAAAAAAGTGCTGCTGGCGTCTACCTCCGAGGTGTACGGCAAAAGCGAGCAAGTACCTTTCAGCGAAGACGACGATCGCGTCATGGGCGCCACCACGCGCGGGCGGTGGAGCTACGCCGAGACCAAGGCGATGGACGAATTCCTGGCGTTGGCTTATCACCGCGAACAAGGGCTGCCGGCAGTGATCTTTCGCTTGTTCAACACGGTGGGACCCCGTCAGAGCGGGCAATACGGCATGGTCGTGCCGCGTTTTGTCAACTGGGCGCTGCGGGGTGAGGCTCTCCTGGTCCACGGCGACGGGCAGCAAACGCGCTGCTTTTGCCACGTGACCGACGTGATACGCGCTATCGCTGGCCTGTTGGAGCATTCCGGAGCCGTGGGGCAAATCCACAACATCGGCAGCACCGAGGAAGTGAGCATCTTGGAGCTGGCCGAGCACGCCAAGGCCATCACCGGCAGCGTCTCGCCAATCCACTTCGTGCCTTACCAGCAGTTAGGGAGCGATTTCGAGGACATGCGCCGGCGCGTGCCCGACACGCGCAAAATCCAAGCGCTGCTCGGTTGGCAGCCACGCCACACACTGGACGACATCCTGCGCGACGTGGCGGCCGACTTGAACGTGAAACGTGAAACGTAACAAGATTACGCATTACGCATTACGTTTTACGCATCTGGCTCCGTTCCACCTGCCGCCGCGCCGCAGCGGGCGCAAAAGCGGGCATCCTTGGGCAGCTTGTGGCCACACTGCTCGCAGCGTGGGGTCGGGGGGGGCAGGGCCAACCAGGCCGGGCGCGTCAGCTTCCAACGCGGCCAGCTCAACTGCCACCAACGTCTTTTGCCCTGGCCGCCTGCCTCGCCGGGCGGGACGGGCTTTTTCTCAGCGCGTTCTCGCAGCGAACGGGCCAACTGCTTGCCGCGCTCAAAGGCCTCGGCGTACAACTGCTTGAGCCGCTCCTGGCTGAGCTTTTCGCCGTGGACACACCACTGATACACCGCCTGTCCAGTCGCGTACGTGCCGGCATAGGCGACTCCTACCTTGGGGATGATACCCCACACCGGGATCAGGCCCACCAACCCGCGTCCGACCTGCCGCCACAGGAAGCCACTCCCCACCACGGCGGCCAGCTCCGGCAGGGTCTTGCGCCAGTCGCTCTCCAGTCCGACCGCCAACGCGATCTTGTAGGCCATGACAGCCTGGTTCTTGGTCAGGACGATGGTATCACCCACGTTGAGCGGAATATCCAGGATAGGCACGATCTCGGCCAGGCCGGTGCTCAGGCTGTAGCTAGCGTTGGTCATGCACGCGTCGTCAATCAGCTTGCGACAGACCGTCTCGCGCAGCAGCGGCAAGCGTCGCGCCAATGCCACCTCGCGCCCGCGAAACAAGCGCAATATGGCCGGCGCCAGCGCCCGCAGCAGTGAGTCACGATCCGGCGCGGCAATCGCCACAACCTGGGCCGACGACGACCATGCTAACGCTTCGTTGAGCACGGCCTGGGTATCCACGGCCAAGTCAGCCTTGTTGTAGCACACGACCAGGGGCAGGTGATAGCGGGTCAGGGTATCGAAGGCCTCACGCTCGCGCGGATGAAGGGGCTGGCTGGCGTCCAGCACCAACAGCACCAGGTCAATCCCCTCCAGCACGATACGTCCGTCAAAACGTGATTCGCCCACCAGCGGCAACTGGCCGGCCGGCAAGTCAGGCCGCGCGCCCGTCAGCAATTGGGCGATGAGCGTGGACTTGCCCACCCCTTCTCCGCCCAGGACGAGCACGCGCAGCGGCGCTTCAGCCTGCTCGCGGAGGGCGTTCAGGTCGATCTCGCGCAGCGTGTCAAAGATGTTATTAAAGTCAAGCAGATTAGGCATGGTCTTGTCCGCTCCTGGTCGTATCATAACCCGGCAGCGCCATCACCGCCCGGCGGAAGGCCTGGCTACGGATCACGTCCAGCGCCGCTTGTATCAGCTCACCTTCGTAAAAAGCGCGGGGGATCACCAGGTCGTAGCGCTCCTGCTCGAGTGGCACAAAGTCCAGTCCCAGCGCGTAAGCCGCCGCGGCGATGCCCAGGCCGCAATCAGCCAGGCCGCTTTGCACGGCGGCCGCCACGGCCAGGTGCGTGTACTCCTCGCGCTCGTAACCCTGCACCCGGGCAGGCTCGAGGCCCAACTGCCCCAGGCGATAGTCCAGCAGCACGCGCGTGCCGGCGCCGCGTTGGCGATTGACAAAGCGCACATCGGGGCGGGCCAGGTCAGACAGCGAGCGGAAGGCCTTGGGATTGCCCCCGGCCACGATCAAGCCCTGTTCGCGTTGGACCAGGGTCACGAGCACCACCGGCAAGCCGGGCAGGTACTGCTTGACGTAGCTGAGGTTGTACTCGCCCGTCTGCGGGTCGATCAGGTGGCAGCCGGCGCAGTGGGCCTCACCGCGCCGCAGTGCCAGCAGCCCACCCAGGCTGCCAACGTGGGCCGAGCTTAGGCGCAAGCCGGGGCGAGTCTCCGCCAGGTACTGCGCCAGCAAATCCAGCGTCACGTCGTGACTGCCGATGTGGACGAGCGTTTTAGCCAAAGCGCCTGCTTCGGTGTACAACTCGACCGTGACCGTCTCGCCGGCGTTCACGCCCTCTGAAAAGCGCGGGATGCGCACGATGCCATCGGCGCGCACCAGGGATGTGATCACGCCTGCCCCCCGGCTGAGCGGCGCGGCCACAGTGCGCTCCCCCACCTGCCCGACTGCCACCCGCACCCACTCGTCATCGCCCATCGGGCTGAGCAGCTTGCGGGTGATGACAGCTTGCACAGCCGGCTTGCGCACAGGCTCCCGCCCCAGCCACCTGGCCAAAGTCGGTTCGACAAAGATCTCGCCCGTCAGGGCACACGAGACCGGATAGCCGGGAACGCCGATAAGGGGAATCGAGTTTCGAGTTTCGAGTTTCGAGTTTTGAGTGTCAAGCTTTGAGTCGACCAGCCCCAGGATGACGGGGTGGCCGGGGCGCACGGCGACGCCGTGGACGAGCAGGTTGCCGACCTCCTCCACCACGCGGGCGGTATAGTCCTTGCTGCCGGCCGACGAGCCGGCATTGACCAGCACCAGGTCATGTTGGCCGGCCGCCTCCAGGATGGCCGTTTTGAGTCGATCATAGTCATCGGCCACGATGGGCCAACGCGTGGGCAGGCCGCCCCACTGCTCAACCTGGGCGGCCAGCACGATGCTGTTGTACTCGATGATATCGCCCGGATGCAGCCGGCCGGCTCGCTCGCGTCCCAGGTCCTCGACTGTGATCAGCTCGTTGCCGGTCGGCAGGATGGCCACCCGCGGCTTGCGGCGCACGCGCACGGTTGGGTGGCCACAAGCGGCTATCGCGCCCAGGTCGACTGCTCGCAGGGTGTGATTGGCCGGCAGCACCAACTCGGTGGCCACCATGTCCTCGCCCATGGCGCGCACGTTCGTCCAGGGCGCCAGGCCGGCGCGGAGCTCGATGGCGGCGATTTGCGACGTGTTATTGCTTATTTCCTGCACGTGTTCGATCATGACCACCGCGTCGGCCCAGGCTGGAAGCGGGTCGCCGGTATTGACCGGCTGGGCCTGCTCGCCCAGGCTCAAGCGCAGCGGCAAAGTCTCGGTGGCGCCCACGGTATCGGCCGCGCGCACAGCGTAGCCATCCATGGCACTGGCGTGGTAGGCCGGCGAGCTGACGGCCGCCCAGACCGGGCCGGCCGTCAGCCGCCCCAAGGCCCGGTCGACCGGCACATCCTCTCCTTCGAGTGCCTGCCAGCAGCCGGCCTCCTCCAGGGCCGAGGTCCAGCGCTGCCAGGCCTGATCGAGGGCTATGTCTTGCAGGTAAATCTTGCGTCCCATACCTTAATTTTCTTAGCGTCCTTCGCGCCTTCGCGGTAAAATTAGAGTTATTTCAAGAGTCATACTCAGCTCTTGGCAAAACGGAACACAGAGGATCCACACGCAGCGCAGGTACCCTTCCAGGCCGGGCGCTCGTTGGCCAGCAAAACCCGCTCCGGGTCGACCATGACGCGCTTGGCCCGACATTTGGTACAGTAAGCTTTCATCCCTGGTGGGGGCACCCTCTCTTCGGGCTGGTCTATCTCAGGGAGCTCAAGGGTTTGAGGCGATACGTCTTTGGGCTCGTCCGATTCAGAGGGCCTGAGGATCTGGGGCGCTTCATCTGCTACACTTGTCAGCTCCTCAGCCGCGAGCCGGGGGGGACACGGTAAGCGTATCCCCACTGGGAATTGTATGCCTGGTGAGGGGCTTGCGATCACCTGTCTTGCTTCACGAGCCAGCGGCTGGCCAGGCAGCTCTTGGGGGTGGGCTTGGGCACGTGCCAGCTCCTGTTCGAGTTGGTAAATGCGTTCGGCCGCCTGTTCCAACTGATTTTGAAGCGTTTCGGCCCGTTCCTGCGCGACCCTCACTTCGGCTAAATGCTCCTGGTTCGTTGCCTCGGCTGTGGCGGCGCGCTGCCTGGCTTGCACGACGTCGTCCTCCAAGCGCGGCAGGCGTCCCTTGACCGTGGTCAACTGCGCCTGGAGCAGCGTCACACGCTGGCGAGCCTGGGCCAGCTCGTCTTCCGACTGCCGGAGCCGGCTGTGTTCGCCTGAGCTCGTCTGCGGCGGCTGTCCCGCCGCTGGCGGGGCCTGACGCAATTGCAGCTCCAGCTCGGCCAGCCGGCGGCGCAGCTCCCCCACCAGGGTCTCCAATTGAGCCGCTCGCTGTTGGGCATGGCCCTGTTGCGTCTGCAAAGCAATGAGCCGAGAACGGCTCACCAGCCACCAACTCAGCACGCCAGCGACAAAGCCAACTAAACCCACGACGACATAGTCCATCATGTTTATTCTCCCTGCCTGGATCCCTCTCTATCTGCCGTCTCTATCTCTTAAAACAAGCGCACGTCCACCCACTCGCCGGCCTGCAAGCCGCCGACGTCGAGCGGGATCTTGAGCATGCCGTCGGCCTTGACCAGGGTATAGATCAGGCTGGATTTGCCGAAAACCGGCTCGGCCCACAGCTCGCCCTCCCTTTCGGACAGCTTGACCTGCACATAGTCCTCGCGCCCGGTCAGCGAGGCGATGTTATGCGTCAAGCGGGCCTGGACCGAATGGCAGCGAGGCGGGGTGTCTACACCCTGCAAGCGCCAGATCACCGGCACCAGGAGCAGATCGGCCACCACCATCGCGCTGACCGGGTTGCCCGGCAGGCCAAAGGCGGGCTTGCCGGAACAGACGGCCAGCACGGTCGGTTTGCCAGGCTTGACGCCGATGCCGTGGACGAGCACGCCCGGCTGGCCCAGGGTATTGATCACGTCGGCCGTCATGTCGCGGGCGGAAACCGAGCTGCCGGCCGAAAAGACCAGCACGTCGGCCATCTCGAAGGCGCGTTGGGCGGCGGCCCGCATCGCCTCGAAATCGTCGCCGATGATGCCTTGCGGCAGGGGGATGCCACCGGCGTGCGTCACCAGGCCGGACACGGTATAGGTATTCACATCGCGCACCTGGCCTAGAGCGGGTTCTTGCTCGGGCGGCACGACCTCGTCGCCGCTGGAAATGATGGCCACGCGCGGCTGGCGCGCCACGTTCAGGCGGGTGATGCCCAGCGCCATCAGGCCGCCGGTGTCTTGGGGGCGCAAAATGTGACCGGCCTCCAGCAGCACGGCATCTGGCTGGACATCCTCGCCGACCTGGGTCACGTTCTCGCCCACGGCCACTGCGCGCAGCACCTCGATCGTGGCGTCGTCCAATCTCTGGGTGCGCTCGACCATCACCACCGCGTCCGCGCCGGGCGGCAGCATGCCGCCGGTGTGCACGACCGCCGCCTGGCCGCTTTCCACCACGAAATCCGGCGCCTGCCCCATCGGCACCTGGCCGATCACGGCCAGGTAGGCTGGCAGGCTTTCCGTCGCGCCGAAGGTGCTGGCGGCGCGCACGGCGTAGCCGTCCATCGTGCTGCGTGCAAACGCCGGCAGGGCCACCGGCGAGCTCAGCGTCTCGGCCAGCACGCGGCCAAGCGCCGATGCGGTGGGGATGCGTTCCGCAGGGGGTGAGCCAGGCAGCAGGCCCCACAAGCGGTGCAGCGCCACCGAAGGCGGCACGACGGTAAAGAGTTCGGACATAGTTATACACCTGGCCTAAGCAATAACGTACTGCGTCTGCCTCAAGAATAGCAAGGTATAACGCACGACATTTACATTCAGTATACCACATTTGCGGCTTTGATGAAAAAGCGCTGTGGAGTTGGGGTGCATTTCGCCCAAGGCGAAATGCACCTTGCAATCCCCAGTATCCGAATGGTCTTTTCCCCGTTATACAAGTGGGACAGGAGTGCAATTGCCATGTTGGTATCCTGGCCCTTTTGTGGTAAAATACTGTTTTGCAAGCACTGATCTTGAACTGGGGACACGCAAGTCCCAATCTCGAACCTGGTTACCATCCAGCGTCGTGACATAGGCACACCCGGCGTATAGAAGCGATGTACTTTTTGCTAAAACGTTCTCCTGGGCCACACTGGGCTGCGCCGGAGAAGTGACAAAGAAAGGAGGTGCCGCCGAAACAAGTACAGTTTTCACCGTTTGATTGTTCGTGTATCTCACCTGTTTACAAACCACATTTAGGAGCAATACCATTCAAATAAGCGCTGGACTAGAGGCTTTCGCCCTTGGCGCGCAGAGCGAGCCGGAATCTTCCGCCTTCCAAAGGACGCAAAGCGAAAGGCTCGACTCCGGAATGCTATTTGAAAAGTATTGCATTTAGGAGGAAATATGTTTCGTACTATGCACAAAACACTGATCGTGACCATCGTCCTGGGCCTCGTGCTGCCGCTGTCCGCTTTCGCGCAGCCCAACGCCGGGCCAGAAGAGCTGGCCAGCCCGGCCGCGCCCAGCGCGGCAGTGGACATCACCATTCTGCACACCAACGACGTTCACGGCCACGTGGACGAATACGACCGCGACGGCAGCGACTGCAAGCCATACTCGCCCGCTAACTGTATCGCTGGCGCGGCTCGCCTGGCCACAGCGATCGAGCAAGTGCGCACTGAGGTAGGCGAAGCCAATACACTGTTGGTGGATGCCGGCGATCAATCCCTGGGCGGCTTGTATTACTACCTGTTCAAGTCCGAGATTGTGACCGCCACCATGAACCCTCTGGGCTACGACGCCATGGCGGTGGGCAACCACGAGTTTGACCTTGGGCCGGCGGAACTGGCGACACTCATCGGCGGAGCCAACTTCCCCATCTTGAGCGCCAACATCGACGCCAGCGCAGAGGCTTCCCTGGCCGGCAAGATCGAGGCCAGCACGATCGTCACCAAGGGCGGCGAGCCTATCGGCATCGTCGGCCTGACGACGCCTGAAACGGCCTATCTATCCAGTCCTGGAGCAGACGTGGTCTTTAACGACCCGGCGGCCAGCCTGCAAGCCGCCGTCAACGCGCTGGCGGCCCAGGGCGTCGACAAGATCATCGCCCTGACCCACATGGGCTACGCCGAGGACCTGAGCCTGGCGGCGGTCATCACCGGGGTGGACGTCATCGTCGGTGGCCACAGCCACACCTTCATCTACACGCCGACCACCCCCATCACCTTCACACCACCCGTTTATCCCAAGTATTCCCCCTTGCTGCCTGAGGGTCCCTACCCGACCGTGGTCAACGCGGCCGACGGGAACCCGGTGCTGGTTGTGACCGACTACCAGTGGGGCACCTTCTTGGGGCGGCTGGACGTGAGCTTTGACGATCAGGGTCTCGTGACCGCCTACGCCGGCAACCCGATCTTCATGGCCAACACCATCGTCAAGGACCCGGCCATCGAAGCCATCCTCACACCCACCTACAAAGTGCCGGTCGAGCAGCTCAAGGCGACCCTGGTCGGCACCACGACCGTAGACCTCCCCATCGACGTTGGCGGCAACACCATCTGCCGCCTGGGCGAGTGCTTGATGGGCAACCTGGTGGCCGACGCGATGCTGTGGAAGGTCAATTCGATTGACCCAGGCAATCAGTACCAGATCGCCATTCAAAACGGCGGCGGCCTGCGCGCCCCTCTTATCGCCGGGCCTGTCACCTTTGGTGACGTGATCGGGGTGCTGCCGTTCGGCAACTCGATCGCCACCTTTGAAATCACGGGGGCAAACCTGATCCTGGCGTTGGAAAACGGCGTGAGCCGCTACCCGGACCAGCAGGGTCGCTTCCCGCAGATTGCCGGCATGCGCTTCACCTGGTCGCCCAGCCTGGCGGTTGGCTCGCGCATCCTGTCGGCCGAGGTGCTCAGCGGCACCCAGTACATCCCGCTCAACCCAACTACTATCTATAAGGTCGTGACCAACGACTATGTGCGCAAAGGCGGCGACGGTTACAGCGTCTTCGGGACTCAGGCCATCAATCCGTACGACTTTGGCCCAGCGCTCGAGCAGGCTGTCAAAGAGTACTTGGAGCAGTTCTCGCCCGTCACACCGCAGATCGAGGGCCGCATCAAGATGTTGGACAAGGTGCTCACCATCCTGCACACCAACGACATCCACGGCACCTGGCCGGAAACGTTCTATGGCACCACGCCCGAGGGCATGGTCTACCTGGCCTCGCACATCAAGGCCGAGCGGGCCAAGAACCCCAACACCATCTTGCTGGACGCCGGCGACACCTTCCAGGGCAACGCCTTCGCTCAGTACTTCCGCAACGCCACACCCAGCCCGATCGCGGGCGGCCTGAACCTGCTCGATTACGACGCGATGGTGCTCGGCAACCACGAGTACAACTTTGGCAGGGCCACTTTTGCCTCCATGCTGGGGCAAGTCGACGCCCCGATCTTGGGCAGCGCCAACGTGGATGACGATGGCGCCTACGGCTTTATCAACGACAACGTGAAAGACTATATCACGCTGACCGTGGGCGGGATAGACGTAGCCATCTTTGGCCTGACCAACCCGCGCGTGCCGCGCTACGAGCTGCCCAGCAACATCCCAGGCCTGACTTTCTCGCCGGCCCTCACCGCGACCAAGAACATGGTGTCGCAGATCGTGGCTGGCGGAAAGCCGGATGTGTTGGTCGGCCTGACCCACATCGGCTATCGATTCGACCCGCGCTATCCAGACGAGGTCGAAAACGACGAGATGCTCGCCCAGGAAGTGCCTGGTATCGACGTGATCGTGGGCGCGCACAGCCACACGCGGCTCATGTCGGGCGCGTTCGTCACATCCACCATCAACCCGACCGGGACCTTGATCGGCCAAGCGGCGGCCTATGCGCAGTACCTGGGCAAGATCACGATCGGCCTGAGCGGCAACGACACCGACGGCTACAAGATCGAGTCGCGGCAGGCTACACTGCTCGAGGCCAAGGATACCACCACCGATGCCGAGATGTCCGACTACCTGGCACCGTTCGTGATCACGCTGACCAACTATACCCAGCAGGTCATCGGCTACACCACGACCCCGATCGACGCGCGGACTGCCTTTACCGAGGAAACCAGCGGTGGTAACCTGCAGGCGGATGCGGCCGTGTACGAGTTGACGCACAACGGCGTCGACGTAGACGTACACTTGTCCGGCGCGATGAGCAACAAAGCCGTTGCACTGGGGGCCACACCTGGCCTGCGTGCCCCGTCCGCCGCGGTCACGCTGACGGTCGGCGATATGTACACGCTGATGCCGTACGAGAACTCGCTGGTGGTGCTGCGCATGAACGGACCGCAGCTCAAAACCGTGCTGCAGCGCTCGTACGACAACTATTACGTGGTACCGCGCTACACCACTTGCTTCCTGGACACCGACGCCGGTAACCAGATCGTGTACGAGCACACCGCGCCCGACGGCAACAACGTCATCTCGCTCAAGATCCAAGGCCAGCCGGTCGACTTTACGGACGCCGACACCTACTATAACGTGTCGACCGTCAACTACCTGGCGGCCGGCTCGTGCAGCTTTAACGACAGCGGGCAGACCCTGTGGCCGCTCGGCCAGATGGTGACCGACACCCAGTTCTACGTGCGCGACGCCGTCATCGACTATCTCAAGGCTCAGACCGCGCCGGTCGCACCGGTCGTCGAGGGCCGCGTGCAGTTCATAGCTGGCACGCCTGACCTGTCCACCTCAAGCAAGGCCGTGGTTGACGCCAGCGGCGACGACGTAGCACAGGACGGCGAGGTGCTCACCTACACCATCACCATCGTCAACAGCGGCACGTACGGCGCCGGCTTTATCCTGACCGACACACTGCCGGCCGGCCTGAGCTACGAGGCCAACAGCCTGAGCTGGGACCTGAACCTGACAGGCTTTAGCGCTGCCTTCACAGGCAACACGCTGGTAGCCCACACCCAGGACTATCTCGAACCAGATCCGGCGGTTGGCGGCTCACTCTACTTGCCCAACACCATCCACATCACCTTCGCCGCGCGAGTAGACACCAGTGCAAGCGGTGATGTCCTGACCAACACCATCCAACTGCAAGATCAGTTTGCCAGCTACACTATCGCACCCGCTACCATCCCGGTGCAGACAGGCTATACAATCTTCCTCCCGGTCATCTTCAAAAACTTTTAACAATCCACCCTCTTGATCGGGATACAAACGACAGGGGGAAGGGCACGAGCCCTTCCCCCTGTTTGTTTTCCATGGCGCGCACAAGTTCTGCGCTAGCGCTCAAGTTTGCAGCTTTCACGTCCCAGGTCCGCACGGCCACAGTCCCTGCTGCGCCAACGTCTGCCGCGCAATAGGCTCGCGCTTGTCCATCACGCCGCCCGCGCCCAGGTAACGATTGACGGTGCGGAACCAATCGCCGCTGGAGCTGGCCGCCGCCTGGGCGGCGTAGCAGCGATCCAGATCGTCCGGCGTCAACTGGCCGTAGGCATTTTCGTGCACGATCACGTCAAGAGGCATGCGGGGGCGCTGCTCAGGCTGCTCGGCCGGGCGGCCGATGCATAGTCCTACCACCGGCAGCACACCCTCGGGCAGCGCCAACAAGCGAGCGATCTCGTCCAATGCGTTCTGGATGCCGCCGATGAAACACGTGCCATAGCCCAAGGCCTCGGCCGCCAGGCCCATGAAACTGGCCGCGATCGTCGCGTCAAGGCAGCCATACAGCAGGGACATCACAGAGGCCACGCCCGGCTGCCCGCCACGGTGCGCGATCAATGCCCGGTCACGGTGAACGTCGGCGCAGACGACAAAGAACTCGGCCGCCTCGCGCACGTGGGCCTGGTCGCCGGCCAGGTGGGCAATCTGCGCGCGCAACCCGGCGTCCGTCACGCGCACCAGGCTGTAGACCTGCAATCCACCGCCAGTCGGCGCCCGCTGTGCGCAGGCGATGATCTGCTCCCGGTCCTCGGCCGGCAGCGGCTCCGCTTTGTACTTGCGAATCGTGCGACGTGAAAGAATCGTTTCGATCAGTGGGTGCATACAGGCCTCCTTTGAAAAAGACGACTGCCGATACGCTGACTATATCATACAAATAGGCAAAAGTAAAAAGGTGGGGGCGGGCATTCGAAGCGATAGGCCATTGCAAGCATACATCCCCCACAATGGCGTCATTTTTGCGGACTGGCGCCCCACTTACCTCCCCGAAAGCTTGAAGCTTTCGGGGAGGTTGCCCCACTTGAGCGATTTTCTTCGAAGGCCCTGGCGGGCATCTGTTGCGTTGAATCGCACCACAGGGTATAATAGGGGCGATGCTATCGTCGAGCGTTTCGCCAAGCCAATCACAAGCGAATTGCCGTGCAATTCCAAGCGTCTGGCTCAGGGCCGGTCAATCCCCCCCTGCCGGCTCAGCGCTCGTTCACCTGTGGAGCTGGCTCAAGAGCCAGGTGAACGCCGCCGCGTATCGCCCGCGCGCTGCGCCGGGTATCGTGGCGCGCCGCCTGCACGAAGACGGCGTGACCTATTACGTGCTCAAAAATTCCACCAACTCGGCCTATCTCAAGCTGGGCGAGCAGGATTATGCGCTGTGGGCGTGGATGGATGGCTCGCGCACGGTCAAAGACCTGGTGGTGGCTTTTTTCGAGCGTTACCAGACCCTGGCCTTTGGCCGCATCAGCTCGCTGGTCGACGAGCTCAAAGTCGCCGGCTTCCTGGTCGACAAGCCGACCCACCTGTTCCAGCAGATCCGCAGCCACCTGGCCCAACGCGATTGGACCTATCGCTGGCGGCAGCTCGCTTCGGCATTTGTGCAGCGCGAGTTCAGCTTGAGGGACATCGACCCCTGGATCAGCGCCGTGTACCGCTACGGCGGATGGCTGCTCTTTACGCCGTTGGCCCAGGGCCTGTTCATCGTCGTGCTGCTGGGGGGGCTGTGGGGATTCATCCAGGTATTGATCGAACATCGTTACACCATCGTGGCCACCGGCGGGTCGTATTGGCTGGGGCTGCTGCTGCTGTGGGCAGTCAATTTCGGGCTGATCATCATCCACGAGCACGCCCACGCGTTGACGACCAAGCACTTTGGGCGGCAGGTCAAGCGCGGGGGGATCCTGATTTATTACGGCTTCCCGGCCTTTTTTGTGGACACGATGGACATCTGGATGGAACCCAAGCTGCGCCGCATCGCCGTGACCTGGGCCGGGCCGTATTCC